>CACZKE010000001.1 GCA_902781705.1 uncultured Bacteroidia bacterium
TATTTGCCGTAAAGCAAAAGCCCATCTCGTTGGGGCGTAAATAGCCATAACGCCACATAATCAATGGCTGCAAGTGTCTGTTCATTCCATAGAATGCTTTTGCCTCGGGACTCGACCAGGTTCTTATAACGCATCGACAGGTATTCCTTCACCTCCAGGATATCCGGTTTTATGCTCCGGAACTTAGAGGCGGGAAGTTCCGTCGAATTTTTTTGCTGCAGTTCCAGTATTTTCTGAATCCGCTCCTTGAGATTTAAAGATGTGGCCATATGAAGTCTGTTTATAAATAATCACTTTTTCATCCCTTTTATTATTGTGTGACTTTTTAGCGCCAGGCAATGTGACCTTTTCGCACATCCCTATGTGACTTTTTGTAACATAGTAACAGCGGGTGTTTCCTGGCTTATGACGTGTCGGCGATTGCTCGATAATTTTTTTCCTCAATAAGCTTTGAATGGCTCTGGAGACACACTCCCGCCTACAACCGAGGTATTGTGCAATGCTTTTCTCACTACAGTACATACCGCAATCATTTGAAGTGAAGCCTGCATGGCTTGGGACGAAGATGCCATCTATATTAAGCATCAGCGTTTTATCATGAGGCCTTGGATTTCACTCTTGCGGTACATGATCTTCCGCCCGAAGCGCTCCGGAATCAAATATCCTTCCTTTTCCCAGCGCCATAGCGTGGCGTCACTTACTCCGCCTAGCAGTATTTTCGCTTCCTTCTTGGAAATCAGCTCATCTTGTTCTTTTTGGGCGAGCATCTCCAAGGTGTTCGTCTGGACTTTTTCGCAGATGGCATCGGCAAAGCGCAGCAGGTCCTCTGCCTTTACTTGTACAATCACATTGGCGTGCCCCTCACCGATAATGTTCATAAACGTATCCATATTTCCGATAAATATTAAAACCGCCATCCCTTGTGGAATGACGGTTGCAAAACTAAATCAGATAAAAATGCGTTTCGTGCGTTTTGTTCGCGAACGCACTCTAAACGAACTCTTTCAGTTCCTTCGAAATTTCTTCAATTTCATCCTGGCATTCGTCGTCGTTGGAGCGTATCCTCTCATTGACTTGTTTTATGGCGGTTTGCCAGTTCCTCACGGCGGTTGTCCGTAAATCCGGATAGCGGCTCGTTAGATAGTCATAAAATAGATTGATATTGTCTTTAATCTGATAAGTGTTCAGAAGCGCCAGGTACAGGCAACCAATCTGCCAACGCTCGCGATGAGACCTTAGATACGTGACGGTGAACTCTTCAACGGACTCAGAGCGCTCTCTGGCAAATGGAGTCTTGACATTTTTAGTAATGGGTTCCCCGTTACTATCGCCATTGACTCGTTTGGAATTCACCGAGTAGAGGAGTACCTTGAAGGAAATACTGCACCCAATCCAAACGAGGAAAAATTTGAGGACATCCTTAATCAATTTGAACGCTGCAGACGCGGCGCTCCCCGACGCAATCATCTTTTCGGAGAAAGAATAAAGGCAAAAGCCTATAAGTGCAACGAAGAAGATGATTATAACAAATGCCCTGACAGGGTTGCGATATCGGATATCTATACTTCCCAGATCGAAGGGGATCAGTACATCAACTGGCTTTTCAATATACATCTCTGAAAATGCTATTGTTATCGAGTGCAAATTTACAAAATATACTCCATCTAAAGAGAGACTGGAAAGATATTCTTTCGGGCATATTTCGGGCAAATGAGATATAAGAAAAGAGCTAAAACTCTGATTTTCAGAATTTTAGCTCTTTTCAGAAGTGACTCCTACAGGACCTACAGGACTCAAACCTGTAACCTTTTGATCCGTAGTCAAATGCTCTATTCAATTGAGCTAAGGAGCCAGTTGCCTTGCGGCTTATTCGTTTTCAGTAGCTTTGTAGACTCTTTCCTTGATGCGGGCCTTCTTACCGGTCAGGTCGCGGAGGTAGAAGATACGTGCGCGACGCACTTTACCGTACTTGTTGACCTCGATCTTGTCGATGAACGGAGAGGTGAACGGGAAGATTCTCTCAACTCCGATACCGCCGGAAACCTTGCGGACGGTGAAGGTCTTGGTGAAAGGATCCGCACCCTTCATCTGGATGACGACACCGCGGAACTTCTGGTCACGCTCCTTGTCTCCTTCCTTGATCCGGTAGGTCACGGTGATCGTGTCACCAGCCTTGAACTCCGGGAATTCAGCGGCCTTGCCACTGGCAAAAGCCTGCTCTGCTACTTTAATCAAATCCATAATTTCAATGCTCCGAACCTCAGGCGCAACTTTACCGTTTCACTCCGTGGCAAGAGGTTGCTTGTTTCGGGACTGCAAATGTAGGAACAATTTTCGGATTGCGCAAATTTTTTCTAGAAAATATTCTTTTCCTTGTCAAAAATCGCCTTGTCGTCCCGGCTGAGGTCCGGCGTGAAGGTCGTATTGTTCCGGATGGACTCCATCATTTCCTTCTCGGAGCGGGAGAGTTTCCGCGGAATCCAGACCAGGATCTTCACGTACAGGTCGCCGGTGCCGCGCCCATAGCCCTGGACGGAGGGAAGTCCCTTGCCGCGGAGCTTGATCACGGTGCCGGACTGGGTGCCGGCGTCCAGCTTGACCTTGTAACTGCCGTCCAGGCAGGGGACGGAGATCTCGCAGCCCAGCATGGCGTCCATCACCGAGATGATGCGCGTATAGAAGAGGTTGTTCCCGTCGCGGCGGAGGTTGGCATGGGCCTCCTCCTTGATGACCACGAGCAGGTCGCCGTTCGTGCCGCCGTGCATGGCGGAATGGCCTTCTCCGCGCACGGTCACCTGCATCCCTTCCTCCACGCCGGCGGGGATCTTCACGCGCACCGTCTCACGGCGGCGCTCCAGACCGGTGCCGTTGCAGCGGCGGCAGGGGTTGGTGATGACCTGGCCTTCGCCTCCGCACTGGGGGCAGGTCTCGTAGGAGACGGCCCGGCCGAAGAGGCTGTTCACCACGCGCTGGGTCTGTCCGCGGCCGTTACAGGTGGGGCAGGTCTTGATATCGGCACTGCTCTTGGCGCCCTTTCCCTGGCAGTCGGGGCAGGGACGGTTCCGTTCGATGGTGACTTCCTTCTCGCAGCCGCTGGCGATCTCTTCCAGGGTGAGCTTGACGCTGGTACGGATGTCCCGGCCGCGGTAGGTGCGCTGCTGGGCCTGGCCGCTGCCGGAGCCGCCGAACCCGAAGTCGAATCCGCCGCCGCCGCCGAAGTTGAACCCGCCGCCGAAGACGTTCCTCAGGATGTCGTTCAGGTCGAATCCGCCGAAGTCGAATCCGCCTTCTCCGCCCATCTGGTCGCCGGCGAAGCCGAACTGGTCGTACCGGGCCTTCTTGTCGGGGTCGCTCAGGACCGAGTAAGCCTCGGCCGCCTCCTTGAAGTTGTCTTCGGCGGTCTTCTTCTCGGCGTCGGTCCCGTTCACCCAGCGGTCCGGGTGCCATTTGAGCGCGAGCTTGCGGTAGGCGGCCTTGATCTCGTCGGGCGTCGCCGACTTGGTCACGCCAAGTACCTCGTAGTAATCCCTTTTCTGTGCCATATCGTTATGCTCCAACAATCACTTTTGCGTAGCGGAGAACCTTCCCGCCCAGGGTGTAGCCCGTCTGGACCACGTCGATGACCTTGCCTTTCAGGTTTTCGTCCGGAGTGGGGAACAGGGTGACGGCTTCGTGCAGCTCCGTGTCGAAGGTCTCGCCCTTGGCCTCGATGCGCTCCAGCCCCTTGGTCTTGAGATAGCCCATGAGTTTGTTCATGATGAGCTGGATCCCTTCCTTGGAAGCGTCGCTGTCGGTGGATTTCTCCAGCTGCGCCAGGGCGATCTCGCAGTCGTCCAGGACGGGGAGGAGGCCCTTGATCGTGTCGGCCGAGGCCGATTTCACCAGTTCGAGCTTCTCCTCGGCGGTACGGCGGCGGAACGTGTCAAACTCTGCCATCAGGCGCAGGAAATCGTTCTTCTGCTCCTCGGCCTTCTTCGCGGTCTCCTCCGCTTTCTTCTCCGTCTCGTCCACTTTCTTCAGGGCGTCGGCCAGTTGGTTCTGAAGCGCTTCAAGTTGCTTCTCGTCCTTTACAACTTCCTGTTTTCCAGTATCTTTCTTCTTTTTGTCTGCCATGGTTCAATCACTTAAAAACACACGCGGTCCGCCGGGTGTACCGGCGAGACCGCGCAAAGTTAATCAAATTATCTGCCAGAGGCAAAACCTCTGCCAAAGTGTCAGTCCTTCTTTGCTCCCTTCTTCAGGAGATACCGCTCTTCCTTGTAGGTCAGGCCCATGAACAGGATGGCGAGGACGCAGGCCCCGAGGAGCATCGCGAAGGTTACGCTCCAGCCCGCCTTCTGGGCCACCAGGCCGATGACCGAGTTCGCGAGGATGAAGGTTCCGAAGAAATAGCCGAAGAAACCGGTGAGACCGGCGGCCGTGCCGGAAGCGTTCTTCGGCGCGAGGTCCAGGGCCTGCACGCCGATGAGCATGACCGGCCCGTAGATGAAGAAGCCGATGCCGATGAGCGAGATGATCACCATCGTCAGGTTGTCGATGAACGCCCAATACAGGGCGATGAACACTGCCACGAGGGCCATGAAGATCATGGTCGGGAGGGCGCGCATCCCGTGGAAGAGTTTGTCCGAGAGCCAGCCGCAGAGGAGCGTGCCCGGGATGGCCGCGAACTCATAGGCGAAGTAGGCCCAGCCGGCGCTCTTGAGGTCGATGCCCTTTTCCGTCAGGATGGTCGGGGCCCAGTCCAGGCAGCCGTAGCGGACCATATAGACGAAGGCGTTCGCCAGGGCGATGTACCAGAGGAACTTGTTGTTCAGGACGTGCTCGAAGAAGATCTCCTTCGCGGAGATGGCTTTCTCCTGCTTCTCGGAGTAGTTCTTGGGATAGTCGTTCCGCCACTTCTCCACGGAGGGGAGCCCGCAGGATTGCGGTGTGTCCCGGAGGAGGATATAGGCGAGCAGGGCGATGAAGATCGCGACGGCGGCCGGGAAAGCGAACGTGCCGATGAGGAAGTACAACTCCTCGTGCGCGCCGTAAAACCAGCTGCCGAACCAGGCCGCGCCGTACGTGGCCATCGGGCCCACGAGGGCACCGCCCACATTATGCGCGCAGTTCCAGATACTCATCATCGTGCCCCGTTCACTCACGGAGAACCAGTGCGTCATGACGCGCCCGCAGGGGGGCCAGCCCATGCCGTTGAACCATCCCACGAGGAAGTTCAGGATGCCCATTACCAGGATGGCGAGGGCCTTGTGATCCGCGCCGATCATTTGGATCGGGACGATCATGAAGCACATGGAAATGGCCGACAGGATAAGGCCGAGGGGCAAGAATACCCGGGCGTTGGAGCGGTCGGAAACGCTGCCCATCAGGAACTTGGAGAGGGCGTAGGCGGCGGCGTTGAGGCCCAGTACGAAGCCGAGTTCGGTCTTTTCGAAGCCGAGCGGGGCCATGGCCGGGATGGCCATCGAGAGGTTCTTGCGTACGAGATAGAAGCCGGCGTAGCCGATGAACGCGCCGATGAACACCTGCAGGCGCAGGCTCTTGTAGCGGGCGTCCGCCTCCGGTCCGGTCTGTTCCGGCTGATGGGCGGGCTGTTGGAGGAATTTGAGCATATCCGTTAAAGGTTTCAGGTCTATTTCGAATTTCAAAGATAGTGATTATTCTTGAAATGTGATCGTTTTGTTAAAATCCTTTTCGGTTCATCCGATTCTAAATAAAATTTCTTAACTTTGAGTGATTTATCAGGCCACTATTGATGAAAAGAGTTTGTAATTTATTGATTCTTTCCTTCTTCTGTCTCGCGGCATCCTGCGACAAGGACGAGCCGGCGGCCGAAAAGGTGGATGTCCAGTTCGAAGTGCCCGCCACGATGACGGTGGAAGAGGGTGCCTCAGAGATTTCTTTCCGCGTCCAGTTCTCCAAGGCCCCCCTGGCCTCTGACCAGATCATCCTGGGGTCCGGTACGACGGAATACACCTGTTCCATCACCTCCGTGTCGGACACGCGGTTCGGCGTGTCCATCGCATCGGCCTGGTCCCGCGGCTTCGGCCCCGGCACCTATAATGTCTATCATGTGCGCGGGACGAACCGGACGCTGAAAGGAAAGACGGACATCATGGTCAAGTACCCCGGTGACGAGGACGTGAAGCCGGCCGACGGCAGCACGGTCTATGGGAAGGTCTCCTGCGAGGGGACGGGTCTGGCCGGGGTCGTCGTTTCCGACGGTATCGAGGTCGTGAAGACGGATTCCAAGGGCGTGTACCAGATGAAGTCCAAAAAGTACCACGGCTACGTCTTCGTGTCCACCCCGTCCGGCTACGAGCCGCTCGTGAGCGGCATCCTGCCCAAGTTCCACGCGACGCTCAAGTCGCCGGCCAATGTGGCGGAACGGGTTGATTTCCAACTGAAAAAGGCCGACGGTCAGGATAACCACCGGATGCTCATGCTGGGCGACATCCACCTGGCCCGCCGGACCGACGACCAGAAGCAGTTCGCCGGTTTCGTGAAGGATGTCAACGCCACCATCGCCGCGACGCCCGGGAAGGTCTATGCCCTCACGCTCGGCGACATGACCTGGGATCTCTACTGGATTACGAACAACTACTCCTTCAAGGAATACCTGGCCGATGCCGCCGGCATCAAGGGCGTGATGCTGTACCACACCATCGGCAACCACGACCACAGCATGTACTATATGGGCGACTATGACACCGTGAAGGAGTACAAGGAACTCATCGGCCCTACCTATTATTCCTTCAACATCGGCAAGGTCCATTACGTGGTCCTGGACGACGTGGAGTGCACCAACAGCACTCCGACGACCGACGAAAAGGGCAATGCCTGCTACAAGCGCACCTACGACGGTCATATCGTCTCTGACGAACTGAACTGGCTCAAGAAGGACCTGGCCTCGGTTCCGAACGGGACGCCTCTGGTGGTGACGATGCATATCCCGCTGTACAGCGAGACGGGCACCTACAAGATCGAGGAAGCGTCGGCCCTGGAGAACGTCCTCAAGGCCTATCCGGAGGTCCATCTGTACACGGCCCACACCCATACCGTCTATAACACGGACCATCTCGGGACCAACCACCTGTACGAGCACAACGCCGGTTCCATCTGCGGCACCTGGTGGTGGAGCGGGAAGGAAACGCCGGGCGTGCACATCGGCCAGGACGGTTCTCCGGGCGGCTACACGCTCCTGGATATCGCCGGTACGAATGTCAAGTGGCAGTACAAGGCCACGGGGAAGGGGACCGATTACCAGTTCGTTACCTACGACCGCAACCAGATCCTCCTGACCGACGACAAGTATGTCCCTTCTTCGAACGGCACTTACAAGTTCGACGCTTCCATCTGGGGGCAGGCGAATACCGCCAACGAGGTATATATCAATGTCTGGAACTGGGATCCCGACTGGAAGGTGGAGGTGAGCGAGAACGGCACGCCGCTGACGGTCAGCCAGATCGTCTCGGGTGAGAAGGACCCGCTGCACCTGATCGCCTATACCGCCAAGCGGATCAACAAGAACAGCAAACCCACCTTCGAGACCACGAAGAACTACCACCTGTTCAAGGTCACGGCCTCCGGCCCGGATACGACCCTGGACATCAAGGTGACCGACCGCTTCGGAAACGTCTATACCGAGACGATGCCCCGTCCGAAGGCCTTCAATACCGATACCTATAAATTTTAACCAACCATAACCCATTCATTATGAGACGGATTCGACAAATTGCTGCGACCCTCACGCTGCTCCTGGCGGCCATCCCGGCCGTCTGGGCGCAGAACCGGGTCGTGTCCGGCACGGTCCTGGACACCGGACAGCAGCCCATCGTCGGCGCCGCCGTCATCCTCTCCGGAACCTCGACCGGAGAAGTGACGACCGCCGACGGAACCTTCTCGCTCCGCGTCCCTTCCGAAGAAGTGACGCTGGAAGTCTCCTGCCTGGGCTACACCTCCCAGACCGTCCGCGTCCCTGCCGGGCAGGGGCGGATCACCATCACCCTCGAGGAGGACAACATGATGCTGGAGGAAACCGTGGTCGTGGGCTACGGCGTCCAGAAGAAGGTGAACCTCACCGGCGCCGTCACGGCGGTGGATTCCAAGGAACTCCAGAACCGTACCACGCACAACCTGACGAACATGCTCCAGGGTGCGGTCCCGGGCCTGAACATCACCACCTCGTCCGGTAACCCGGGTTCCTCCGGAAGTCTGAACATCCGCGGTATCACCTCCATCAACACGGCCGACCCGCTTGTCCTCATCGACGGTTCCGAAGGCGACCTTTCCCGCGTGAATTCCTCCGACGTGGAGAGCATATCCGTGATCAAGGATGCCTCGGCCGCCGCCATCTACGGTGCCCGCGCCGCGTACGGCGTCATCCTCGTGACGACCAAGGCCGGTACCGAAAAGGGTGGCAAGGCCACGGTCCGCTACAGCGGCCGCATGGGCTGGGAAGAGCCGACGGTGTCCACCGACTTCGAGACCCGCGGCTACTGGTCCGTCTATACCGTGGACAAGTTCTGGGCGACCGACGCCGGCAAGAACTACACCAACTACACCGCCCACGATATGGCCGAGATGCTGGCCCGCGTGAATGACGTGACGGAGAATCCTGAGCGTCCCTGGGTCGTGGAGGAGGTCCGCAACGGCCGCAACCAGTGGATCTACTATGCCAATACGGACTGGTACCACGAACTGTACAACGACCGTCATCCGGTCCAGCAGCACAACGTCTCCGTCACGGGTGGCAACAAGGATGTAAAGTACTACCTGTCCGGCGCTTACGACCGTCAGAGCGGTATCATCAAGATGAACCCCGACGTGTTCAACCGTTACAACCTGCGTGCGAAGATCGACGCGCGGCTGAACAAGTTCGCCCGCCTTTCGAACAACACGGCCTTCTACAGCTCCGCCTACAACTATCCGGGCGGCAGCAGCGTGCAGGATTCCTTCGCTTACGCTTCCCGGCACGCCCTCGCGTGCTTCCCGCTCCAGAATCCGGACGGCAGCTGGCTCTATGGTACGCCGCTCATCGGCTATAACGTGGCGAACGGCCGTCACCTCGTCTTCGGGGAAGGGAAGGCCCGCAACCAGCAACTCCGCAGCGACTTCGCGAATACGACCGAGTTGAAGATCACCCCTGTCAAGCAGTTCACCCTCACCGCGAACTACACCTACCGGCTCTACCAGAACCGGAACCAGTACCGCAGCGTGAACTTCGAGTACCGCCGGTATCCGGGCGCCCCGTACGAGTACTACACCACCGGCGCGGGCGAGGATGCCCTCACCGAGAATACGACGACCAACCAGCGCCACACGGCCAACGTCTTCGGCACCTATGACAACACCTTCGCCGATGCGCACCACCTGACGGTCACCGCCGGCATGAACGCCGAGCAGTGGGCCTCCAAGAGCGTGGGCGCCGTGGGCAAGAACCTCCTTTCCGAGACGCTGAACGACCTGGACCTCGTGGGCCCGGACGCCACCGGCGCCACCGTGATGGAGGTTTCCGGCGGCCAGAACGAGTACGCGATCATGGGCTTCTTCGGCCGTATCAATTACAACTACAAGGAACGCTACCTGCTCGAACTCTCAGGACGTTACGACGGTACCTCCCGCTTCCAGAAGGGGCATCAGTGGGGCTTCTTCCCCTCTGCTTCCGTCGGCTGGCGTATTTCCGAGGAACCGTTCATGCGCAATGTCCGCTGGCTGGACAACCTGAAACTCCGCTTCTCCTACGGTAACCTGGGCAACCAGGTGGTCCGCACTTCCGGCGGCGGCCAGAACTATTACGCCTACCTGCGGAAGATCTCCATCAACGACTTCGCGGGCTACACCTTCGGCGAAAGTTCCACGATGAGCAAATATGCCACGCTGGGCGCCCCGGTCGATGCCAACCTGACCTGGGAGACCGCCGAGCAGTGGAACGCCGGCCTGGACTTCGCGGCCTTCAAGAACCGCCTCACCTTCACGGGCGAAGTCTATCGCCGTAACACCCTGAACATGCTCACGGCGGGTCCGGACCTGCCGGCCGTCTATGGCGCCGGCTCCCCGCAGACCAATGCAGCGGACCTCAAGACCGTGGGCTATGAACTGTCCCTCGGCTGGCGCGACCAGGTGAGCCTGTTCGGCAAGCCCCTGGGCTACGGCATCCGCGCCACCCTGAGCGACTTCCAGTCCCATATCACCCGCTACAACAACCCCACCAAGTCCCTGTCCATGGCCTATTACGAGGGCATGCGCATCGGCGACATCTGGGGCTTCGAGGTGGACGGCCTGTTCAAGACCGACGAGGAGGCGAAACAGTACACCTCCGAGGTGCTGGACTGCAGCGGCTACATCAGCGGCCGTATGACCGGCGGTTTCCTCGCCGGCGACCTCCGCTATGTGGACCGGGACAACGACGGCCACTACAAGATCGACTCCAACGGGAAGTTCGTCCTGGACGAGGCGGGAAACAAGATCCTCCTTCCGGAGGACGAATGGCGGGTGAACACCCTGGGGCTCGGCAGCAACACGGTCGACGACCCCGGTGACCGCAAGATCCTGGGCAACGGCCTTCCGAGCCTCCAGTACGGCGTCACCCTCACCGCCGATTACCTGGGCTTTGACTTCCAGGCCTTCTTCCAGGGAACGGGCAACCACTACTGGTATCCGGCGGGCATGAACATGATGTTCTGGGGCCCGTACGCCTATTCCTACACCTCTTTCCTGCAGCGCGACTTCATCGACCGGGTATGGACCCCGGAGAATCCGGACACCTACTTCCCGCGTCCCCGCGCCTACTCTTCCACCGGCGGCGAACTCTCCAAGGTGAACAGCCGCTACCTGCAGAACATCCGCTACCTCCGCTTCAAGAACCTGACCGTGGGTTACACCCTTCCGGCCCGGCTCACGCGGAAGGTGGGCCTGGAGCAGCTGCGCATCTACTTCTCCGGCGAAAACCTCGCCTACTGGTCCCCGCTCAAGAAATACACGAAGTACCTGGATCCGGAAAGCGCCTACACGCGTGACGGTTCCGGCAACTCCGCGGCCCAGGACCAGATGAGTTATCCCTGGCAGAAGACCTACATGTTCGGCATTGACATCACTTTCTAAAGGACGGAGGACAAGAATATGAAACGATACATTTTACCTGCTCTTCTGATCTGCCTGACCTCCTGCAGCGGTTTCCTGGACCGGACGCCCAAGTCCACCCTGGCTCCCGAGAACTACTTCCGGGACGAGACGGACCTGCAGCTTTTCTCCAATACGTTCTATAACAATCTGTTGGACAAGGAACCCTACAAGGAACAGAGCGACCAGCTGGTGTGCCTGAACCTCTCGACCTTCCTGCGCGGCGGCAACTCCCGCACCGTTCCGAACTCCGGCGGCGGCTGGGGCAACGGTTCCGGCGCCTGGGGCGACCTCCGCAAGATGAACACCCTGCTCGAGAACATCGACAAGTGCGAGGACGCGGCCGCCGTGGCCGAGTACTCGGGCCTGACCCGCTTCTTCCGGGCCTACTTCTACTTCAACATGGTGAAGCGCTTCGGCGACGTGCCGTGGATCGACGCCCAGCTGGAAACCGACTCTGAGGACCTGTACCGGCCGCGTGACAGCCGGGAAGTCATCCTGGGCCACATGCTGGAGGACATCGACTTCGCGATCGCCAACCTTCCTTCGGGCGTGAGCCCTTACCGGGTGAACCGCTGGACGGCCCTGGCCCTGAAGGCCCGTTTCTGCCTGTTCGAGGGTACGTTCCGCAAGTACCATGATCCGGCACAGCACCCGGACATGTACGTGGTTCCGCTTCCTGCCGACGCCCGCACCGCCGCCCAGTACCTGCAGCTGGCGGCCGACGCCGCCCGGGAACTGATGGACGACGGCCCCTATAAGTTGGCCCAGGTGGACGACTACCGGACCCTCTTCGCCAATGTCGACGCCAACCGCGACGAGTTCATCCTCGCCATCAAGAACGACCAGAGTCTCCAGGTGTGCAACAACGCCACGGCCTTCGCGATGATGACCACCCAGGGAACCCCGGGTTTCACCCGCAAGTTCGTCGCCAGCGTCCTGAACGCCGACGGTACCCGTTTCACGGACCGTCCCGGCTGGGAAACCATGCAGTTCGCCGAGGAACTGACCGGCCGCGACCCGCGCCTCACCGCCATCACGGTGGGTCCCGGCGCCGTCTGGCTGGGAGATGCGACGGTATCGGCCCCGGACCTGAATTGCACCGTGACCGGCTACCAGGTGATGAAGTTCGTCATGGACAAGACGCTTCCCGAGTGGGGCCGCGTGGACAAGTCCTACAATGACATGCCCGTCTTCCGCTATGCGGAGGTCCTGCTCAACTACGCCGAGGCCAAGGCCGAACTGGGCACCCTGACCCAGGGCGACATCGACGAGACCGTGAACGCCCTCCGCCAGCGCGTGGGGATGACCGGCCTCCTGAACCTGGAAGAGGCCAATGCCAACCCGGACCCGTACCTGCTTTCCGACGAGTTCGGCTACCGGAACGTCACCGGGGCGAACCAGGGCGTCATCCTGGAGATCCGCCGCGAACGGACCCTGGAACTCGCCATGGAAGGCTTCCGGCTCTCCGACCTCCTCCGCTGGAGAGAGGGCAAGTGCCTGGAGCAGCCCATCTACGGCGCCTATTTCCCGGGCGTGGGCAAGTATGACCTCACGGGCGACGGCACCCCGGACATCAACATCTGGACCGGCACCGATCCCAAGAGCAAGGACGTGGCGGACTTCCAGTTGGGCGTCCCCACGGGCATCGAGCTCACGGACGGAACTTCCGGCTACGTGTATCACCATGCCAACGTGGAGCGCAGTTTCGACGAAAGCCGCGACTACTACTATCCCATCCCCACCAAGGAGCGCCAACTCTATCATGACAAGGGCGTGGATCTCAAGCAGAACCCGGGATGGAAGGATGGTCTGAGTTACTAACCGCTAAGGAATGAACGATATGAAACTGATCAATATATGTAAAGGCGTAGCTGCTCTCGCTGTCGGGGCCCTCCTTTCGGGGTGCTCGCAGAAGGAGCAGGACGTGGAGGCGCGGGCCGTCGCGGCCGCCGAGACCTCGCTGACCTTCGAGGCGACCGGGGCTCCCGCCCAGACCGTCAAGGTCTATGCCGACGGCACCTGGGCGGTGGATACCCCCGATGCCTGGATCCATGTGAGCCCGATGTCCGGCAAGGGCATGGGCGAAGTGACCGTCACGGTCGACGACAACGTCTCCGGCGGCGTCATGGACCTGCCCCGTACGGGGAGCATCCTCATCCAGGGCGGCTCCGTGGAACGCCGGGGAAGCATCACCGTCCAGCAGGGCGGCGATACCTACAAGGGCGTTTCAGAACTGACCGTCAAGGAAGTGTGCGTCCTGGACGATGAGGCCGTGGCCAAGATCCCGTCCGCCCAGGTGGCGGCCGTGACCACCGGCGGCTTCGTCCTGACGCAGGACGGCGAAAACCTGTATGTGCAGGGCGCCCGGGAAGTCTCCGTCGGGGACAATGTCTCCCTGAACGGCAAGAAAGGCACCTTCAACAAGTGCCCGACCTTCTTCGTGGACGAACTCACCGTCGTCTCCTCCGGGTCGATGACCTATCCCGAGGCTCCGGACATGACCGACCAGCTCGCGTCCTTCCAGGGCGGTTCCATCCCTTACATCACCCTGCGCGGGTCGATGGTCAACGGCTCCCTGAAAGTGGGGCCCGCTTCCGTCGTGGTGGTGGACCCGGTCGATGACCTGGGTCTCGCAGCCGTGGACCTGCACAAGGTGGTGCTGACGGGTTATGCCGTCGGTATCAACGGGGCTACGGGCTATCTGGTGGCCACTTCCGTCAAGGACGAAGGCAAGGACGAGTCCCTTATCCCGTACCCGCTGCGGTGGGCCATCGGCAAGGACCTGAACTATTCCAGCAGCACCTTCACGAAGGATTCCCCGCGCATCGACGCGGTCCAGGGCATCGGTTACATCGAGTATGTGCCCTATGACCTGGAGAACACCGACGCATCCGGCAACTACAAACTGGATGTCCAGGCGAGCAACCCCCGCGTCACCGGTCCTTGGGTGAACGACTACTGGCTCTTCTACGGCAGCGGCGCCATCCTGGCCGGCACCGAGGTGCAGATCTCCTTCGAGATGCGCTCCTCCGCCTGGGGCATGAAATACTGGCTCCTGGAATACCTGGACGGCGACGAGTGGAAGGTGGCCGGCACGCCGCAGGTCACGACCGAACCGGGCTATGAGGTGCAGTACCATGTGGCGACGAATGCCGACGGTGCGACGAACTCCCAGGTCCGCGAGGTCATCCAGTTCCGCCGCAACAACGAGCACCTGCAGATCCGCATGCGCTGCTCCGCCCTCTGGAGAGGCGGCGGCGGCACCACGGCTTCCCGTTCCACGGCCTCTTCCCGTCTGACGATCACCAACGTGGACGACGATACCTACCGTCCTGCCGTCATCATCCTCAAGGAAGGCAACGGCGTGGAGAAGGATCCCGTCTATGCCGACATCCAGGTGGATCCCGAGCTCCTGACCTTCAACGGCACTCCGGGCGCTCCGAAGACGCTCACCGTCAAGTCCGACTATGACTGGACCATCTCCACGGCATACGAGTGGCTGCACCTCGATGTCGAGGGCGGCGTCGCCGGCGAAGAGACCACAGTCACCGTCACCTGCGACGAGAGCGAACTCTCCGAACTCCGCGAAGGCACCATCCGCATTGTCTCCGAAGACAGCGAGAAGGTGATCAACGTGGTCCAGAGTGCCGCCGGCCAGATGCTGGATCCGTTCATCAGCATCAGTAACGGCAACCGGAAGGAAGTGCTGGAAGGCGAGGGGACCCTGACCCTTAAGATCCAGTCCAACGTGGAGGTCAGTGCCGAAACCACCGATGGCTGGATTACCGTGGAACCGGTTCCCGATACCCGGGCGCTGGTGGAATGGACCGAGTACACCGTCACTTACACGGCCAACGAGGACCTGGCCGAGCGTACCGGAACTATCCGTTTCTTCAATGACGAGAAGAACCTGGAGTCCGTCTTCACGCTGGTGCAGGCCGGAAAGACGCCGGAACCCGAGTATCCGGAGGGCGTCTTCTTCCAGGATGACTTCGAGTGGCTGGAGCCCTGGGCGGCTTACACTGTGGACGATGTGGCCAATAACAGCGTGGGCTCTTCCCCGAACGCCTTCACCAAGGCCGAGGTAGCCGATGCCCTGGCGCTCTTCCAGGCCAAGGGATATGGTTATGTCTGGGGCTGGAAGGGCCAGGACTGGTCGGACGGTACGCCGGACGACGGCAACAAGCAGACGTTGTACCTGATGCACAACTACCTCAAGTTCGGCAAGACGTCCTACAACTCCGGCATCATCCTGCCGGCCCTGTCCGGAATCACCGGAATGGAGGATGTGGACCTCACCTTCGACTGGAGCTGGTGCATGACCGGTGCCTCCAAGCCCGACATCATGACGCTGACGGTTACCGTGACGGGCGGCGGCACGATCGCCGCGACCGGAACGGAGGTGAGCGGCGAGATCCAGTCCGGCCAGCCCACGGAAGGCGACCTGACGCGCCTCGAGTGGCAGCATGCCAAGGTACGCATCCTGGGTGCGACGCCGGAGACCCGGATCACCATCCGGCCGACGAACGCCGATCCGTCCATCTCTTCCACCCGCAAGCAGAATCGCTGGTACCTGGACAACGTCAAGGTGGCGCGCCCGCAGCAGACCGTCCATTTCGCCGACGACTTCGAGTGGCTGGAACCCTGGGCGGCCTATACCGTGGACGATGTGGCGAACAACACCGTGGGCTCCTCCCCGAACGCCTTCACCAAGACTGAGGTGGCCGGTGCCCTGGCGGAACTGCAGTCACGGGGTTACGGCTACATCTGGGGCTGGAAGGACCAGGACTGGTCCGACGGCCTCCCCGACAATGGCAACAAGCAGACGCTCTATTTCATGCACAACTACCTCAAGTTCGGTAAGACCTCCTACAACTCCGGCATCGTCCTGCCGGCCCTGACGGGCATTTCCGGCACGGCCGATGTGGACCTTACCTTCGACTGGTGCTGGTGCATGACGGGCGCCTCCAAGCCCGACATCATGACGCTGACCGTCACCGTGACCGGCGGTGGCCGCCTCGCGGACACCGGAACGGAGGTGAGCGGCAACATCGAATCGGCCCAGCCGACGGAGGGCGACCTGACACGGCTCGAGTGGCAGCACGCCAAGGTGCGCATCCTGGGTGCGACGCCGGAGACCCGGATCACCATCCGGCCGACGAACGCCGACCCGGCGGTCACTTCCGCTCGCAAGCAGAACCGCTGGTACCTGGACAACATCCGGGTCGTGAGTGAGTAACTGACTTTTTGTCCCTTCGCCCGATTTTTGCAGGACGGAGGGACAAATTGTTTTTGGGTATGGACGAAAAGGAATTCAACAAGGAGTGGAAAGACGGTGAGATCGTCAAGTACGCGGGTAACTACGATGAGAATGCCTTCTGGGAGAAACTGAAGAAGTTCGGCCGGAAGGCGGGTATCAAGGTGTGCTATGCCGCCCTGCTGCTGTTCTATGTGCTCAAGAGTCCGATGACTTCCGGGAAAGACCGGGCGAAGATCCTCGGGGCGCTGGGCTATTTCCTCCTGCCCATCGATATCATCCCGGATTTCATCCCCGTTGCGGGCTTCACGGACGACCTGGCCGCCCTGACCTGGGGTGTCTATTGCGTCATCAAGAGCATCACCCCGGAAGTGAAGGCCCAGGCCGCCGCCAAACTCCACGAGTGGTTCGGCGATTTCGACGACCACCTGCTGGACCTTTTCTTCGAGAAGCACGACTAGCGCATCCTCGCCCAGGGCATGACATACGCCGGAGGGAGTTCCTGCTGCAGGAGCTCCCTCATCTTTTCCATGTAGGGAGCCGTGTGCCCATAGAACCGGTAATACCCCGCGCAGAGGGCGTTGAGGCCGGTTTCGCCGGCTTCGGTCCGGCTGAAGCGGTGCTTGGGACATTCGCCGTTGCACAAGGTAAGATACTGGCAGCGGAAGCATTTCTCCGGAAGGGAATTGCGCTTGTCTATCCCGAACTTCACCTGCCGGGGTGACTCCATCATGGACCGGATGGACGTTTCAGAGATGTTGCCCAGCCGGTATTTCGGATACACGAAATGGTCGCAGGGATACAGGTCGCCGTTGTGTTCGATGACGGCGTTCCCACCGCAGGTGCGGTCGTAGGCGCAAGTGCCGGGCATGACGCCGCACCAGTTCGCGAGGGTGGCGTCGAACAGTCCCACGAACGTCTGTCCTACGTCGTTCCGGACCCAGTAGTCGAAGATGTCGCACATGAATTGGCCGAACCCCTTTGCGGAGACGGACCAGGGTGCCAGACGGGCCCCTTCCGTGGACGGGTCCACGATGTATCCGCCCTTCACATGCTCCACCACCGGCATGAACTGCATGTACCGGCTTCCCAGCGACTGGAGGAACCGGTAGACTTCCAGGCCCCGCCCTTCGGAGATCCGGTTCACCGTGGACATGGTATTGAATTCCACTCCGCGGTCGCGGAGGAGGGACAGCCCTTTCAAGACTTTGTCGAAGGTGAGCGCGCCGCCCTTGTCCTTCCGGTATTTGTCGTGGATGTCCCGGGGGCCGTCAATGGAGATTCCCACGAGGAAGTGATTCTCTCTCAGGAAATCCGCCCATTCCTCCGTGAGGAGCGTACCGTTGGTCTGGAGAGTGTTGAAGACCGTCTTCCCGTCGGCATATTTCTTTTCCAGTTCGATCGCCTTCCGGTAAAAGGGGAGGCCCAGCACGAGCGGCTCGCCGCCGTGCCAGTTGAAGGTCACTTCCGGGACGTCGTTCGCGGCGATGTATTCCCGGATGACCGTCTCCAGCATCTCCTCGCTCATCAAGGGCTCCCGGCCGCCGTAGATATCGGCCTTGTCCAGGTAGTAGCAGTAGGCGCAGCGGAGGTTGCACAGCGACCCGGCGGGCTTGAGCATGATGTTGAAGGCCGCCGGCCCGGTGATCCGGACCGCATCCTCCAGCAGGAGCTGGTTCTGGAAAGGATGTCCCATCTTACAGCGGGTGGCTGACGCCGAAGGTCAGACTGACGTTGGCCTTTCCGGCGGGGATCATCTGCGGGGTGAGCCGGAATCCTTTTTCCAGCGTGACGGCGGATGCCCCTTCCATCGACAAGTCCATCGACAGGTTCAGGGCGAACGGGACGGTTACGATGTTCCGGGCGGCCTCGGCGGCCGCGGCCCAGCGGGGCGATCCGGACAGTTCGAGAACTCCGCTCATTTCCACGGAGGCGGAAGACGTGGCGTCCAGGTGTGGAACGCAACTCAAGGTAAGGGCCGGTTTGGATGCTTCCAGGACAGGCCCATCCAGCAGGGGAGGGCTCTTCAGTTCCTTGTTCCCCGACGAATAGCAGAAGTTTCCATTCGGGTCCAGGTCCACGATGTCCAAATTGGGAACGGCCTGGTTGGCTTGGACGATGTAGTGCAGGATGGCCCCTGTCCGGACGAGCCCGGCGTCTCCGAAAGCGACGGTCATGCCCGGGAGGACGGTTACGACCGGATCGATGTCTTTGCCCAGGTCCATCTCCTTGTCCACGATGCACGAACAGAGCAAGGGAATCAAAAGAAGGACGGCACGAAGAGTTCGTTTCATGTGGTCAGTTTGCTAGAACAGGGTAAATATACCGTTTCCCCGTGAAAAATGCAAACTTTCTACCGGAAGGAACGGCTGGTTACCAGCGCATGGGGACTCGTTCCAGCAGCGGGTCGCGGGAAAGGTCGTTGGGGTTGGTGCCGGGGGCGCCTTCGGGCACGGGAAGGCCCATGGTTTCATAATGCTTGGTCCAGTACGGGAGAATCTCGCCGTCAGGACCCTTGAAGGTCATCGGAATGGAGGAAAAGAGCGGCTCGCCGGCAGAATCCCGGAAACATTCATAGACCAGTTCGCTGCAGTAGAGCGTGCTGTCGCCGGGCATGAAGGCGAAATCGTAGGGGCGGCCGGAGAGGGCCCGTGCGCGCCGGACGGCATCCCGGGCGTCCAGCCCGCTGCGCAGCCGGTAAACGGTCACCATCGGCCTGCCTTCGGAATCCTTCGCGGATTCCCGGAGGAATTTGCGAAGGGGCGTGCGCACCACCCCCTGGTCCGGCACGGCTTCCCAGACATGGCCCGTCCAACTCCCGTCCAGGAATCCCACATGGGAATAATCCCCGGACGTGGCCGTTTCGATGGCTTCGCTCATCCCGCCTTCGGAGACCTGGAACAGCAGGTCTCCCGGCCGAAGGGCGCAAGGCCGATGCAACCCGGCAGCCGCAAGGACGGCCAGGAAGGTGAGGACAAGGGCTATAAGAATGGAACGACGCATACCTGAAACAAAAAAGGCAGCCATCTGGCTGCCTCTTGGTACTGGGTAGGAGAATCGAACTCCTATTGCGAGATTGAGAATCTCGAGTACTAACCGTTATACGAACCCAGCGGTTGGGAGTACAAAGGTACTGCTTTTTTCCGGATTTCCAAATTTTTATTTCAAAAATACGAAAAAAACGGCCAGGACCAGGCAGCCGAAGGCGGCGATATGGTTCCACTGGACGGGCTGCCCCTTGAAAAGGAAGGTGACAATGACCGTGAAGATGGTCAGGGAGATGACTTCCTGGATCACTTTGAGTTGCATCAGGTTGAAGGGACCGCCGTTCCCCTGGAAGCCGATGCGGTTCGCCGGGACGGTGAGGCAATACTCGAAAAAGGCGATACCCCACGAGAAAAGGATGATGAGGATGAGGGGCCAGTCTGTGGAAATCTTCATTTCCTGGAGTTTGAGATGGCCATACCACGCGAATGTCATGAAGACGTTCGAGAAGATGAGCATGATGACGGTCCAGATGCCTTGCTGCATAATCATTTTTGGATTTGGGGCGCAAATTTAATACTTTTGCAGGATAAAACCATCGTATGACCCTGATCAAATCCATATCCGGCATCCGCGGCACCATCGGTGGCGCACCGGGCAGCGCACTCACCCCCATCGACATCGTCAAATTCACGGCCGCCTACGCCGCCACCCTTCCGCAGCGGAAACCGCATCCGAACGGGTCCCGTTACAAGATCGTGGTCGGAAAGGACGCCCGGCTGTCCGGCGACATGGTGGAGCAACTCGTCGTCGGGACCCTCGTGGGCTGCGGCATCGACGTGGTGAAGTGCGGCTTCGCCTCCACCCCGACCACCGAAATGGCCGTCCTTTTCGCGGAGGCCGACGGCGGCATCATCCTGACTGCCAGCCACAACCCGCACCAGTGGAACGCCCTCAAACTCCTGAATGACAAGGGTGAATTCCTCACGGCCATGGAGGGGCAGGCAGTGCTGGACCTCGCGGCGAGCGAAGATTTCCGCTTCGCGGAGGTCGACGACCTCGGCTCCATCGAAGAGGAGGATTTCACGGACAAGCACCTGGACGCCGTCCTGGCGCTTCCCGCCGTGGACGCGGAGGCCATCCGGGCCGCGCATTTCACCGTGGTGGTGGATGCGGTCAATTCCGTGGGCGGCATCATCATGCCGCGCCTGCTGGAGCGGCTGGGCGTGAAGTGCATCGGCCTCAATTGCAATCCCACGGGCGAATTCGCCCATAATCCGGAACCGCTGCCGGCGAACCTCGTGGACCTTTCCCGCACCGTCGTCCGTGAAAAGGCGGACCTGGGCGTGAGCGTGGACCCGGACGTGGACCGGCTCGCCTTCATCTGCGAGAACGGGGAGCCGTTCGTGGAGGAATACACCCTCGTGAGCGTCGCCGACTACCTGTGCGAGCTGGCCGAGAAGGCCGGCAAGCCCATCGCCACCGTCTCCAACCTGTCCTCCACCCGCGCGCTCCGCGACGTGACAGAGGCCCATGGCGGCACCTACTATGCCGCGGCCGTGGGCGAAGTGAACGTGACCACCCAGATGCACCGGGTGAACGCCCTCATCGGCGGCGAAGGCAACGGAGGCGTCATCTATCCGGCCATCCATGCCGGCCGTGACGCGATGGTGGGCGTCGCCCTCTTCCTGTCGAACCTTGCCCATAAGAAACTGACGGTCAGCGAACTCAAGAAGACCTATCCGCAGTATTTCATCGCCAAGAACAAGATCCAGCTCAGCGACGGCGCCCTGATCGACAAGATCCTCTCCGAACTCAAGAACGTCTATGCGCAGGAAGAGATCAACGACATCGACGGCGTGAAAATCATCTTCGAGGCGAAGAAGCAGTGGGTCCACCTCCGCAAGTCCAACACCGAGCCCATCATCCGCATCTATGCCGAGGCCCCCACGATGGAGGACGCCGAAGCCCTTGCGAACGAGGTGATCACCGTGGCACAGCGTATTATCGGTTAATGTTCTCCTTCCGCACCACCCCCCTCGAGGACCAGTTGGACAAGACCCTGCACGAAGGCAAGGTCGGCTGTTTCTGCACCCAGAACTGCTGGGACACGGCCCATACCCGCTGGATGTATGACATTTTCCGCGACCGGGGCAACCTGGAGGTCGTCTTCTCGCCCCGCGACGCCGAACTCACGCCCGGAACGAACCATATCGACTTCGATCTGGAACGGCTCCAGGGACTCAATGCCGTCGTCGTGGAGATCCAGGACGTGGGCGTCCGCTACTTCAACTATACGAAGGACGTGATGCGCCTGATGGAGATGCTGTCCCTGCTGGGCGAGGAAGCACCGTCCCTGTATGTCGTGGACCATATCAATCCATCCGGCCGCGTGGTGGAAGGGACCATCCCTTCCGTCGTGGGCGAGATGTTCGTTCCCAAGGTGGCGCACCGGCACGGGCTTACCCTCGGGGAACTCGTGAACCTGTACGCTTCCGAGATCGGCGCGAAGTTCCCCATCCACATCATCTCGGCGCGGGCGACGGATTCCAACCGGCAGCTCCTGCCGTGGACCATCGCACCGGCGTCGGACATCCCGGGCCTGTTCAGTTCCTACCTGTACAGCGGCGGCGGCCTGTGGAACAATACGACGGTGACGCCCGGCATCGGCACGGCGCGTCCCTACGAGTATATTGGCGCTCCGTTCGTACGTCCGGGCCTTCCCGTGGACCTTCCCGTCGTGGAAGGGGCCCTGATGCGTCCATGCTCCTTCACCCCGGCGGCCGGCAAGTATGTCGGCGAGCGCTGCCAGGGCTTCCAGATCATGCTTTCACCGGGCGAGGACTATCACAGCCTCATGCATACGCTTCGCCTGATGCGCTGGTTCACAGAGCATTACTCCGCCTTCGAGTTCGAGGATGCCTTCTGGACCAAGTTGGCGGACCCGGTGCTGGAGGAATACCTCCGCGGCCGCATCCCCTTCGACATCGCCCGGGAGCACATCAAACTGGAAGAACAGAAGTGGATCCGCAAGGCCAAGCGCTACCTCCTGTACGACGACCAGCCGTATCGCATGAAATAATTTGGATTTATCGCAAAAGATTTCTATCTTTGCGGTCCAAAATTGTATACAATTTAAGTTTTACGTAAAATGAAGAAAGGAATCCATCCCGAAACCTACCGTCTTGTAGCTTTCAAGGATATGTCGAATGACACCATCTTCGTCACCCGTAGCTGCGCCCCTTCCAAGGAGACCATCGAGGTCGAAGGCGTTACCTACCCGCTGGTGAAGCTGGAGATTTCCAACACTTCCCACCCGTTCTACACGGGCAAGGTGAAGCTCGTTGACACCGCCGGTCGCGTCGATATGTTCTACCAGAGATACAAGAACCGCAAGAAATAAGTTCTTCCGGATCAAAAGGTTACAAGAAGTCCCGCTCGAGAGAACGGGACTTCTTCGTTTCTATCCCAGCATCTTCAGGATCTGTTTTTCCGTCGCCTCGGGAGCGATGCTCCGGATATGCTCCACGAGCCGCTCCAGCGACTCGGCGGGGGAGTGGCCGACCTCCAGCGTCCGCGGCTCGCCGAAAGGGAATCCTCCCGGGCCGGGGAGGGCATCGACACAGAACAGCGCTTCCGGGGAGCAAAAAGACGACACTTGCCAGCCGTTGTAATGCAGGTCCGGACCCCGATAGACGCGGGTGATGTCGCCGGTGACGACACGGCACTGCATCTGGAGGCGGGTCATGAGGGCGTCGGCCGCGCTCTTCTTGACATCCAGCAGTTTGCGGATGTCCCGGATGGAGATGCTTCCTTGCTCTTCCATCAGCGCCAGGACGCGCCGCTGTTCCTCCGTGGGCGTGTACTTGGGCAGGCTTCGCCGGTAGTTCATCAGTTCGGCGTACCACTGTACCGTGGCGAAGGCCGCCTTGCCGCCCCAGAGGAACTTCCCGTAGGCGATGTCGCCGCTCTGGACGGAGAAGATCTTCCAGTCCCAGGGCCCCAGTAAATCTTCCTCCCCGTCGAACCAGTACTCCCGCGGGGTACGTTCTTCGATGGAATATCCGGGAATGGGATTCTCAAAAAAAGGGACGATGCCCAGTTCCTCGATGGTACTGTACATCGTCTCGGGGGATGTGACTGTCAGGGAGTTCCCTGTCTTGGGTACGAAGATGGACATGCCGTTATCTCCTGTAAGGACGCCTTCCGCCACCCATGCCCGGGCCGAAGCACCAACTCAGGCCGAAGGCGACGTGCGAGTACTTGCCGCCGCTGTTCAGGTACCACTGGTATTGGACGGACATCCGGACCCTTTCGAAAAGTTCCACACCAGCGCGGGGACTGATCACGAGGGACTGTGTCCAATCGGACCCGCCGGCAACCGTATTCTTCTCATACCCGAATCCGGGGCCGATGCCGATCCCGAAATAGGGATTGAATCCGGCGTAGGGGAGCATCTTGAAATCGGTCATCACGAGCGGCGCTCCCTGCCAGAACCAGAGGTCGTCGCCGTACTTGTTGGCGGTGTCATACGAGAGGGATCCCTTTCCGAAAGTAGTGGAAAGTTGCAGGCCCATGTCCACGTACGGACCCAGGCCCACGCGGTATTCGCCGAAGAAACCCACGCGGTCGGGCCGGTAGGGCTTGATGCCGTTCACTTCGCGCGTGGTGAAATGATTCAGGGTGACGCCGAATTCGAACGTCCCGGCGCCCATGTAGTAACCGCCACGGCCGGAGGGGCCGTGCCCATAACCGTATCCGTAACCCATTCCGCCGCCGTAGCGGCCGGGTCCGTACTGGGCGAAGGCACTCATCCCGAGCGCCAGCGCGAGGAGGGTGGTCAGCATTCTTCTCATGGCGAAATCGTTTTTTCCCCGTGAAATACAAAAAGCAAGCCAGCCCGGAAAGGCTGGCTTGCCGTCGATCATACAAAGGTTTACACCATCAGGGCGCCGACGAGGCCGAGGATCGCGTAGAACTCCGGAAGGGCGGCGTAGATGAGGGTGTTGGTGAACACGTTGTGTCCCTGGGAGATGCCCACGATACCGTTGGCGCACACCTGGCCCTGACGGATGGCGGAGAGCATGCACACGAGGCCCACGGAGAGGCCCACGCCGAAGACGACGGCCGGATTCTCCATGGAACGCATCATGAAGAAGGCGACGAAGCCGTAGATACCCTGGGTGGCCGGGAGGGCGGAGAGCACCATGTAGTTACCGGAGGCTTCCGGCTTCTTCTTGAGGGCGCCTTCGGCGGCGTTGCCGGCGATGGTGGTTCCGATAGCGGAGCCGATACCTGCGAGAGCGAGGACGAGTCCCAGTCCGAGATAACCTAAAATAAGTTCCATAATTTGTTGATTTTTATTTGTTTATTGTTTCTTTAACGGGTTATAGTTTCGGCCGGCGGCCTCGTATCCGGAATTCTTGAAGAACTCCAGGAAGTTCAGTCGCAGCGGGTGTACGAAGGCGCCGAGGGCGGCCATCGCGATGTTGAGGGTATGTCCCACGAGGACGATGAGGATGAAGGGGATCCACATGACGAGGTTGCTTCCGTCGCCGAGGATCATGCCGCCGATGTCGTTGAAGGCCTTGCCCAGCATGCTGCCGGCGAGACCCAGGGCGTACAGGCGCAGGTAACTCAGCACGTCGCCCAGCAGGCCGGTCACCGTGTTGTAGGTTTCCCAGAGCCCGGAGCCGATGTTGATGAGCGGATTGCGGTGCAGGTCGTTCAGCAGGAAGATGCCTGCCGCGGAGACGACGCCCAGGGCGATGATGACCCACTTCGTGATGTCCTTGTCCAGCACGCCGATGAGGGCGAGGGCGCCGACGGCCGTGCCGCCGACGATCAGGAGCGTCCAGCCCCAGGTGCCCAGGGAATTGGCAAATCCCTTGACCTTGGTCTGGTTGTAGGTCTTGACGACCATGGCGAGGCACAGGTGGACGATACCCACGATGAGGGCGAGGACCATGGTCCCGTCATAACCGGCGATCTTCGACGGCAGGAACGGGAAGCCCTTGAAGATGCTCCATTCGGCGATATCCATTGAGAAGAACGTATGGAACAGGAAACCGATGACGGTCGTCCCGATGCCGAGGGTGACCACGAGCGGCGCATAGTCCTTGAAACTGTCCACCTTCTTGAGCAGCAGGCCGATGACGATGAGAATGAGTCCGTAACCGGCGTCGCCCATGCAGAAGGCGAAGAACAGCAAGAAGAAGACGGCGATGAAAGGCGTGGGGTCGAAACCGTTGTAGGCCGGGCGGCCGTACATGTCGGTGAGAACCTCGAACATCCTGACGAACTTGTTGTTGCGGAAACTGATCGGCGGATTGTCCTCCACCACGGCCGCGTCCTTGAAGTAGTATTCGCCGGTCGCGTCCAGGGCCTTGGTCACGGCTTCTTCATCCTCAGCGGGCGCATAGCCCACGAGGGTGACGAGCGTATTCTCCGCGGCGGGGACGGCGGCCTGGGAAGCGAGATACAGGTCCAGGTCGGAGAGATTCCGCCGGGCCGCGTTCTCGATCTTTCCGCGCACGTCCTTCACGCCGGCGAGGACCGCCTTCTCCCGGTCGATATTGGCCTGGAGGGTGGCGATGCGGGCCTGGATGTCGGTGGCGCTGGCCTTGGGGCCGCGCTTGAGGGCGTCCGGAAGCGGATCTTCGCCTGCAACGACGTAATAGACCTTTCCGTCCAGTTCATTGACGACCGATAGGGCGTACTGGTCGGCCCATTCGGCCTTGAAGGCCTTGGCGGGAGTGATATGGAAATGGACCGGGATCCCGGCGTCTTCCACCGCACGGAGCTTGTCGCGGTCATACTCGCCCCAGGGCTCGCTCGCGGCGGCCTCCTTTTCGGCGGCCTTGAGCGCTTCCTCGAGTTCAGCGAGATGGTCCAGGGCGGCTTTCGCCGTCTCTTCCGGGTCGCCGGAAACGGCGGTAGGGGCAAGTCCTTCCGGAATCTCCACCTTGTCCAGGGACTGAAGCAGGGCGTGCTTCCGCTCCGCATCGGCGAGGATGGCGGCGGACTTGTCGTCGATCGGCTTCACGCTGCGGGTAATGTCCACGAGGCCGATTTCCTGGAGTTTCTCCAGGAGGCCTTCCTGGTCCCCCTTCAGGAGGATGAAGGAGTATTTGGTCATCGGGGCAATCATGACGCCGAGGCCTCCTCCTCCTCTTCCTCCGCCGCGTGGCGCTGCTTGACGATCTTCTGGGATGCCTTGGAGAGGTTCTCCTCGTCTTCCATGTACCGCTTGATCTTGCGGATGGCCTCCTGGTAGCCCGGAATCTGGACCTTCTCGTAGAGGTTCACCTTCTGGGTGGTCTTCTTCCGCTGGTAGTCCAGGATGCGGGCCTTCTCCTTATAGACCTCCGACTCGATGCCGAGCCGGGAGAGTTCCTTGAGGATGGCCACGCCGTCGGCATACCAGGCGGGTTTGGTGAAGGCGTTGAACGGGCGGATCTCGTACTTGATTTCACCGAGGGCCGGTGTCTTCACGCCCGCGACCTTCGCCGTGTACAGGTCCACGTCGGTGATGGCCACGAGCCCGGGATCGAATTCGTTCCAGAGGGCGGCGAGATAGTCGTAACGGTTCAGGGCGGCTTCCAGGTCGGCAATAAGACGTTCGCTCTCCTCCTTGGCCTTCCGCACCTCCAGGCGCAGGGCACTCTCCTTGTTCTGCAGCGTAGGGAGCGCCTTCTGCCGGACCTTGAGCTGCTTGCCCAGTTCGTTCAGCGAGGTTTTATTGTATTGAAACTTTACAGCCATTAATTCTTCCAGTATTTGTCGATGAGGGCCTGCTTGATGCCGGTCTCGGCCGGGGAGAAGTACTTCGCGAAGAGCTTCCAGGCGGTGTCCAGCATCTCGGTGATGGTGATGTTGACGTCGATGGCGAGGAGTTCGCGGGCGTAGTCCTTCGCGTAGGAGAGGCAGCGGAGGTCGTAGTCCGACAGGTCGAAACCGTTCTCCAGCTTGGTCTTCGCGTTCTGCGCATCGGCATACAGGCGGACGGAGGCGTTCATGACCTGGGAGTGGTCCTCGCGGGTCTTCTTGTTCTGGACGAGTTGCTTGAGTCGGCTCAGGGACCGGAACGGGTCGATGATGACCTTGCCGGTGTCGGAATCGGCACGCAGGAACAGCTGGCCTTCGGTGATGTAACCGGTGTTGTCCGGGATGGCGTGGGTGATGTCGCCGTCGTTCAGGGTGGTCACCGCGATGATGGTGATGGAACCTTCGGTCGGGAGTTGCACGGCCTTCTCGTAGATCTTGGCGAGGTCGGAGTACAGGGAACCCGGCATGGAGTCCTTGGACGGGATCTGGTCCATACGGTTGGACACGATCGAAAGGGCGTCCGCGTACAGGGTCATGTCGGTCAGGAGCACCAGGACCTTCTCATTCTTGTCCACGGCGAAGTACTCGGCGGCCGTCAGGGCCATGTCCGGCACCAGGAGGCGCTCCACCGGGGGATTCTCCGTCGTGTTGATGAAGCAGATGATCTTGTCCAGCGCGCCGGCGGCCTCGAAGGAGTGCCGGAAGAACAGGTAGTCGTCGTTGGAGAGGCCCATGCCGCCGAGGATGATCTTGTCCACATCGGCGCGGAGGGCCACATCGGCCATCACCTGGTTGTAGGGCTGGTCCGGGTCGGCGAAGAACGGGATCTTCTGGCCGGACACGAGGGTATTGTTCAGGTCGATGCCGGCGATGCCGGTCGGGATGAGCTGGGAGGGCTGGCGACGCTTGTACGGGTTCACGGAAGGACCGCCGATCTGGCGCTCCTCGCCTTCGATCTCGGGACCGCCGTCGATCGGATGGCCGTAGGCGTCGAAGAAACGTCCGGCGAGTTGGTCGGAAACCTTGAGGGTGGGCGGTTCGCCGAGGAAGGTGACCTCGGCGTTCGTGGGAACGCCTTCGGTGCCGGAGAAGATCTGGAGGGTCACGACGTCGCCCTTGACGCGCACGACCTGGGCGAGTTTGCCGGCCACGACGGCCAGTTCGTCGTTGGAGACGCCCTTCGCACGGAGCGAGACCGTCGCCTTGGTGATGGCTTCCAGCTGGGTATAGACTCTTTGGTATGCTTTCGTTGCCATAATGCTTATGCGATCATTTTGTCCACGGTTTCACGGTAGGCGGCGAAGGTCTCGCTCTGGAACTCGGAGTAGTTCATCTGGCGGAGCGTATTGATGAGCTCCTTGAAGAAGGCGCGGCACTTCTCGAAGTCCTCGAACTCGTAATCCTTGCTGCAGATCCCCAGGACGAGGTCCAGCATGTAGCGCTGGCGCTCGATCGGGCACAGGGCGTCGATGGCGTCGAACGCATCCTGCTGCAGGATGACGAAGTCCACGAGCTCGGACTTCCAGAAGTTCACGTGGTAGCTCATCGGCACGCCGTCGTCGCCGAGGATGTTGATCTGCTCGCTGGCTTCCTTGCCGCGGCGGATGAGGTTCTTCGCGGTGCGGACCTTCTCCACCCAGCCGGGCTCGACGGTCCGGTCCAGGTATTCGGCGATTTCCGGATACTCCAGGTACTTGGAGTAGGAATCCAGCGGGGAGACGGCCGGGTAGCGCTTCTGGTCGGCGCGGTTCTGCTCGAGGGCGTAGAAGCAGCGGGCGGCCTTCTTCGTGGACTCGGTCACGGGCTCCTTGAGGTTACCGCCGGCGGGGGAGACCGTCCCGATGAAGGTGACGGCACCGCGCTCGCCGTTGTTCAGGATGACCATGCCGGCGCGGGAGTAGAAATTGGAGATGATGGAGGAGAGGTCCACCGGGAACGCGTCGGCGCCCGGGAGCTCTTCCATACGGTTACTCATCTCACGGAGGGCCTGGGCCCAGCGGGAGGTGGAGTCCGCGAGCAGGAGGCACTTCAGGCCCATCGCCCGGTAGTACTCGCAGATGGTCATCGCGGTATAGACGGAGGCCTCACGCGCGGCGACCGGCATGTTGGAGGTGTTGCAGATGATGGTGGTACGCTCCATCAGGTGGCGGCCGGTGTGCGGGTCGATGAGTTCCGGGAACTCGGTGAAGATTTCCACGACCTCGTTGGCGCGTTCGCCGCAGGCCGCCATCACGATGACGTCGGCGTCGCCCTGCTTGGCGATGGCGTGCTGGAGGACGGTCTTGCCGCAGCCGAACGGACCGGGGATGAAGCCGGTGCCGCCTTCGGCGATGGGGTTCAGGGTGTCGATCACCCGGACGCCCGTCTCCATGATGCGGTCGGGACGCGGCTTCTCGCGGTAACCCTTGATGGCCACCTTGACGGGCCATTTCTGGGTCATCGTAACATTGACATCTTCGCCCTCGGCGTTCGTGAGGACGGCGATGACGGTGTCCACGTTGTAGGAACCTTCCGGTTTGACGGATTTCACGGTGTAATCGCCCTTGAAGGCGAACGGGACCATGATCTTGTGGGGCAGCCAGCCTTCCTTGACTTCGCCCAGCCAGTCGGCGGCGACGACCTTGTCACCGGGCTTGGCGATGGGGGTGAAGTCCCAAAGTTTCTCACGGTCCAGGGGGTCGGTGTACTCGCCGCGCTGCAGGAAGACGTCCTGCATGGTGGTGAGGTCGTTCTGCAAGCCGTCATAGACGCTGGACAGCAGGCCGGGACCCAGGGTGATCTCCAGCATTCGGCCTTCGAACTCCACCTTGTCGCCGCCCTTGAGGCCGCGGGTGCTCTCGAACACCTGCACGGAGGCGTTTTTCCCGTTCACCTTGATTACCTCGGCCATCATCTTGACGCCGCCCAGGTCGATGTAGCAGATCTCGTTCTCGGCCACCGGTCCGTCCACCAGGACGGTCACCAGGTTCGAGACGATCCCCGTAACAATACCTGTAGTTTTCATTGATTCTATCTTTAATTGTTTATTGTTCAGTGTAATTCACTCCCTTGAAGGTGCCGCGGACCTCCTGGACGAGGCGGCGGAACTGTTCGCGGCCCACTTCCTCGTCCAGCGCCAGCCAGCGGTTCACGATGTGCAGCTTGGCGATGTAGGCGAGGACGGCCTCGATGTCGAAGTAATGGAAGATGGACAGGCTGTCCACCTTCTCCCAGAGAATGTCGTCCAGGCCCTTCTCGCGCGTGACGAGGTCTTCGCCGGCGAGGACCGCATCCACTTTCTGCGCTTCCTCGAATTCGCCGCCGGTGAAGCGGAAACCGTCGATGTCCACGTCCGGGGCGTCCGGGTCTTCGCCCGTCATGACGTCCATATCCGGCTCCCGGCCCAGCTGGGCGTTCAGGTAGCGGACCTTGGCGTTGCGGAGGTTGAGGTCGAACCGGAAATATTCGCGGAGGAAGCGGTTGCGGCTGCGGAGCGCCTCGGCGTAGAAGTCCGGGGTGAGTTCCTTGTCGCTGAATCCCTTGAGGAGGAAGTCCACGAGGGCGGCGTCCTTTTCGTCCAGGTCCCGTTTGATCTCGGCGATGACGGAGTTGAATCCGCCGCCGTCCGCGTACTTGAAGTCCGCGGTCAGGAACGGGAGACTGGCGATGATATACTCGTAATTGCTCATGCCTTTACCCGAACAGGATCTTCTTCGTCGCAGGCCGGAGGTAACCGCCGATGAGGTCCTTGAAGGTCTCGTCGGTCAGGCTCACGAAATAGCCACCGTCCTTGGGGCCGATCTTGAATCCGCCCGTGACTTTCTTGGAGAAGGTGGCTTCCACGCCCTTGCCGATGATCTTGCCGAGTTCGCTCTTCACGAACGGCTCCAGGCCGGCCTTGAGGGATTCGGGCAGGACGAGGGCGAGGTCCGCCGGCTCTTCGGCGGAGAACTTCTGCGCCACGGCGGTGATGATTCCCTTGACATATTCCTCGCTGGTGAGGGCCTTCTCGACGGCCGTGTCGGCCATCTTGGTGACGATGAGGTTCTCGATGTCGGAACGGGTGGCCTGGACGGACTGTCCGGCGGCCATTTTCACGTCGCCTTCCACCTTAACCTTGTAGTCGTCGGCTTCCTTGCGGGCCCTTGCGAGGATGGCCTCAGCCTCCTCCCGGGCTTTTTTTACGATCTCTTCCGCTTCGGAGAGCGCCTTCTGGAGAACGGCTTCCCCTTCCTGTTTTCCCTTCGCGAGGCCTTCGTCATAGAGCCTCTGGGTGAGTTCCTGGAGTTTGTCCATATCGATGATTCAGTGTTTTGTTAATAGCCGGTTTACAATTTGACAAAGATAGCGAAAAAATGTGTGAACCCCAAAGGGGTTCTTGGACAAAACCTCTTTTGGGTGAAAGTTGTTTCTTCGGAAATGACGAAAAAACCCGTTACTTAAATCTCCGACAGTTCCAGCCAGCGCATCTCCTTTTCGTCCAGAAGGGACTGGAGTTCGCCGTAGCGGGTGGAGGCTTGTTGCAACTCTCCGGCGGTCAGGGTACCGCTGGAGAGTTTTGCTTCCAGGTCGGATTTCTCGGCTTCGAGGCGGGGGATTTCCTCGTCGAGGGCTTTGAGTTCCTGCTGTTCTTTCCAGGTGAGCTTGCGACGGGAAGATTTCTCCACGCGCTTCGCTTGGTCGAAATGACAGTCTTTTTCCGACGTCTTCTGGACAGCCTTCTGTGCGGCTTTCTGCTGGGTTTCGTAGTCCTTGATGAAGGTGCGGTATTCGGTGTAGTTGCCGATGAAGTCCTTCACGACGCCGTCACCGCAGAAGACGAAGAGGTGGTCCACCAGGCGGTCCAGGAAGTGGCGGTCGTGGGAGACGATGATGAGGGAGCCCTTGAATTCCAGCAGGTATTCCTCCAGGATGTCCAGGGTGACGATGTCCAGGTCGTTCGTGGGCTCGTCCAGGATGAGGAGGTTGGGCTGCTGCTTGAGGATGGTCAGGAGGTACAGGCGCCGCCGTTCGCCGCCGGAGAGGCGCTCCACGGGGTTCATCCACATGTCGTGCGGGAAGAGGAACCGGCCCAGCAGGTGCGTGTCGCCGATGGTGTCCATCACCGTCTGCCCGGGTTTGAACTGCATCCCGGCCTGGTGGTAATAGCCGATCTTCAGGGATTCGCCCCGGTCGATGATCCCGTCCAGGGTGCCGCCCATCGACGGGTTCCAGCCGCCGGTGAGGAGGTTGAGGAAGGTCGTCTTCCCGGCCGCGTTCCGTCCCACGATCCCCACGCGCTCATACCGCTGGAAATTGTAGGTGAAATGGCTCAGGTAGCATTTGTCCTCCCACCAGAAGGAAACGTCCTTGCAGTTGATGACCTTGTTCCCGAGATAGGTGCTCTTGACCTGCATCTCGGACATGCCGACCTGCTTGGAAACATAGGTGTCCTCCGCCCGTTCCTTCAGTTCCCAGAAGGCCTGCTTGCGGTATTTGGCCTTGCCGGTGCGGGCGCACGGGGTGGCGTGCATCCACTCCAATTCCCGCCGCAGGACGTTCCGGACCTTGTCCGTCTCCGCGTTGTAATTGTCGATGCGCTCCTGCCGCTTCTCCAGGAAGTTCATGTAGTCCCCCCGGTAGATGTACACCTGCCCCCGGTCCATCTCCATGACCGTGTTGCATACGCGGTCCAGGAAATACCGGTCGTGGGTGACCATGAACAGGGTGCTCCGTTCGTGCTTGAGCCGCTGCTCCAGGAACTCGATGGCGTCGATGTCCAGGTGGTTCGTGGGCTCGTCCATGATGTAGAAATCGGCCTCCGAGGCCAGCATCCGGGCCAGGGCGACGCGCTTGACCTCGCCGCCGGACAGGTCCTTCATGGGCTTGTCCCAGTCCGCCAGGGAGAACTGCGTCAGGAGCCGCTGCACCCGCCGCTCGTACTCCCACAGATGCTCCTGGTCCAGGTGGTCCGTCCACTGCCCCGAATCGTCCATGATCTGGCGGAAGATGGACTTCTCGGGATCGTAAGCGTATTCCTGTTCCAGGAAGGCGATCCGTATATCCTTGAGAAAGAGGATCTTCCCGCCGCTGTCGGACTTGTCCTTGCCGGCGAGGATCCTCAGGAGGGACGTCTTTCCGGTCCCGTTCGGCGCGATGAGCGCCACCTTGTCGCCTTCATTGATATTGAAGTCGATGTGCTCGAACAGCACCTTGGGACCGTACGACTTGGATATGTTCTCGATTTGCAGGTAGCTTGCCATGACCTGCAAAGATACGCATTTTATTTGAACACCGTCCTTTGTCCCGGATGCGAAGGAAGCGACGGACGGCCTCCACGCCTGCGCCAATACGCGACCTGAGACTGCCGTATTGCTTCCCGAACTGAAGTTCCCGGACTGTTAGCACGGCCCAGGGAACGTTTTTATGGATTTTTGTTCCCAGCTGCGTGCTGAAGCACAGCTCAGGGAACAATTGGGGCCCAAAACGTTCCCGCAGACGTGCTGGGCAAGAAAAAAGGATGACCTTAAGCCATGCTGACTTTTGGTCATCCTCTCGTTGCGTAAGTCGGTTGCCGTGGACTATTTGAACAGCATCGGGGCCATTTCGTAGAGGCAGCGGCGCCAGGTGAGGAATTCGTGGGCGGTGCCTTCGGAGACGTAGCCCTTGGCGTTGAAGCCGGCGGCCTGGAGTTTGGCCGCGGATTCCCGGATCATGTCGGGGTTCTCCTTGCTGCCGCAGCCCACGAAGATGCCTTTCACCTGCTTGGGATCCTTGATCTCCTCGGGCAGGTAGATGCCGCCGCTCATGAGGCCATAATAGGCGAACATTTCGGGACGTTCCAGCGTGATGGCGTGCGTTTCCATGCCGCCCATGGAGAGGCCGGCCATGGCGCGCTTCTCTTTTTTCGCGATGGTGCGGAAGTGGGAATCGACATAAGGAACCAGTTCGTCGCAGAGGACGTGCTCGAAGTCATGGAAGTTGAAGTTGCGGAGGCCGCCGATCTTCACGTCGTTGGTCATGCCGTAGGTCATCACGACGATGAAGGGCTGGATCTTCCCTTCGGCGATGAGGTTGTCCATGATCAGGTTCGCATGACCCTGGTTCCACCAGGCGTACTCGTTCTCGCCCCAGCCATGCTGCAGGTACAGCACGGGGAACTTCTTCTTTCCGTCGTACTGCGGCGGGGTATAGACATAGGCCTGGCGCGTCTGCTTCGTGCTTTCGGACCAGAAAAGGACCTGCTGGACATTGCCGTGGGGCACGTTCTTCAGGGCGTAGAAGTCCGCGTCGTGGGCAGGGACCTCGATGCCGCTTTCCCAGCGGGTGGAGCCGAAGAAGTTCTTCGTGCCGGGATCGTTGAACACGCCGCCATCGACAGTGAGGTGGTAGTAGTGGAAACCCTCGTCCTCGGGCGCTGCGGTCGTGCCGGTCCAGTAGCCGTCGGCATCCTTATGCAGGACGGTGCCGCCGCCGATGCCGGCGATGACGGACGTGGCCTTGGGTGCATAGACCTTGAAGCGGACGTAGCGCTGGGAGTTCACCATCGGGTATTCCTGCCCGGGCTGGTTGAGCTCGCTGGGCCGGAAGTCCTCGAGGATCACGGCGTTGTCCTTTTCCGGGTCGAAGCCTTTGACGGCGAGGTAGGCGCGCTTGGGCTTGTAATTCTCATCGAAAAGGAGCGGATAGTTGTTCACGCCCAGCCAGGAATCCTTGTCGGAGACATTCCAGAAGGTGACGCAGTCCACGACGTCCTTATGCTTGCGGAGGACCTTGAACAGGTTCACGTACTGATCCTGTTGCATGGTCTTTTCCCAGTCGGCGATCTTCGCACCGCCCTGGCTGAACCGCAGGGCACCGCCCATGTCGGTGTTCACGCGGACGTCCAGTTCTGTGATGTGGATATGGTCCACGACGGTGGAATACAGCGCGATGGCCTTGTCAATCTCCCCCGCGGAAGGGCCGTAGATGTTGTAATGGCCCTGCATGCCGATCCCGTGGACCGGGACGCCGGCATCCTTCATCCGCTTCACCAGGTTGTAGATGCGCTGGCTCTTGGCGGGCTCGGCATCGTTGTAGTCATTGTAAAAAAGGAGGGCGTCGGGGTCGGCCTCATGGGCATACTCGAAGGCCTTGTAGATGAACTCCTCGCCGGCGATCTTGTACATGGGGGAGTCGCGGAGTTCGGGGCGGCCCGGCCAGACAGGGCTGTCGGCCACGGCCTCGTTCACCACGTCCCAGCAGTAGACGATGTCCTTGTACCGGTTCACGACGGCCTGGATGTGGTGCTTCATGTTGGCGTAGAACTCCTCCTTGGAGAGGAGGTTCCCGTCCTTGTCCTGATACATCCAGGGGGCGATCTGGCTGTGCCACATCAGCGTATGGCCGCGCAGCGGGATTTTGTGCGCGCGGCAGAAGTCTGCGATGCGGTCGGCATCCTCCCAGCGGAAGACGCCCTTCTCGGGCTCCGTGGGTTCGGGCTTCATCGCGTTCTCGGCGGTGATGCTGTTGAACTCGCGGAGGACGACGGCGACCTCTCCGGGATTGACGACGTTGTGGTTGTTCACGGCGACGCCGACCTTGAAATAGTCCTTGTAGGCGTCCTTGAGCCCGTCGGTGGGTTCGGGAATCTCACGCTGGCCCCACTGGGCACCGGCCGGGAAAAGGCCGATGGCGAGGGCGGATAAGGCGGTAAGCAGCAGTTTCTTCATCATGAAGGGATTTTTGTTCTTGGGCGAAGATAACCCATCCCCGGGAGATACACAAACGCCCCGGCTCCCCGGACCCGTTTCAGGCCTAAATTTGAAAGCATTTGATACGGTTTTGAAAGGGCCGCGGGTTTGCGGGTGCGGAGAAAATGCCGTATTTTTGTCCCCGCTATGACTCCATCGACCGAACGCCATCCTTTCGAGCCCTTCCTTCCCGAAGGCGCCCGCATCCTGTTCCTGGGCAGTTTCCCGCCGCAGCCCAAGCGGTGGTCCATGCCCTTCTTCTATCCGAACTGGACCAATGATTTCTGGCGGATCTGCGGTCTGCTGTACCACGGGGACAAGGACTGGTTCGCCGTCCCCGGCGAGAAACGCTTCGACATGGAGCGCGTGCAGCAGTTCTGCCGGGAGGAGGGACTGGCCCTCTACGACACGGCCTGTGAAGTCCGGCGGCTGATGGACAATGCCTCCGACAAGTCCCTGGAAGTGGTGGAGGCGACGGATATCCCGGCGCTGCTGGCCCGGATTCCCCAGTGCCGCGCCCTGGTCACGACGGGACAGAAGGCGACCGATGTCATCGTCGCGACTTTCGGATGCGACGAGCCCCCGATGGGCGGTTCGGTGCCGCTGACCATCGGGGGCCGTGCGCTTGCCTTCTGGCGGATGCCTTCCACGTCCCGGGCCTATCCGGCCCCGCTGGAAAGGAAGGCGCTCGCGTACAAGGCGCTCTTCGACGCCGTCTGAGCCGCTACAGGACCATGACCTGGTTCCGGAGCGGGGTGAGCAGGAACGTGAAGGACATGTCCCCGTAGGGGATCCGGTACTTCTCCAGCGGGATGGCGCCCCAACTGGTCACGCAGCCCAGGCCCATCTGGACCTTGTCCACGAGGACGTTGGTGAGGTCGGCCTCCGGCACTTCCGGAGAATGGAGGTTGCGCTTGTGGGTTCCTTCGTCCAGCGATTCCACCGTGTAGTGGAGGGCGGAGGCGGAGAAAGGAGCCTCGGCCGTGATCTTCAGGCCGTTTCCGGCGCCGTCCATGACATTCCACCAGCGGAGGTCGGACTTGGTGCCGTTCTCCTGCGGACGGATGTAGGGATAGAACTGTTCGTCCACGCTCTGGTCATAGATGCCCAGGAAGGCCGACGCTTTGCGGTCGGCATAGTTCTCGACGGGGCCGCGGCCGTAATAGACCACGCGGTCGAAGGACTTGGGCATCGTCACCTGCATGCCGTAGCGGAACATCTCGGATACTTCCTTTCCGGGGATGGCGGTCATCTTCTCGGTCACCTTGACGGCACCGCATCCGTCGATCTCGTAGGTCATCACGAGCGTGCCTAGATCGACCATCTCATGCTCGGCGACGACCTTGACGATGGAACCTTCTGCCTTGGCTTCCAGGCTCTTGCAACGGATCTGGGGCTGGTGCCACACGCGGTAGCGCATCTGCAACTGGGCGCCGAAGTCGTTGTCGGTGGGGGCGCGCCAGAAGTTCGGCCTGACACAGGTCCCTTCCTTCAGGAGGGAGGTGCCGCCTACGTCATAGCGGGACAGCCAGCCGCTCCGGCGCTCGAAGTCGATGGAAAAGTCCTTCCCCTCGACGATCAGGTACTGCCGGTCGTTGTCCACGATCCGGGGCGCAGGACCTTCCGAAAGGACGAGCGTCGGGGCCTCGAAAGCCTTCAGTTCCAGCTGCTGGCGGGCCGCTACGTGACCGGCGGGCAGCAGGCCGTCTTCCTCCTTGAGGACATAACGGACGTTCAGGAGCCATTCGCCGTTCCCTTCGCAGGAACCCAGCCCGACGGGAACCTTCACGCGGGCCTGCGGGGCCACGGAGAGGTTCTCCACGGAACCGGTCCTCACCGGACGGCCGTCCCGAAGGAGGGTCCATTCCATCCGGTAGGCGGACAGGTCGCGGAAGAAGTTCTCGTTATACACGCTCACGCCGCCGTCCGCGAGTTCCGTCCAGATGTCCTGGTACCAGTAACCCACCTCGTACATGTGCGGGTTGGGAACGCGGTCCGGGCTGATGAGGCCGTTGTCGCAGAAGTTCTGGTCGGAGGAGTCGTAGCGGTTGAAATCGCCGCCGTAGGCATAGATGGTCACGCCGTCCTTGTTCTTCCACCGCAGGGACTGGTCCACGAAGTCCCAGATGAAGCCGCCCTGGTACTTGGGGTACTTCCGGACGAGGTCCCAGTACTCCTGGAAACCGCCCTCGGAATTGCCCATCGCATGGGCGTACTCGCACTGGATGAGGGGCTTACTGGAATTGGGGTCGGAGGCGTACTGCTCGCAGCGGCGATAATCCAGGTACATCGGGCAGTAGATGTCCGACTTGCCGGTCAGGTGGGCCTGCTCGTACTGGCAGGCGCGGGACGGGTCCTCGGCCTTCACCCAGTCATAGCAGCGGTCGAAGGCAGGACCGTAGCCGGCCTCGTTGCCAAGCGACCAGAAGATGACGGCCGGGTGGTTGAAGTTCCGCTGGACATTGCGCATGTTGCGCTCCAGGTGGGCGAGTTCGTAGGCCGGGTTCTTGGCGAGGGTCCGCTCGCCGTAGCCCATGCCGTGGGACTCGAGGTTGGCCTCGGCCACCATGTAGATGCCGTACTTGTCGCAGAGGTCGTACCAATAGTTGTCGTCGGGATAGTGGCAGGTGCGGACTGCGTTGATATTGAACTGCTTCATGATGAGGATGTCCTGCAGCATCCGCTCCCGGGACATCACGTAACCGCCGTCCGGGTCCAGTTCGTGGCGGTCGGCGCCCTTGAACAGGACCGGCTGGCCGTTCACGAGAAGCTGCCCGCCGGTGAGCTCAATCTTCCGGAATCCGACTTTCACCGGAATGGTCTCGCCGCCGCAAGTCGCCTTCAGGGTGTACAGGTACGGGGTCTCGGCCGTCCACTTCTGCGGCGCCGCAAGATTCAGGGTCGTGGATACCGTCCCTTTGCCGGAAACGCTGCCGGATGCCACGCATTTTCCTTGAGCGTCAAGCAGTTCCAGATCGGCCTTGCCGCCTTTGCCCTGGAATTCGACGCGGACGTCCAGGGTTCCGTCCCGGTAGGCGGAGTCCAGGTCCGGCGTGACCCGGATATCCTGGATGCGCTGCTTTGCGCGGGCGTAGAAGTAGCTGTCGCGGGCGACGCCGCAGTAGCGGAAGAAATCCTGGTCTTCCAGGTAAGTGCCGTCGCACCAGCGAAATACCTGGAAAGCGACGAGGTTCTTCTTCCCGGGAAGGAGGTACTTCGTCACATCGAACTCGGCTTCCAGTTTGCTGTCCTCGCTGTATCCGACAAACTTGCCGTTCACCCAGAGATAGATGTTGGAGGTGACGGATCCGAAGTGGAGGAAGACATCCTTCCCGGCCCAGGCGGCGGGAATCTCGAATTCCCGGCGGTACGAGCCGACGTGGTTATTCTGCGTGGGCACGCGGGGCGGGTCGCTCTCGAACTGGCTGCCCCAGGCGTATCCGGCGTTCACATAGATGGGGTCGCCGAATCCGTTGAGTTCCCACATGCCCGGGACCGGCATGTCGGCCCAGCCCTTGTCGTCGAAGCCGACGGCCCAGAATCCTGTGGGGCGGAGATCGGCGTCGGCGACCCAGTTGAACTTCCAGTCTCCGTTGACGGACAAGTAGTTCGCGGAGGATTCGGGGCATCCGGCGAGGGCGAGACCCTCATTTTCATAAGCGAAATAATGGGTGTGCATCGGCGCGCGGTTCACGGCGTTCACCCCGGGGTCCTGCCATTCGCGGAAGGTCTGCGCATGGGCCGCCGTCACCAGGGAGAGGGATGCAAGGAGGAAAACGAGTTTTCTTCTCATAGAATAGGTATTGGTTTATGGAATATGCCTTACTTGAACAGCCGCTGCGCAAAGATGGTGAGATACACCCGCCAGTTGCGCCAGATGTGGCCGCCGTCGGACTCGTAGTATTCGCAAGGGTATCCCTTCGCGTCGCAGTAGTTCTTGAGGATCAGCGAGTTCTTTTTCACGCCGTCGTCCTTGCCCACGCCGATCCAGAAGAGTTTCGGCTTGGCTGCGAAAAGGGCTTTCAGGGCCGGATCGTCCTCACCCTGGGGGATGACGACACCGGAGAACTGGCCGATGTAGCCGAAGGTCGTCGGATAGTGGCGGGCGAGGGCGGAGGACTGGCGGCCGCCCATGGACAGGCCGGCGACGGCCCGGTACGCCGCCCCCTTCTTCACGCGGTAGTGGCTCTCCACGTATTTGATGATGTCCGGGAAACTGTTCTCGATCTCGATGGTGGAATCGGACCGGCTGTTCGCCATCGTGGGCTGGAACATGTTCACGGCGGCGCCCGGGGCGGCCCGGTTGTAATAGACGCCGTTGGGGATGACGACGATCATCGGCTCCGCCTTTCCCTCGGCGATGAGGTTGTCCAGGATCTGGGCGGTGCGGCCGAGTTCCAGCCAGGCGTCCTCGTCGCCGCCGGAGCCGTGCAGGAGGTAGAGCACGGGATACTTGGCCTTCGGGCTGTCCTCATAGCCGGCCGGGGTATAGACACTCATCCGCCGCGTGCAGCCGAGCGTGGGGGAGTCGTACCAGACGTGGGACACGTTCCCGTGCGGGGTGTCATGGACCTCGTAATACCAGCCCGCGTCTCCTTTCTCGGCGCTGAGGGTGAAGATGTTGGTCCAGGTGGCGATGTCCCGGTTCTGATAGATGTTGGAAGGGTCCATGGTCCGGACTCCGTCCACGACGAAGCTGTAGGAATAAAGCTCGCCCTTCAGCGGCTCCGTGGTGTAGGTCCACAGGCCGTCGCGGCCCTCCTGCATGTCCACGCGGCGGACAGGCAGGAAATCCCCCGTCAACTGGACTGTGATGGCCTTCGGCGCGAAATAGCGGAAGGTGACGGTGTTGTCGGCATTGATTTCGGGGGAGACGATTCCCGTCCCCGGCCCCAGCGCCTGCTGGGCCCATGCGGCCGCTCCCACCAGAAGCGCCGCGGCGATGCATAAGGTCCGTTTCATGCTCCAAAGATAGGAAATCGTCTTCAGATTATCGGCGGATTTTCGTAAATTTACCGGCGTATCCGATCAGCATCCTATGAAAAGAGAGTCCTGTCTGCTTCTTTCCGCAGCCGCCGTTAGCCTGCTGCTTGTCTCCTGCGCCCCGAAACCGCGGCATTTCGAACTGGGCGGCAATCCCATCATCACGCACATGTATTCGGCGGACCCGTCGGCCCATGTGTTCGGGGATTCGCTGTACGTGTATCCCAGCCACGACCGGGACATGGCCCGGGGCTTCGACATGGAGGATTACCATGTCTATGTGACCGGCGACATGAAGACCTTCGAGGACCGGGGCGTGATCTTCCGGCCCTTCGAGCAGACGTCCTGGGCGACGAAGAACGCCTGGGCGCCGGACTGCGTGGAACGGAACGGAAAGTATTACCTGTACTATCCGACCGATGTCAAGTATATCGGCGTTGCCGTCGCGGACAGCCCGTACGGCCCCTTCGAGGACCCGCTGGGGCATCCGCTTCTCACCATCGACTCTCCCGGGGTCATCTGCGACCGCGATTTCATCGACCCCTGCGTGTTCATCGACGATGACGGGCAGGCCTATATGTTCGTGGGGCAGAATACTTGCTGCTGCATTAAGTTGAATGACGACATGATTTCCTACGACGGTGAGGTGCATATCATCGAAGGCCTGGAGGAATTCTTCGAGGCCTCCTGGGTCCATAAGTATAACGGGAAATACTACTTGTCCTACAGCAACAGTCCCTTCACGGGCCACCAGCCGGAAATCGTCTATGCCATGGCCGACAACCCCCTGGGCCCGTACGAGTACAAAGGCCGGATCCTGGGTCCGGTGAGCAGCGGCACCAACCACCACAGTATCGTGCAGTTCGGGGACGACTGGTTCCTGTTCTACCACACCGGCGACCTGGGCAACTACAACTGGCCCGATCGGGGAATGGGCGGCTCCCACCGCAGCGTGTGCGTGGATTACCTGTATTACAACGAGGACGGAACGATCCGGGAAGTCCAGCCCACCGTCAGTCAGGAGAAGTTGGAAGGGAATACCGCTTTCAAAGGGGAGTATTGATCCGCGTTTACCGGACTGAGAGAACCGTTTTCTGCACATCCCGGCTGTTCGGGCCCGCCATGATCTCGAAATCGCCGGGCTCGCACACCCATTGGAGGTCGTGGTTGTAGTAGGAAAGGTCCTCGGCGGTGAGATGGAAGTCCACCTGTACGGATTCACCGGCGGGAATGTGGACCTTCCGGAAGCCCTTGAGTTCCTTCACCGGACGGGTGGAGGAAGCATAGATGTCGTGGATATATAGCTGGACGATTTCGTCGCCGTCGCGGGAACCGGTGTTCTTCACGGTGACGGATGCGGTCACCGAACCGTCCATCGGCATGGTCGATGCGCTCAGGGTGACGGGGGAGTATTCGTAGGTGGTATAACTCAGACCGTAGCCGAAAGGATAGAGCGGGGCGTTGATCTCGTCGATATAGCAACTGACGAACTTCTGGTAGGGTTTGTCGTCGGGATGCGGGCGGCCGGTGTTCTTGTGGTTGTAATACAGCGGCAGTTGGCCTACGTTGCGCGGGAAGGACGTCGTGAGTTTCGCCGACGGGTTCACGTCGCCGAAGAGGACATCGGCAATGGCGTGACCGCCTTCGGAACCGGGGCTCCAGACATTCAGGATGGCGTCCATCTCCGCATCTTCCCAGGTGAGCGTGAGCGGACGACCGGTCACGAGGAGCATCACAACCGGCTTCCCGGTGGCTTTCAGGGCCTTCAGAAGCTCTATCTGGGCGTCAGGAATGGAAATGTCCGTGCGGGAGGCGCCTTCGCCGTTGAGATTGGCAATCTCGCCCACACAGGCGACGACCACATCGGCCTGGCGAGCCTTGGCGACCGCCTCGGCGATGAGCCTTTCCTGCGGAATGGTATGGATGTCCGGGGCCTGGTAGCCCGGCATGAAGATTTTGTACAGGCCGAAGCGGACGGATTCTTCCAACTCTTTGTCCTTGAAGAGCCAACTTCCTTCGGCATAGGATGCATTTGCGACTTCGGCAATGCCTAGATACGGGGTGACGCTTTCGCCATTGTGGTCGGACATCGACCAGGTCCCTGCCATAGCGGAGGCATCCTGGGCTAGCGGCCCCACCACGGCAATGCGCTGGTTCTTGGACAGCGGCAGGACGCCGTTGTTCTTGAGGAGCACCATGGACTCCTGCGCTGCCTTGCGTGCGAAAGCGAGGTGCTCGGGGGTGTAGATTTCCTTTACTGAGCGAGTTGCATCCAGGTACTTGAACGGATTCTCAAACAGACCCAACTTGTATTTCGCCTCCAGGATGCGTCGGCAGGCCTTGTCGATATCGGCCTCTGTCACGCGGCCTTCAACTAAGGATTTCCGGAGCGTACCCACATAACCGTCGGAGTTCATGTCCATATCCAGCCCCGCCTGGAGGGATCGGGCCGAGACTTCCTGCAGGTCGCCGATGCCATGGTTCACTTCCTCGGCAATGGCCGTGGCGTCGGAAACGATGAAACCGTCGAAGCCCCATTCTTTCCGCAGCAGGTCGTCCATCAGGTACTTGTTCATCGACGCCGGAATCCCTTCGAACTCATTGAACGAGGACATGTAGCTCGCAGCACCGGCATAGGCGGCCTGCTGATACGGCCGCATATAGCCGTTCAAGGCCTCCTGGCGACTTAGGAATACGGAATTGTAGTCCCGGCCAGCCTCGGCGCCGCCATAAAGCGCATAGTGCTTGACACACACCATCACGTCGTGGTCGTCATAGACGCCGTCCGTGCCTTGATATCCGCGGACATAGGCCTTGGCGATCTCGCCGCCCAGGTACGGATCCTCACCGCCTCCTTCCACGATCCGGCCCCAGCGGGCGTCGCGGCAGATGTCCACCATCGGGCTGAACACCCAGTTGATGCCGGCCGCGGACGCCTCCGCCGCGGCAATCCGGGCCGTCTGCTCCACCAGGTCCATGTTCCAGGACGTGGAAAGGGCCAGCGGCACCGGGAACACGGTCTGGAAGCCGTGGATGACGTCCATGCCGATGATGAGCGGAATGCCCGCCCCGGACTCCAGGGCGATCTGCTGGATGTCGCGGATGTATTCCGTGTTGCCGGTTCCGTACACGCCGCCGAGCTGGCCCGCCCGCAGGAGCTTGACATTCTCGTCCTCCTCCGTCACGCGGATGGCCGAGATGAATCCCGGCGCGGAATGCAGGTTCAGCTGGCCGATCTTCTGTTCCAGGGTCATCCGGGACATCAGGTCGTCAATGTACTTGTCCATGTCGGACTTGGGGGCGCAGGCGGCTATGACGGCCAGCGCTGCGATAATCAGGTATTTTTTCATAACGCTCCAAAGATAGGAAGAAAATGCGTAGGGCGGAAAGGGGAAAGGTCATGTTTGAACGATTCGTCGCGTTAAAAAACACATCGGCCGAAAAAATGCAGGCCGATGGCCCGGTTCGTGTGGAAAAAGCGTATCTTTACTGAAAATGGATAAACCATGGACAAAACCGGACGATTAGCTATCACCCTGACAGGGGCGTTGCTTCTTTCCATAACTGCCTCTGCGCAAGGTTATGATGATGATTTCAAGAACCCTCCCCAGGAAGCCCGGGCCCGGGTTTGGTGGCATTGGATGGACGGGAATATCACGAAGGAGGGCATCAAGGCAGATCTGGATTGGATGAAAGCCGCCGGCATTGCCGGGGTGCAGCAGTTCGATGCCGGCGGGGACCTGATGATGGGCATGAAGCCTATCGTGGAGCGGAAGCCCTATATGCAGGAGGAGTGGAAAGAGGCTTTCAGCTATGCGGTCCATTATGCCGATTCCCTGGGGATGGAGTTTGCCATTGCCTCGGCCCCGGGCTGGAGTTCAACCGGCGGTCCCTGGGTGAAACCGGAGGATGCCATGAAGAAACTGACCTGGCGCACCATGGAGGTGAAAGGGGACCCGAAAGCCCGGAAGCCGCAGTCTTTCGTTCTGCCGGAGCCGTTCACGACCATCGGCAAGTTTCAGAATGCAGTCTCTGAAGATGTGCTCTCGATGGGAGCGAAGATGGCCCCCTGGTACCAGGACGTGGCGGTTGTGGCCGTCCGGGTTCCGGAGGCGGAGCAATCCCTCTCCGGCCTGGGCGCAGAAGTGACGTCCAGCGGTGGAGCGTTCACGGTGGACATGCTTTCCAACGGGGACCTGGCCGATGGCGCCGACCTTCCGAAGAATCCCGCCGGGACCCATGCCTGGATCCAATACACATTCCCTGAACCCGTTACGGTGAAGGCCCTGACCCTTGTGGGCGGCGATGTCCGGAGCCAGTGGGATGCGGCGGCCCCGACCTACCGGCACTTTCTGGAAAGCAGTGCGGACGGCCTGCATTGGCAGGAAGTGTGCCGGATCCCTTCCGGAAGCGTCCCGCAGCAGACCATCGACATACCCGTGACGACGGCCCGGTATTTCCGGCTGCAGGTGGCGAATCCCATCGGGAACCAGCTGTATGCCGCCCTCGGTTTCGGCGGTGCCGTCGCGGACGGCACTCCCATCCATGAGTGGGTGCTCCATACCGTCACGAAGGTGAACCATGCGGAGGAGAAGGCCGGCTTTGCCGCGCCGCACGATCTCATGGACAACCCCACGCCGGAAACCGACGCTCCGGTTCTCGAAACCATCGACCTGACTTCTTACGTCAAGGACGGAGTCCTTACCTGGCAGGTTCCCGACGGACACTGGCGGATCTATCGTTTCGGCGCCTCCCTGACCGGCAAACAGAACCATCCCGCACCGCCGGAAGCCACGGGTCTTGAGGTGGACAAACTGGACAAGGAGGCCTGGATGGATTATTTCCGCCAGTATATGGACATGTACAGCGAGGCGGCCGGAGGAATGGTAGGGGAGCATGGCATCCAGTATATCCTGACGGATAGTTACGAAGCAGAGCAGATGACCTGGACCAAAACCCTGGCGCAGGAGTTCAAGGCCCGCCGTGGTTACGACCTTTTCCCCTGGCTTCCCGTCCTTACCGGCGAGATCGTCCGGAGCAGCGAGGAGAGCGAGAAGTTCCTTTTCGACTGGCGCGAGACCCTCGGTGAACTCTTTGCGGCCAATTACGACCGGATCAATGACATCGTCCGCGAATACGGTATGAAGGGCCGCTACACGGAGTCTCATGAGAACGGGCGCGTGTTCATCGGCGACGGCATGGACGTCAAGATGACGGCCGCCGTGCCCATGAGCGCCTTCTGGATCCCCGGAACAGGAGGCGGCTCGACGTTGGAAATGGCCCAGGCGGATATCCGCGAATCGGCTTCCGTGGCCCATGTGTATGGGCAGAACATCGCCGCGGCGGAATCCTTCACGGCCGCGGGCCTTTCGAATAACGCCTGGAGTTATTATCCCGGCAACCTTAAGTTCATGGCCGACATGGCCCTGTACAGCGGCATCACCCGCTTCGTCATCCACGAGAGCGCCCATCAGCCTTCGGACGCCCACAGGCCTGGCCTGGGCCTGATGTTTTTCGGCCAGTGGTTCAACCGTCACGATACCTGGGCGCCCTATGCGCGCTACTGGACGGACTATCTGGCCCGGAGCTGCTACATGCTCCAGCGGGGGCGCTATGTGGCTGATATCCTGTGGTACTATGGCGAGGATACGAATATCGCCGGAATCTATGGACATGAACTGCCCGCCATTCCGGAGGGGTATTCCTTCGATTTCATCAATCCTTATGGTGTCAAGAACCTGCTGTCCGTTAAGGACGGGTCCATTGTTACGCCTTCGGGCATGAAATACAAGGTGCTGGTGCTCGGGGAGCATTGCCGGATGATGTCCCTGGAGGTGCTTCGCAAGTTGGTCGATCTGGCCCGTTCCGGTGCCGTCATCTGCGGAACCATCCCGGAAAAGCCTGCCGGACTTACTGACGATCCGGCCGAGTTCGACCGCCTGGTGGCCGATATCTGGCATTCCGGCCGCCCGAACGTGTCCACCCGATCGCTGGAGACTGTCCTGAAGACCCAGGGTGTAGCGCCCGATTTCCAGTATGTTGCTCCGGCCGATCTGAAATTCGTCCACCGGACCGACGGCGACCGGGAAATCTACTGGGTGCGGAATTTCAGTGACGGACCCGTCCGGGCGCAATTGAAGCTTCGTGACGCGGAGGGCCCGCTGACGGTGTACAACCCGGAAACGGGGACGAAACTCCCCGGTGCCATGCAGGGCGACAACCTGTATCTGGAAGCGAACCAGGCCCTCTTCGTGGTCTCTGACCGAAGCGGTATGCCTGCCCCGGCCTATGAGCCTCCGGTGCGCACCGGCTACCTGGCCCTGGATGGCCCCTGGACGGTCACGTTCGAGGGACTGGCCGCCCCGGAGGGTTCCCGTTCCTATCCGGAACTCGCTTCCTACACGGAATCTGACGAGCCGGCCGTGAAATACTTCTCCGGCATCGCAACCTACCGGAACACGTTCACCCTCAAGAAGAAAGAAAAGGCCGACGGCCTCCTCATCGACCTCGGGGAAGTGGGCCGGATGGCCGATGTGTCCGTTAATGGAGAGCATGTGGCCTTCCTCTGGAAAGCCCCGTACAAGGTGGAATGGACCGGCCTTCTGAAACCGGGAAAGAACACCCTGGAAGTGAAAGTCGTGAACACCTGGCCCAACCGTCTCATCGGCGACGCCCAGCCGGGCGCGGAGAAAGTGACCTATACGACCATGCCTTTTTACCGGGCCGACTCCCCGCTTACACCTTCCGGCCTCATGGGTCCGGTGGTGCTGGAGAAACTGCAAAGGTAAGCGGCTATTCCTTCCGCTTTCCCTGGGTGAATTTCCGGTATTCCACCGGGGTCATGCCGGTGAGGCGGCGGAAGGCGGTGAAGAAGTAATCCTCGTTCTCGTAGCCCATTTCGTACGCGACCTGCTTGACGGGTCGCGTACTGTTCGTCAGGGTCTCCTTGACCTTGCCCATCTTCACTTCCTGGATGTACTTGGCGGGGGAGAAGCCGGTGTATTCCTTGAAGATGCGTCGGAAATTGGAATAGCCCATGCACAGCTGCTGGGCCACGTCTTCGGGCGTGATGGTGCGGAACTGCTCGGAGATGAGGATCTTGGCGCGGTTGATCTGGTCGGCGACTTCGGAGAAGGCCTCGTTGCGGCCGTAGAACCAGGCCAGGGAGAGCAGGTGGGCAACCAGGCCGCCCAGGCGCTGCTGGAAACCGGACATCTGCTGCGTGGCGGTCCGGATGGCCTCTTTATAGAGATCGACGATGTCGCTCCTGAGGCCGGCGTGCCAGACCGGGCGGTTCAGGGAGAAAAAGCCGTTCCGGACCCAGGAGTTCATCTGTCCGCCCTTGAATCCGATCCAGTACTCTTTCCAGCCTGTCTCGGGATCCGGACGGTACGTATGCCATTCGCCCGGGAACAGCAGGAAGAAACTGCCCTGCCGCACCTGGACCGGATGGGACTGCGTGGCGCTGCGGAACGTTCCCTGTCCCTGCGTGATGTAAAGCAGCTGGTATTCGTCCAGGACGCGCCCGCGTTTCTCGGAAAACAGATAGCGGGAGGGATGGTTGGACGGGGGATAGGGCTCACCGGGGCCCACTTCCTGGAACCCGACCGAATTCACGGCCGTGCCCCACAGCAGGTCATTGGGACCCGCGACCAGGTACTTCAGATGGATGGCGTCGTTCATGTCAGTTCGTCTTGTTCACTTGGCTCGGCGGATAGCCGAAATGGTTCTTGAATTCACGGGAGAAGGTGGAAGGGGAGGAGGCGCCCACTTTGTCGGCCACCTCGCTCACCGTCCACGATCCGGAGAGGAGCAGCTGCCGGGCGATGTTCATGCGGTAGGCCGTGGAATAGGCCTTCGGCGTCTCGCCGGTGAGGGCCTTGACCTTGGCATACAGGCTGCTGTAACTCATGCACAGGGCGCCGGCCATGTCGTTGACATCGGCCTCCACGTTGTCCAGGTTGGCATCCAGATAGGCATGGACCTTCTCCAGAAACTCTTTTTCGGAAGGGGAAAGTCGGACTTCTTCCGTCTTTTCCGGGTCCTTCAGGTCGGCCGAGGTCAGGTTCCGGATCTTGTCCTGCAGGATTTTCCGGTTCCGCAGGAGACTTTCCACGGCGGCCCTCAGGTAATCCGGGTCGAAGGGTTTCGGGATGTAGGCGTCGGCCCCGGCCTTCATGCCTTCGATGCTGCTTTCGGCATCGGCCTTGGCGGTGAGGAGGATGACGGGGATGTGGTTCCAGTCCGGGTGGGCTTTGATATCCGCGCAGAGGCTGTAGCCGGTCTTTCCCGGCATGATGACATCGCTCAGGACGAGGTCCGGCAGGCTCAAGGCGAGATTGTCCTCCGCTTCCAGGCCGTCGGAGGCGAGGATGACGTTGTAGCGGTCGCTGAAGAGATCCTTCAGGAACAGCCGCAGTTCGGTGGTGTCTTCGGCAATCAGGAGGGTCTGCTCCTTGGACAGGTCGCCGGTCCCGGCAAAGATGTCCTGCGGCGCGGAGGCGACGGCTTCGGCTTTGTATTCCGGGTAGGAGGCGGCATCGGCCGGGAAGGTGAATCGGAAGATGGATTCGGCAGGCTGGTTGGGCTCGTAGGTGATCGCTCCGTGATGCAGCCTGGCCAGTTCCTGGGCATAGTTCAGGCCGATGCCGGAGCCCACGGTACCGGACTGTTCCGCGCCGAGCCGCTCGAACCGGTCGAAAATCTTTCCTCGCTTCTCTTCCGGGATGCCGATGCCGTCGTCGATGACGGAAATGATGACCTGCCCGTCCTCCCGCTGGAGCGAAATCCGGATGTGTCCGCCTTCCGGGGTGTATTTCACGGCGTTGCTCACGAGGTTGCCGAAAACCTTGGAGACCTTCTCCGTATCGAAGATTCCGATGCAAGTCTCCGGGAAGTCGGTGGACAGTTCCTGCTCCTTCTCGGAAGCGGCAAAGCGGAACATCCCCGCCATGGACTGAAGGAGGGACGTGAGGTCGTTTTCCCGGAGCGTGAGTGTTTCCCCGGTATTCCGCCCAGCGCTGGAAAGCAGCTGCTCGGAAAGGGACTGCAGGTGCTCCGCACTACGGCCGATTAGCCCGACGAGACTCTTCTCATGCTCCGGCAATTCGCTCTTTTCCAGCTCCTTGGCCGGTCCGACAATCATGGTGAGCGGCGTCCGGAACTCATGCGAAATGTTGGTCAGGAAGTCGATATGCTGCTGGCCCATCTCTTCGCGCTGCTGGGCGAGCGCCAGGCGGTCCTTCTGCATGCGGTACCGGATGAAGAAGCCGATGCCGCCCAGGATCAGGACCGTTCCCAGCAGCCAGTACAGGGCGATGGCCCAGGGCGCGGCCCAGGGTGCGGGTCGGATGGTGACGGGAAGGTCGATGACGGAGTGGCTCCAGTTCCCGTTCTGTACGCGTACGCGTGCCTGGAAAGAATAATGTCCCGCCGGGAGTTTCGTATAGACGGCGTGCGGAGCGAGGACCCCGGAATGCCAGTCCGCCTCGTATCCTTCCAGCCGCCAGGCGTAATTCAGAAGGGATCCGGAATCATAGTCGATTCCGGCGAACCGGAAGCTGAGGGTATTCTCGTCGTAGGGAAGGACCAGTCTTTCCGTCCGGGCAGGGACGGCCGCGTCGTTTACCTCAATGGATTCCATCTTCAAGGGCGTATCCTTCTCCGCTGGCCGGAATTCGTCCGGATCCACGATGGTCAGGCCTCCGGATCCGCCGAAATAGACCTTTCCGTCCAGGCCGACGGCACCGGAGAGCAGGTCGTAGAAGCGTCCTTCCCGGTAGCGGCTGTCCTGCATGGCCGTCAGGGTCTTGGACCAGGGGTCGTACCGGGAGAGGTGGGTGGCCGTGGATATCCAGATATAGCCGTCCCGGTCCTGCACCAGGGATTTGATGTCGCCGACCATGACCCCGGAAGCTGTGTCAAAGCGTTCCACCGTCCCGTTCGCCTCGTCGAAATGGATAAGCCCGTCGTTGTAAGTGCCCATCCAGAATGTGCCGTCGCGGGCCATCATCAGGGCACTGACGTTCTTGAACCCTTCGCCGAACGGGACGATGGACCCGTCCGGCTTCACTTCCAGCAGACCGTCCCGGAGACCGACGATGAAGATGCGCCCGTCGCCCGGGGAGGGCATGATATAGGAAAAGGGAATGTCCGTAGGGTAGCGTTCTTTCGTCCCGTCCGCCTGCACTCTCCGGAGTTCGGTGGAACCGGACAGCCAGAGGGTCCCGTTCCTTCCGGGGGAGATGGAGAAGGTGCCGTCATCGGTCCGGACGGAATTCATCAGATGGGGAACGCCTTTATGAGGAAGGTAATTGGCGACCGTGTTCCCGTCGAACAGGACGACGAGCCGTCCTTCCCTTCCCATGAAGATCCCGCCGCAGGAATGTTCCGTGTCCTGCCAGACAATCCTTTCCTCCTGGGGAGAGAAACAGCTGAAGCGGTCCCCGACCCGCAGCCAGAGGTATCCTTCCGGATCCGGGACCAGGTGGCTGATCCGGCGGTCGTCCCCGGCGATTTCCACGGAACGGAACGGCTGCCGGGCGGCTATGTAGGTCCATCCCTGCCTTGCGTCCGCTTCCCAAAGGCCGCCGTCCCGGTCCGTGAACCGGACGGGAGCCTCTGAAACCTTTCCCGGAAGCGTAAAGGCCTCCGCCGGATCGTATCCCAGGACTTCCAGGGAATTCTTGTCCAGGTCGAACCTTCCGGACTTGGAGGTAAAGGCAATCCGGGCACTGTCGGTTTCGACAATCTGTTCCACCGGGTCGAAGACGGTCGTGTTCAGGTGGTGGAACCGGCCGTCCCGATACCAGTTGAGGCCGCATTCGGTGCCGATCCAGAGCGTTCCCTGTCCGTCCTGGCACAGGGAGAGGATATTGTCGTTGTTCAGGGAGCCTTCCTGTCCGGAAGCATAGAAAACCGTATAGGTGCTCCCGTTATAGCGGTTGAGGCCCCGGTCCGTACCGAACCAGATGTACCCGTCCGCATCCTGGGCGATGGCTTTCACGCGGGGATTGGACAGCGTCCGTGCGGAAACGCCCTCCTGCGCCCCGGCCGGAGCGGCGGTGGAACAAAGAAAAAGGATTACTGTCAAAAATAGAAGTTTCCGCATGATTGGCAATGGTCAGTGCTGCGAATATAAACATGTTTTGCAGATTTTGCAATCTTTTCCCAAGAAATAGCAAAGTATCAATTATTACAATTTGAGAACTTTGCATCGGACCACAAGCCGAATTGATAACCAACAACAACAATAACTCAACCGCTCATGAAAAAGAAACTCTTTCTCCTGGCTGTCGCTCTGATGAGCGCTGTCGCCGCCCTGGCACAGCCGCGTCAGATTACCGGCAAGGTGGCGGACGCCAACGGCGAGCCGCTTATCGGCGTAGGAATCATCGTCCGGGGTACGACCACCGGTACGATGACGGATGTCGACGGTAACTTCGCCCTGAACGTTCCCGCCGACGCCATCCTCGAAATCTCTTCCATCGGCTATGTTTCCCAGGCCATCCCCGTGGGGAACAAGACGACCTTCGACATCGTCCTCGAAGAGGATGCCGAACTCATCGAAGGAACCGTGGTCATCGGCTACGGTACCGTCAAGCGCGAGAACTTTACCGGATCCGTCGCGACGGTCAAGGTCGGGGACTCTCCGATCTCGAACGCTCCCAAGACGAACCCGATGGATCTGCTGCGCGGCATGACCACCGGCGTGCAGATCTCCCAGTCCGGTGTCGCCGGTTCCGATCCCAGCATGCAGGTCCGCGGCCAGAAGTCCATCTCCGGCGGCAGCATGCCGCTCATCATCCTGGACGGCGTGATCTTCAAGGGCAGCCTGATGGACATCGACCCCGACACGATTGAGTCCATGAGCGTGATGAAGGATGCGACATCCCTCGCCGCCTACGGCTCCCAGGCCGCGAACGGCGCCATCATGATCACGACCAAGAAGGGCCAGGTGGGAAAGCCCATGATTTCCTTCAAGGGTTCCGTCGCCCTCGTGGAGCAGAACTTTACCCCGGAACTCCGGGATGGCTACGGCTATATCGAACTCTTCAACGCGCGTAACGGCCGCAAGTTGGACGACACTTCCTTCCTGGGCCCGGTGGAAAAGGAGAACTACGACAAGGGCCAGTACACGGACTGGATCGACTATGTGAGCCAGACCGGCGTCCGCCAGGACTACTCCCTGAACGTCTCCGGTGCCACCGAGAACATGAACTACCTGTTCGGCGCCTCCTTCAATGACAACAAGAACTTCATCAAGGGGAACGAGTTTGTCCGCGAGACCATCACCGGCCGCATCAATACGACCATCACCAAGAACATCAAGTTCGGCATCAACTTCAACTATGCCGAGACCCAGAACGACGGCGTCCGTCCGAACTACACGGCGGTCCGCATCACTCCCTGGGGTTCTCCCACCCTCTCCGACGGCGTGACCATGCGCAAGTACGTGGACGGCAAGGAAGCCGACCCGATCAACCCCCTCTGGAACGTCTATAACGGCCGTGATGTCGTGAACCGCACGACCAACGCCACCATCGGCGGCACCCTGGACGTCAACATCCCCTGGGTGAAGGGCCTGTCCTACCGCCTGACCGGCAACTACAACAAGCGCCTGGGCTATTCCTACAGCTTTACGCACGAGACCAACTTCGTGAACATGGCCGACGGCGAGGCCGCCTACACGACGGAAGCCTTCGATACACACCTGAACGAGGCGGGTGGATTCATCAGCAATACGATGAACCTGTCCTACGTCATCGACAACATCCTCTCTTACACCCGTGAGTTCGGGAAGCACTATGTGAATGCCTCCCTGGTGTACACGCGCGACGCCAACCGCATCGAGAGCAATGGCGAGTCCGGCGAGGATTTCTCCGGCCTCGGGAACACCTCCCTCGGCATCTTCCGCCTCGCGGACGCCGGCGTGCACAACATCACCGCCCCGACCTATTCCTTGCATACGGACGTGGGTTATCTCGCCCGCGTGATCTACTCCTATAACAACAAGTACCACTTCAACGCTTCCTTCCGCCGGGACGGGTCCTCCGTGTTCGGATCCGAGCACAAGTGGGGTAACTTCCCGGCCGTGGGTATCGCGTGGACCATTTCCGACGAATCCTTCATGGCCGGCACCAGGAATTGGCTGGACTACCTCAAACTCAAGGCCTCCTGGGGTAAGAACGGCAACCAGTCCCTCTCTCCCTACGGCACCCTGTCCCGCATGAGCATGGGTAAGTCCGGCGGCTTCACCTACTTCTTCGGCAACAGCCCGGTCTATGGCCAGACTCTCGCCACCATCGGCAACCCGAATCTCGGCTGGGAAACCACCACTTCCTTCAACGCCGGTTTCGAGGCGGACCTTCTGAACCGTCGCATCCACTGGGAACTGGACGGCTACAAGTCCATCACCACGGACCAGATTTTCAACCGCACCGTTCCCGTGATGGGCGCCGGAATCACCAGCCAGAGCGCGACCATGGGCCGCGTGGACAACTGGGGCGTCGAATCCACCCTCACCACCCAGAACATCCGGAAGCAGAACCTGAACTGGACGACCACTTTCAACTTCACGATCAACCGCAACAAGCTCGTCGAACTGTACGGTGACGGCGAGGACGACATCCCGAACAACCTGTTCCTGGGCAAGTCCCTGGGTGCGGTCTACGGTTACCGCTGGGACGGTGTGGTGCAGACCACCGATACGGATTACATGGCCAAGAACGGCGCCCTCGCCGGTGATGCCAAGTATGCCGACCTGAACGGCGACGGGGTCATCACCCCGGATGACCGCGAAATCCTCGGTTACAACAAGGAGGCCTTCCGCCTGAGCATGAGCAACACCGTCACCTGGAAGGACTTCACCCTGTTCTTCCTCTTCAACGGGACGTTCTCCAGCAAGATGTACGGCCGCGCCGCCAACAACCTGGCCTACCTCTCCTACGAGAACATGCAGTACACCAACATGTTCAATCATCCGTACTGGACGGAGGAGAACAAGAGTAATGTGTATCCCCGTCCGGCCTACAACGACGGCAAGTTCATGGCCCTGGATCCCTACGGCTTCGTCCGTCTCCAGGATCTGCAACTCTCCTACAACATGCGGTTCCCGTTCCTGCAGCGGATGGGTGTCAAGTCCGTGCAGGCCTATGTCTCCGGCCGCAACCTCTTCTTCATCGCTCCGGGCTGGAAGTTCAGCGATCCGGAAGTGAGGAACCCGCGCTCCCAGCAGCTCGCCAGGACTTATACCTTCGGTCTGAATGTCAGATTCTAAAAGCTACTCCGTCATGAAAAAGTATATTTACATCCTCGTTTCCCTCGCCGCCCTCGTTTCTCTCGCCGGCTGCCAGAAAGACAGCGAATACCTCCAGGAGGATCCCAAGACCATCTTCACCGTGGACAACGCTTTCACCAAGAGTTCCCAGGTGGACGCCCAGGTAGCCCGCATCTACTATGCGGCCTACAGCCTCTATGTCTGGATCGACGGAGACATCTTCGCCTCCTTCGGCGGCAGCCCCAGCTCCACGTTGCTGGGTTATGGCTCCGATACCATCGAAGGCAATGCCGCTGTCGCCAACGCCGGCGGCGCCTTCTCCCATTTCGACAACCTGGACGCCCTCAACGGCCGTTTCCTGAACCTGTGGAACGCCCTGTACCAGCTCATCAGCTATGCGAACCTCGCCGTGTACGGTGCCGAGCAGGTCGAGTGGCCTTCCGAGGCGGAAAAGAACGACCTCGTTTCCCAGGCCAAGTTCTTCCTGGGGTGGGGCTATCTCCGTCTCGCGGAATGCTTCGGCTCCGTGCCGCTCGTGGAAGAGTTCAACCAGGACCTCCGCTACGACTATGTCCGCACCCCGCGTTCCGAAGTGTATGCCTTCGCGATCAAGATGCTCTCCGAAGCCGCTGCCGGCCTTCCCGACTACCCGGCCGCCGATGGACGTATCGCCAAGGGTGCCGCCAATCACTTCCTCGCCGAGGCCTACATCGCCCAGGGCGTCGAAACCGGTGACAAGAGCAACTTTACGAGCGCCATCACCGCCGCCAACGCCACCATCGGCCTTCACCCGCTCATGACCCGGCGTTTCGGTGTCCGGGCCAACCCGGCCGACAAGGGTACCACCGGCATGTTCAACATCCCGAATTACGTGGCCGACGGTACGCCGTATTATGACCTGTTCCAGATTGGAAACTATGACCGCAGCGAGGGCAATACCGAGAGCCTCTGGGTGCTCCAGACCCCGACGTACGACCAGCAGTCCCGCGCCAACAGCGGCCAGAGCAACAACAGTATCGTCGGCTGCGCCCAGCCGTACCGCGACCTCGTCTGGAAGCCGGAGTACAAGGAAGGCGCCACGGGCCCCTGGTCCGCCGACTCCCGCATCGACATGCAGAAGTATCCGTTCGGTGCCGCCGGTCCGTATTGCGGTGGCGGTTCCTGGGGTATGTTCGGCAGCAACGACTATATTGATGAATATGTGTGGGAAGGCGATTTCGCTACCGACGACCGCAATTCCCAGCTGATCCTGATCGACCCGGTGTGCATGGACGAAGGCCACAGCATGGCCGGCCAGATTGTGGACAAGAATATGCTCACCGAGCCCTGGCGCTACATGCGTGTCTCCGGCAAGGTGAACCTGCCCGACGCCTGGGGCTTCGATTCTCACTGTATCATCATGGGCCAGGGGCCGCAGGCTATGTTCGGCCGCGACGTCTATGCCGCCCGTTCCGCCGAGACCTATCTCCTTCTTGCCGAGGCCCAGCTTCGCAATGGCAATGCCTCCGAGGCGGCCAAGGCCCTCAACGCGGTCCGTGCCCGTGCGAACTGCTCGAAGATGTACGATGCCGGTGAGGTTTCCATCGTCACAATCCTCGACGAGCGCGCCCGTGAACTCGCTTGGGAAGAGCATCGCTGGCCCACCCTTCTCCGTCTGGCGAAGGAAGGCGAGACGAACACCGTGATGCATGAACAGCTCCGCGCCCACGCCCAGTATGTCCATGACAATCCGGTCTTTCCGGGCACCGCTCCCAAGTGGTCCCTGTTCCCGATTCCGCTCACGGTCATCCAGCTCAACTCCGGAGCCGAGATGCCGCAGAACGACGGCTGGAAATAATCTCTGACACTTTTAACCTCCGGCCCCTTGACTGCGGACCGGAGGTTCCATTTTCATTGAGAAAGAACGGATATGAATAGGAAAAGAGTCTTTGCCCTGATGATTTCCCTGTCTGTCCTTCTGCCCGGTATGGGACAGGAGCGCAGCCGCGGGTTGAACGATGACTGGAAGTTCGTGCGCGATTCGCTCGCGGGCGCCGAGGCGGTCCGCTATGACGATTCGGCCTGGAAGACGGTGGACCTTCCCCACGACTTCAGCCTGGAGCCGCTCCCGGCAGGGGAGTACACCCTCGGACCCTTCTCCCGGGAGACCAAGGGCGGACGCTCGTTGGGCTACCTGCCCGGCGGCACCGGCTGGTACCGGAAGGCTTTCACCCTGGACAAGGCCGATGCCGGGAAGGCGGTTTCGCTGGTCTTCGACGGCGCTTATATGCTGACGGACGTGTGGGTGAACGGCAAGCCGGCCGCCGCCCACAAGAACGGCTACACGCCTTTCGCGTTTGATATTACCGACCTGCTGGTTCCGGCCGGACAGGAAAACCTCCTGGCGGTCCGGGTTGTCAACTACGGCAAGAACAGCCGCTGGTACAGCGGTTCCGGCCTGTATCGGGACGTAGAGCTGGTCGTAACCGATCCGCTGCATATCGCCCAGTGGGGAACCTATGTGACGACGCCATCGGTCACGGCGGACAAGGCGACTGTCCATCTGGAAATAACCCTTGAGAATGCCCTCCGGAAGGCTTCCAAGGCGCAGTTGCAGGTTCGTTTGCTGGATGGAAAAGGTCGAGAAGCGGCCTTCGGAACCACCGCTGTGAAGGTGGCCGGCCAGACTTCGGCCGGTCTGGACCTGGAAGTGGAGAAGCCTTTGCTCTGGACGCCGGACGATCCGGCCCTCTATACGGCCGAAGTCCGCGTGCTTTCCAAGGGGAAGGAAACGGATCTCGTGAAAACGCGTTTCGGCATCCGTACCATTGAGGTGAATGCCCGGGAGGGTTTCAAGCTCAACGGCGAGCCGATGCTCCTAAGGGGCGGCTGCGTCCATCACGACAACGGCCTGCTCGGCGCCGAGGCCCACCGTACGGCGGAATACCGCCGCGTCCGCCAGCTCAAGGACGCCGGCTTCAACGCCGTGCGTTGCGCCCACAACCCGCCGTCCCGGCACTTCCTGGACGCTTGTGACGAGCTCGGCCTTCTGGTCATCGATGAATTCACCGACATGTGGGAGCAGCCCAAGAACGTGGACGACTATTCGCAGTTCTTCAAGGAGAACTGGGAGAAGGACCTGACTGACATGATGCTCCGCGACCGCAACCACCCGTCCGTGGTGATCTGGAGCATCGGCAACGAGATCCCCAACTGGAGCGTTGCGGACGCTTCCCGGATCGGCAAGATGCTCACGGCGAAGGTGCGGGAATTGGATCCTACCCGTCCGGTTACGCAGGGTGTCACCAGCGCCTATATCCATATCGACTGGGACCATTCCGAAAAGACGTTCGAACACCTGGATATCGCCGGCTACAATTATCTGACGCATTATGTCGAAGGGGATCACGCCAAATACCCGGAGCGGGTCATCATGGGCACGGAATCCTATCCCAACCAGGCATTCACGTACTGGAAGGACGTGGTGGAAAAGCCCTATGTGATCGGCGATTTCGTCTGGACGGCACTGGACCATCTCGGAGAGGTGGGCCTGGGCGGCGGACGTTACGTCCCCGCCGACCGTCCGCAGCGCGGCGGTCCGCAGTTCCAGACTTCCCGCGGCCCCGAAGAGGGGATGAATCCGGCGATGATGTGGCAGTTCCCGGACCGCCTGGGCCCGGAATTCCCGGCAACTTATACGAATTATTGCGGGGACATCGACCTCATCGGCGACAAGAAGCCGCAGGGCCGTTACCGCGATGTCCTGTGGGACATCAGTCCGCTGGAAATCCTGGTGCACGAGCCCATCCCTGCCGGCATGGTCGAGATGGTCGGTCTCTGGGGCTGGCCGCAGGAACAGGCCCGATGGTATTGGCCCGGACATGAAGGGGAGTCCTTCCAGGTCCGTGTGTTTACCAAGGCCCCGCAGGTGCGGCTGGAGGTGAATGGCGAGAGCGTGGGCGTACAGCGGACGAATGAAGAGTATATCGCGCTGTTCGAAGGCGTGACTTACCACCCGGGCAAACTCGTGGCCATCTCGCTGGACGCGGAGGGGAAGGAACTGGAAAGCCGCGTGCTGCGTACACCGGGTAAGCCGGCTTCCGTCCGACTGCTCCGGGAACGCTATAACCATGACCATGCACTGGTTTATCTGAAGGCGGAGGTCATCGACGATGCCGGCGTCGTTGTTCCGGACGTCTTCCCGCTGACCTTCGATATCCAGGGAGCGACCTTCGTGTCCGCCGGCAACGGCGCTCCCGATGACATGGTATCTTTCCGGTCCCGCACCCCGAAGACCTGGAACGGGGCGGCGATGCTCATCGTCCGTCCGTCCGGTCCGGATGCCCGGGTGGAAGTGACGGTCCATTCCGCCGGCCTGCAGGCTGGCAAGGCCGTCTTTGACGGTCAGGGAAAGGATATCCTGAAGAAGGACATCGGCGTGGGCCTCTGCTCGGTTATCGGCATCGGCGCCGACTTCGAGGACTCCGTGCGCCGCGTGGCTGAAACCGGGGCTACCTATGTGGAACTCAACAACTTCATGGGCGGCCGGATGTTCGGCCTCACGCCCGGAGAGGCCAAGGCCATCTTCGACAAATACGGCCTGCGGGTCATCTCCGACGTGACGATGGCCTCGGTCGTCGAGGATACACCGGAGTATCTGGACCGCTGGGAGCAGATTTTCAAGGAGGACGCCGTCCTGGGCGTCAAGTACGTGTCCATGACCGCCAATCTGTGCTGGGGGACCGAGGCGCACGCGAAAACGTGCTGTGACGTGCTGAACAAGATCGGCGCCCTGGCGAAGAAATACGGCATCCAGTTCCTCTATCATCTCCACAACATCGAGTTCAATCCGATTCTGGATTCCGACTACCCGGGCCAGATCGTGGACTTCCTGCTGGAGAATACGGACCCTGAGCTGGTGAAGCTCGAGGACGACGTGTTCTGGGTGCAGATCGGGGGCCGCGACACCGTGGAGTTCCTGAAGAAACATGGCGACCGCATTCCGATGCTGCACGTCAAGGATTTCTACTTCATCGGAGAAGGCGACTATCTGGACTACAAGGCCGTTTTCGAGCAGTTCTACGCGAACGGCGGCACCGACTGGGTGCTGGAGATGGAGGACCCGATGACCCGCCAGCAGATGTACGACAAGGCCGAAGGCCACAACCGGATGAGCCAGACCCGCGAATCCGCAGGCGGCCCTGGCGTTCCCCGTCCCGGCTTTGGCGGTCCCCGCCCGCAACCTTCTCCCGAAGAGATCGCCGCCCGCATGCGCGCCCAGAACGCTTCTCGTCTGAAGTCGCTGAAAGATATCGAGACCAACATGCGTACGCTGGAGGGAATGCCTTTCATCCCATTCTTGTAACAATACGACATTCATTTCCATATGAAAAGAACAGCAGTCCTTCTCTTCGCGACCCTTTGCTTGGCAGCTGCAGTTTCATCCTGCGCCGACAAGGGGGGCGCGGCCCGCAAAGTTTCCATTGACGAACTCCAGGCGGGTTTCCAGAACCCTCCGAAAGAATCCCGCGTCCGTGTCTGGTGGCACTGGATGGGGGATGATGTGACCGAGTCCGGAATCCGGGCCGACTTCGAGTGGTTCAAGCGGGTCGGCATCGCCGGTTTCCACCAGTTCAATCTCGGCGGCAGCCAGGGAGACGCCAAGTACATGAGTGACGTCTGGAAGGACCGCCTGTACTTCGCCGCCCGGCTCGCCGATTCCCTCGACCTTGAAATGGGCGTCCCTTCCTGCGCCGGCTTCAGCGCCACGGCAGGCCCCTGGGTGAAGCCCGAGGAGGGCATGAAGAAGCTGGTCTGGCGCACCGTGGAAGTGAAGGGCGGCGACGTGGACGTCCAACTCCCTCCTTCCTTCACCAAGGTCGGCGCTTTCCAGAACGGCGGTCCTGCCGGCCGCAGTTATGATCCGAACGCTCCCGAAACCGGAGGAGAGATCGCGGTCCTGGCCGTGAAGCTTCCCGAGGGAGCCGTCTCTCCGTTGGATGCGAAAGTGACGGCCAGCGGCGGTGATTTCACCCTGGAGATGCTGACGGACAACGACGTCACCAACGGCGCCCTCCTGCCTCCGGGCAAAGACGGCTTCGCTTGGATCCAATATGAGTTCCCCGAGGCGGTGACCGTCCGTTCCTTGAGCATCGTCGGCGCCGCGGGCGGCGGCGGTTTCCCGGGCATGGGTGGCGGCGGACCCGCCGCGAATGCCCTCGAGTGCAGCCAGGACGGCCAGACCTGGACCCGCGTCTGCGACGTCCGGGGCGGTGGTGCCGCCCAGGCGACGATGAGCGTCCCGGAAACGACGGCGAAGTTCTTCCGTCTGACCGTCCGGAACCCGCAGCCCCGTCCCATGCGTCCGGCCGGTTCGAACCTGGGCTTCGGCGACGGCGCCCCGATGGCCAGGCCTGCCCCCGCTCCGGTCGGTACGCGGATTTCCGAGTTTGTCGTCTGGCCCTCCAGCCGGATCAACCGCGCGGAGGACAAGGCTGGCTTCACGGCTGCGAACAACTTGATGGATTCCGCCACGAAGGCTTCCGCGGGCGAGGTGTTCCCGTCCCTCGACGACGTCGTCGACCTGACGGACAAGGTGGATGCTTCCGGCCGGCTTCGCTGGAACGCTCCCGAAGGCCGCTGGCGGATCTACCGCTTCGCCTGGTCCATCACCGGCGAGGTGAACCATCCGGCTTCCGACGAGGCCCTCGGCCTTGAAGTCGACAAGATGGATCCTGTGGCCTTCTCCCGCTTCATCCACGTTTATCTCGATACGTACCGCGACGCCACGAAGGGGTTCCTGGGCGAAAAGGGCATCCGTTATCTCCTGACGGACAGCTTCGAGGCGGAGAACGAGAACTGGACGCCTGCGATGCTGGAGAGTTTCCGCCGCCTGCGCGGCTATGACATGAAGGCCTGGATGCCCGTCCTGACCGGCGAAATCATCGGTTCCGCCGACGAGAGCGAGCGTTTCCTCCATGACTGGCGTGCCACGATCGGCGACCTGATCGCCGATAGTTATGCCCAGTTGACCGACATCATCCGCAAGGATTACGGCATGGTCGGCGGCTATTATGAGTCCCACGAAAGCGGTCGCGCCTACGTCGTGGACGGCATGGACGTCAAGCGGACGTCCAGCGTTCCGATGGGCGCGATGTGGGTCGAATCCCCTTGGCTCCGGAGGGGACCGGACGGCCGGTTCGACCGCCGGGGACATGAAGCCGACCTCCGGGAATCCGCTTCCGTCGCCCACATCTACGGGCAGAACTACGTCGCGGCGGAATCCATGACCACCTGGGGCGACCAGCTCCAGTACCAGTATGCTCCGGAAGACCTCAAGGAAACGGCCGATCAGGAGCTGGCGAACGGCGTCAACCGCTTCTACGTCCATCTCAGCGCCCACCAGCCGCGCGAGACCGTGCCGGGCATCGGCATGGGCAACATCATCGGCCAGTGGTTCAACCGCCACGAAACCTGGGCGGAAATGGCCGGCGCCTGGGTGGACTACATCTCCCGCACCAGCTACCTTCTCTCGTCCGGTCTCAATGTGGCCGACGTGCTCTATTACTACGGCGAGGATTCCAATGTGACGGCCCTGTTCGGACGCGGCAGCGGGGTTCCTGCCGGCTACCAGTGGGACTACTGCAATCCGACGGCCCTCAAGGACGAGATGGTCGCCACGAAGGACGGCCGTATCCTCGCCAAGACGGGCAAGACGGAGTACAGCCTCCTCTGGATGGACCGGAACGTCGATTACATGTCGATGGACGTGCTCCGCAAGATCGCGTCGCTGGTCCGGGACGGCGTGCAGCTGGGTGGCGTCCGTCCGAAGCATGCCGCTTCCCTCAACGACGATCCGGAGGAATTCGATGCGCTCGTGAAGGACATCTGGGATACCGGCCGGGCCAACGTCCACGAGTCCAACGACATGCTCGCCGTCCTTCAGGAAATCGGCATCCGTCCCGACGTGGACATCGACGACAGTTTCCGCTTTCTCCACCGTGACTGCGGGGATGCGCAGGTCTATTGGATCAACAAGCCCCTCTCCGAAGGTGGTGACGCGACCCTTTCGTTCCGCGTTTCCGGCCTGAAGCCGTCCGTCTGGCATGCCGAGACCGGGAAGATGGAGGAGGTCTCCTACCGCGTGGTCGGGGACCGTACGGAAGTCGACCTGCACCTCGTACCGAATGACGCGGTCTTCGTCGTCTTCTCCGGCAAGGGCGAGGCGTCCCATACGGTCGCCAGCCCGGTCCAGCGCGAAGTCCTGACGATTGCCACGCCTTGGACGGTGAAGTTCCAGGAGAACCGCGGCGCTCCCGCCGAGGCCGTTTTCCCGGAGCTGAAATCGCTCTCCGAGTCGGACGTCTTCGGCATCAAATACTTCTCCGGCGTCGCGACTTACAGCAACACGCTTTCCGCCTCCAAGCTGGAAGGTCGTGCGATCCTCGATCTCGGCAAGGTCAAGAACATCGCCGAGGTCTACGTCAACGGCAAATACTGCGGTACGGCCTGGAAGACTCCTTGGACGGTCGATGTGACGGATGCGTTGAAGGAAGGGGACAACACCCTGGAAATCAAGGTCGCGGACCTCTGGATCAACCGGCTCGTCGGCGACAACCAGCCCGACGCCCCGGAGCGGATCTGCACGACCCCGGGTGTCCAGTCCATCTATCCGGCGGACTATCCGCTCAAGGAATCCGGCCTGATCGGCCCGGTCCGGCTTATAGAAAACAAGTAAAACAAGAGTATGCCAACGGATTCTTTCCCCCTGCTGAACAGCCCCATCCAACTCGGCCGCGTCGTTTTCCGGAACCGGATGTTCTCTGCGCCGATGGGCGCGACGGACATCACCGCCGACTGCTGTCCCGGACCCCGTGTCCAGGGATTCTACGAGCTTCGTGCCAAGGGCGGCGCGGCGGCCGTGACGGTGAGCGAACTGGTCGTACATCCCGAAACGGACGGCAGCCACATGCTGCACTTGAACCTCGAGACGCCCGGCTGCCTGGCCGCCCATGCATTCGTGGCGGACGGCATCCGCCGCCACGGAGCCGTCCCGAGCATCGAATTCTCGCACTCCGGCCAGTACGCCGGCACCTACATGTCCGACAAGAACAAGAAGGCCTCGCTGAACCAGTGGGGCCCGAGTGACGGGGTGCGTCCCGATGGCCGGCCGGTCAAGGGGCTTTCGAAGGAACAGATTGCCGATATCGTAAAAGCTTACGGCGAAGCAGCCGTATTGGCCAAACGCGCCGGTTACGAGATGATCATGGTCCATGCCGGTCATGGCTGGCTGCTGAACCAGTTCCTCTCGCCGTACTTCAACCACCGCACCGACGAGTACGGCGGGAGCCTCGAGAACCGCGTCCGCCTCACGCGCGAGGTCCTGCAGGCCGTACGCGCCGGTGTCGGCCCCGGCTTCCCGATCGAAATCCGCATGAGCGGCAGCGAACTTTTTGATGGTGGATACGGTATCGAAGAAGGCTGCCGGATCGCGCAGGCTGTAGAAGACCTCGTGGACCTGATTCACGTTTCCGCCGGCTCCTACCAGTTCGGATTCTTCAACACCCACCTGCCCATGTTCGCCGACCACGGCGCCAACGTCCACCTCGCCGCCGAAATCAAGAAGCACGTCTCCAAGCCCGTCGCCACGATCGGCGCCCTGAACGATCCCGCCCAGATGGAACGGATTCTGCGGGAGGGCAAGGCCGACGTCATCTACATGGCCCGGGAACTGCTGGCTGATCCTTTCCTGCCGCAGAAGGTGGCCGCCGGCCAGGAGGACCGGATCGTCCGCTGCCTGCGCTGCTTCACCTGCATGGCCGAACGTCCCACCACGTTCACCCGCCGCTGCGCCGTAAACCCGCTCATCGGACGGGAACTGGAAGGCATGGAGGTGACGCCTGCCCCACGCAGGAAGAAAGTGCTGGTGGCCGGTGGGGGTGTCGCCGGCTTGAAAGCGGCCATTACAGCCGCTCAGCGCGGCCACGAAGTGATCCTGTGCGAGAAGTCGGACCGGACGGGCGGTATCCTGAAAAGCGAACAGGCCATTCCTTTCAAGTACGAAATGTATCAGCTGGGTCTGTCTTTGGAACGCCAGGCCCGGGACGAAGGGGTGGATATCCGCCTGAATACGCCGGTCACTCCCGAGTACGTGGCCGCAGAAAAGCCCGATGCCTTGATTCTCGCGGTGGGATCCCGTCCCATCGTGCCGCCGCTTCCTGGCATTGACGGAGGAAACGTAGTGGTTGTCAATGACTACTATCTGGAAAAGGACAAGGTCCAGGATACCGTGGTCGTGCTGGGCGGTGGTCTGGCCGGCTGCGAGTGCGCCGTTCACCTGGGCATGCAGGGAAAGAAGGTCCATTTGGTGGAGATGCGCGATACCCTTGCTCCGGACTGCAACGTTCGGCACAGGCCCATCCTGATGAAGCAGATCGACACGTACGTGACGGCCCATACCGGCCTGGCCGGTCTCCGAGTCACCCCGGAAGGGCTGGTTTGCCGTGACAAGGATGGCAACGAGGTTCTGGTTCCGGGCAAGACGGTCGTCTGCGCCGTCGGCCAGCGAGCCAACCGGGCCGACGTGGACGCTCTCCGGCGCTGCGCTCCCTTCGTGCGCGAGGTGGGGGACTGCGTCCGTCCCGCCAACATTACCAAAGCTGTTTACGAAGGCTTCCACGCCGCATTGGATATCTGACCATGAACCTGGACAAGAAACGTTGGATCGTCCTGGCAGCCAGCTGCCTGATCAACCTGTGCATCGGCTCCATCTATGCGTGGAGCGTGTTCTCGGCCCCGCTGGCCGAGAAACTCACGGCCTTGCTGGGCCATGCGGTCACGGCGGCGGATCTCGCCATCGTGTTCACGGTGGCCAATGCCGTGGGACCCATCACCATGATTTCCGGCGGATTCATCAACGACCGGCTGGGACCGCGCGGCGTCTTGCTGGTGGGTGGAAGCATGTTCGGCGTGGGCATGATGCTTACCGGCCTTGCCTCCAGCGTGGGCGGCCTCATCGTCACCTACGGTCTGGTGCTGGGCCTGGGTCTCGGAATGGCCTACGGGGCCACCATCAGCAATTCCGTCAAGTTCTTCCCGGACAAGAAGGGCTTGGTGGGCGGCATCGCGACGGCTACCTACGGTCTCAGTTCGGTCATCATCCCTCCCATCGCCAACGCAATCATCCAGAAAGCCGGCATCGGCAATGCCTTCCTCATCCTGGGCGGCGTGTTCCTGGCGGTGATCCTGGTGTGCTCTTTCCTGGTGGTCAAGTGCCCGGCCGGGTATGCCCCGGAAGGCTATATGCCTCCCGTGCAGGCCGCACGGGCTGGAGGCATGGACAAGAACTGGAAGCAGATGCTGCAGGATCCCGTATTCTACGTGATGATCGTGATGCTGACCTGTGGTGCGTTCAGCGGTCTCATGATGACCTCCCAGGCATCGCCGATGGCCCAGAAGATGGTGGGCATGAGCGTTTCGCTGGCTGCAACGGCCGTGTCCGTGCTGGCGCTCTTCAATGCCGCCGGCCGCATCGTGGCCGGAACGCTGTCCGATCGCTTCGGCCGCATCGCCGTCCTCCGGGGCGCTTTCGTGCTGGAGATCATCGGCCTGGGTCTGCTCTTTGTCGCCGGCGAGGGGCAGACGCTCCTGTTCATGACGGCGATCTCCCTCATCGGTCTGTGCTTCGGGGCCCTCATGGGCGTCTATCCCGGTTTCACCGCCGACCGTTTCGGCCTCCGGAACAACAGCGTGAACTATGGCATCATGTTCATCGGCTTTGCCGTGGCCGGCTACTTCGGTCCGACCACCTGCGGCCGCATCCTTTCCCGGACCGGTGCCTATTCCTCCGCCTTCCTGGTAGCCATGGGATTGGCACTTGCGGGCATCGTCCTGTCCATTTTCCTGGTCCGTCTCATCCGGAAAACGGATGACTGAAGAAAATGCGGAGAATCTTGAAGATTCTGTGCATTTTTCAAGGGGGCAATTTTCTATCTTTGCCAATAGTCAGACAAACAAGTTACGAGATATGGAAACCATTTCACGCCGAAACGCCCTCAAATGGCTGGGCCTTGGGGCCGCCGCCCTCGCTTTCTCGCCCTATGTCCGGGCGGAGGAGCTGTTCAACAAGCCCCTTTTCCGTGATCCGCTGCATCCGCAGGGTCCGCAAGGCATGCCGCCCCTCAAATATGACGAACCGGTGGTTTATGAAGGTCCCGATGTGATTATCCGGCAGATCGACGCCCATACCTGGGAAGGCAACGGCCACCTGATGGCCAATGAGACGATCTACCTCGTCGAGGGAAAGGACAAGGCCCTGCTGATCGACGCCGGCACCAAGATCGACGACCTGGACAAGATTGTCGCCGGAATCACCCAAAAGCCGGTCATCCTCGTCGCTACCCATGTCCATCCGGACCATACCGGCAGTGCCATCCACTACTTCCCGGAGATCTGGATCAACGCCGCCGACACCGTGAACGTACCGATGTTCATGGCGGACTACAAGGGCAAGATCAACTATCTGGAGGACGGCCAGGTGTTCGACCTGGGCGGCCGCCGCATCGAGGTGATCTTCACCCCCGGCCATACCCCGGGCAGCGCGACCTTCTTCGAGATGGAAAGCGACCGGAAGTGGGGCTACAGCGGTGATGCGTTCGGCAGCGGCAACCTGCTGCTGACCACGAATTTCTCCACCCTCCTCGCGACCACCACCCGCATCGAGGCCTATATGAAGCGCCACGGAATCGAAAAGATGTACCCGGGCCACTACATGGGGCGGAACCCCGAAACCCTCCAGCGCATCAGCGACCTGAGGCGCATGTCGGAGGAAATGATCGAGGGAACCCGTCAGGGAAGCACGAACGGCCAGGCGATGATGGGCCTCAACGGCCGCATCCGCGACTTCGGCGTGAACATCAGCTACCGCGACCCGGAGGGCGTGAAATGATATGAGAAGGATTCCGTCCCTGGCGATAGCCCTCTCCATCCTCGCGACAGCCTGCCAGAGTGCCGTTGCACCGCAGGAAACGGTGAAGCCCCGTACGATCGTCACGACCGACGGGGAGTGCGACGACTACGATTCGTTCATCCGACTGCTCCTGTATGCCAATGACATGGACATCGAGGCCATCGTCTATTCCGCTTCCCAGTGGCACTGGGAAGGGGATGGAAAGGGTACTCTGCTAGTGCCGGAAAACCGGGTGGAGGGTCGGCGCGGCGGCATGGCCCCTCAGTTCGACGCTCCCGTGGAGAGTTTCCGCTGGATTGGCCGGACCTGGGTGCAGGATTTGATTGACGCCTACGCCGTCTGCTACCCGAACCTGTTGAAGCACGATGCCGGATACCCGTCGCCGGAGTATCTGCACAGCATCGTGAAGACCGGAAATACCCGGGTCGAAGGAGACATGGCGGAGCCCACGGAAGGTTCGGAATACATAAAGGACATCTTCCTGGATGATGAACCCGGTCCGGTATATGCTCAGATCTGGGGTGGGACCAACACGGTCGCCCGCGCGCTCCTGTCCATCGAAGAAGAATACAAGGAGAAGCCCGAATGGGACGAGGTGTATCGGAAAGTCTCCGACAAGGTGATCCTCCACATCATCCAGGACCAGGATGGCACCTACCGGAACTACGTGGAAAAGAACTGGCCTGAAATCCGGACTGTCTATAATGGTTTCCAGTTCTTCAGTTTCGCGTATATGTGGCCGCGGGCTGTTCCGCAGCCTGCACAGGGATGCCTGAAAGGCGACTGGTTCGAGAAGAATATCCTGCACGGACATGGTCCGCTCGCGGCCAGGTACCTGGGACTTGGCTCCGGCTATGACTTGGGCGATCCCGATGACGATTGGGGCACGCCAGCCGCCCTGGCCCGCATCCCTGGCTCCCGCGTCAACGATTTTATCTCCGAGGGCGACAGCCCGTCCTATTTCCTGCTGCTGGACTTCGGTCTCCGGAGCCTGGAGCATCCCGATTGGGGGAGCCTGGGCGGCCGGTTCCATCAGACGCGTCCCCGTTTCTGGGTGGATGCGGAAGATTTCAACCCTTATACCGGGCAGAAGGACCGCTTTTATCCGCAAACCCGCTGGGTGGAAGTCCTCCAGAACGACTTTGCTGCCCGCGCAGACTGGTGCGTAAAAGACTATGCCGATGCGAACCACCGCCCCGCCGTTTCCGTGAAGGGAACGCTGGACCGTACGGCGAAGCCGGGGGAAACGGTCCGCCTGGAGGCATCGGCCACCGATCCCGACGGGGATGGCGTCGCCTTTGCCTGGTGGCAGTACCGGGAAGCCGGAACCTCGGACGCAGAGCTAGCCATCGAGGGCGCGGATACCGCATCGGCATCGTTCACGATCCCCGCCGATGCCGTTCCCGGAACCACGCTGCATGTCATCCTGGAGGCTGTCGATGACGGGTCTCCCGCGCTGACTTCTTTCCAAAGAGTGATCATAACTGTCAAGTAACTATGAATAAAGCCTGTTTCCTGTCCATCGTTTCCGCCGTTCTCGCCGGATCTTTCTTCGTGAGTGCGGCATCCTGTGGCAGCGCCCGGATGAACGGTTCGGACACCCTGAAGATCAACACGACCGATTTTACCGAAGACATCATCGGATACAACGGCCCCACCCCTGTCGAAATCACCGTGGTTAAAGGCGTGATTACCGATATCGAGGCATTGCCCAACCGGGAAGGGCCCCGTTTCCTGCAGACCGTCCTTGCCAGCGGCTTGCTGGAAAAGTTGAACGGCCTGACCCTGAAAGAGGCCAAGGCCGTGACGCTGGATGCCGTTTCCGGCGCCACGTTCACGTCCACGGCCCTGATCAAGAACATCCAGGCCGGCCTTGAAGACGGCGGTGCCTATCAGAAGAGCATCAAGGTCATCACCGAAGCGACGGTGAAGCAGGGCAAGGTGAAGGGTGTCGTGGAGCGTGGCCTGGGTACCTTCAAGGCCATTCCGTTCGCCGAGGCTCCCGTGGGAAACCTCCGCTGGAAGGCACCGGTGCCCAAGAAGCCTTGGCAGGGTGTCTATGCGGCAACGGAATTCGGCGGCATGCCTCCGCAGCAGGTCCGCACCTGGCCCGGCGCCCCGGCGCCCAAGGTGTCCGAGGATTGCCTGTATCTGAATATCCAGACGCCTGCGGAATCGGCCAAGGAGGCCCTTCCGGTGCTCGTCTGGATCCATGGCGGCGGCTTCATCACGGGGGATGCCAATTCCAATGACGGCGCCAAGTTCGCCAAACAGGGCATCGTGTACGTGAGCCTGAGCTACCGGACCGGTGCGCTCGGTTTCCTTTCGCTGCCGGAACTCTCCGCCGAGAACGAGCGGGGTATTTCGGGCAACTACGGCCTCCTGGACATGATCGAGGGCCTGAAGTGGGTGAAAGAGAATATCGCGGCCTTCGGCGGCGATCCTGCCAAAGTGACCATCATGGGCGAGAGCGCCGGCGCCATCGCAGTGTCCATGCTTTGCGCTTCGCCTCTAGCGAAGGGCCTCTTCCGCGGGGCTATCTCTGAAAGCGGCGGCTCCTTCTGCCCGGTGGACGCGGTCCGCGTGGACAACAACGGGATCCGTGATGTGAAGGGCTCCGAGCAGTACGGCCTGGATTGGATGAAACGTGTGGGCGTGTCTTCGCTGGCTGAGCTTCGGGAGACGCCCTGGGAGACGCTGGTCTCCGATGCGCAGTCCGGCGGCGTGGGCGGCTTCTGGCCTACGGTGGACGGCTATGTCCTTCCGGACGACCAGTACAAGATGTATGAGGCCGGGAACTACAACGACGTGAACGTCCTCATCGGCACGAATTCCGACGAAGGCGCCATGTTCTGCCGTCCGACCGAACTCAAGAAGTATCAGGCCGATATTCGTGCTGAGTACGGTCCTTTTGCCGAGCGGATGCTCCAGCTATACCCCGCCAAGACCGATGAGGAGACCTTCGGCGCCCTCTCCGACATTTTCCGCGAGACGGCGTTCGCCTGGCCTACCTGGGCCTGGGCGGTCCTTCAGCAGAAGACCGGAAAGGGAAAGGTCTATATGTACTATTTCGACCAGTTCGACGCGAACCGTCCCATGTTCGGAGGTCCGAACGCCCCGAAACCCCGCGGTGCGAACCATGCTTCCGAGCTCCAGTACGTCTTTGCCAGCCCCTGGGGCCGTCCTTTCGAGGGAGGCGACAAGGCCGTGAGCGATGCGATGAACACCTACTGGGGCAACTTCGTGAAGACCGGAGACCCCAATGGCGAAGGTCTGGCCGACTGGCCTGTGTACAAGGACGGTGAGAACACGGTGATGCTCTTCAAGAACGGGACTTCCCTCATCGCCACACCCAACAAACCCCAGCTCCAGGTTATGGAAGACTATTTCGCCTGGAAACGGCAGCAGCCTATTCGATAAACACGTAAAACACTGATATGAAAAGGATTATTACTTTGGCCATTGCGGTGGCCCTGCCTCTTGTAGCTTTCGCCCAGCCGGGCGGACGGGAAGTCGGCCAGAACGTACCCGGCGCCGGGCGCCGTTTCATCCCGGATCCCGACCCGGAAAACGTGGTCCTGAACCGCCGCGCCGCGATGCCTTTCGGGGCCGGTGCCACGAACTTTGACGGACGTTCCTTCAACAACGCCCCTACCTTCTTCGTCTATCCTGACACGAAACTGGACCAGGCGGGTGCTGATGCGCTTGTCAACGAGCTGGGCCTTCAGCCCATCCTGGAGAACAACTTCGGCAGTGTCGTCGTCATCAATCCGGTGGGCGCGAAGTATGATGCCTCGGCCGATTTCGACTGTTTCGTCAAGATGTTCAACAAGTCCCGTTCCGGCAACCTGAAGGTGATCGGCTTCGGGGAGGGTGCGACGTTCGTGAACCAGGTCATCGCCCTCCAGGCGGCCGACCATATCGCCGGCATCGTGACGGTGGGCGGAAAGCCTGCGAAACTGCCGAAGGGTTTCACCTCCTATGGCGTCCCGGCCTTTGTTGCCGGCAAGACGGCGGCGAAGGTCGCCAAGGAATATGAGACGCTGAATGCCGCCTGCGCGCCGGCCGAGCCGCTGCTGCAGGTCGTCACCTCCGCCGCGTCCGAGCCCGGTTCCGTTTTCGCGGAGGCTTGGGAGAAGGTGCTTTCCCGCAACTTCCGCTATAACAACTACAAGCATACGCACTACGAGGGCGCCAGCTTCGGCCAGTACGGGCCTTATGAGCTGGAACCCTACACCGACTGGGAACGCCTGGGCATCGAACGCATCAAGGTGGAGCAGCCGATGGCCTTCGGGCCCCAGGGCCAACAGGGACCGGACGTTCCCAGGCAGCTCTGGTACGAGTATTGGCCGAAGGAGCTCAAGGAGGGCGCCGCCCCCCGGAGCGTGCCGATGGTCGTCCTCCTGCACGGAAACGCCAACGATCCGCGTACCCAGGCTGAGACTTCCGGATTCCTCCAGGTGGCGGGCGAGGAACGCTTCTTCGTCGTGGAAATGGAGTGGCAGGGAAGCCGGTCCTTCCAGGCCATGGGCCAGGACGGCGTGGAAACCGTCGTTTACCAGCTTCTCTCGAAGTATCCCCAGCTGGATCCGGCCCGGGTCTATGCCGAAGGCCTTTCCGCCGGTTCGATGACCGCGACGGCCCTGGGTATCAAGAAATCACATGTTTTCGCCGCGGTCGGCGGCCATTCCGGCGGCCTGTTCGGCGGCATGGGCGCCGGCCCGTTCCCGGGCTTCGAGGCCATTTGGAACGAAGCCACGCAGAAGCGGGGCGCCGTGGAAACCGCCTACTGCTCCGTGTTCGGCACCATGGATACCACCGTTCCCTACATGACCCCGGAGAACTGGAGAGGGAACAGCTACCTCAATGCCTGGAATGCCTATGAGCAGATGAACGGGATGACCGTCGTCCGCGACATGGACTTCTCCGTGGACCCGGTCTTCGGCCAGGTCCTCCGAGACCGCGAAAGCCTGAAGACCGCCAAGGGCGCGGGCATCGTCATGGAAACGGGCCAACTCTACAAGGGGGAGACGCCCCTTATCCGGCTCGTGGCCGTCATGGACTACGGCCATTGGAACTTCATGCCCACCGCCCGGGTGATGTGGGATTTCTTCAAGCATTACAGCCGCGACCCCGAAACCAAGAAACTCGTGTACAGCAAATGAAACAGACTGCTTTGACAGGCCTCCTGCTCGCCGCCCTGGTGGCGGCAGCCTGCGGGACCAAGCCGGCTATCCGGTCCGGGGGCTTCGCGTCCACGGCCTCCGAGTTGGAAAAGGGCTGGGCGGATCCGCCCCAGTCCGCCCGCACCCGCGTGTGGTGGCATTGGATGAACGGGAACATCACCAAGGACGGCTTGCAGAAGGACTTGGAGTGGATGGACCGCATCGGACTGGGCGGTGTGCATAATTTCGACGCCGCGCTGGGAACGCCCACGGTCGTGGACAAAAGGCTCATCTATATGGACGAGGGCTGGCAGGATGCCTTCCAGCACGCGGTCCGGACCGCCGATTCTCTGGACCTCGAATTCACTATCGCCTCCGCCCCCGGCTGGAGTTCCACCGGAGGTCCCTGGGTCGCTCCCAAGGATGCGATGAAGCGTCTGGTCTGGCGGACGGTGGAGGGGAGCGGTGCCATCGACACGGTATTCCCGGAACCCTTTACGCATACCGGCGCGTTCCAGAACGGGGCGGCGGCCGGCCGGGGCAGCGGGGCGGAACTGGATTTCTACGAGGACATCGCTGTGATTGCCGTCCGGCAGCCGGAAGGGCGCCGGAGCGCGGCTTCGCTCGGCGCCGTCGTGACTTCCAGCGGCGGAGACTTCACGCTGGAACAGCTCACCAATGGTGATATTGCCGACGGAATCCTCCTCCCGAGGGACGACAAGGCGGGTTTCGCCTGGATCCAATATGCTTTCCCCGAGCCGGTTACCATCCATTCCCTGACCATGGTCGGGGCCGGTGGAGGCGGATTCGGCGGTGGTCCATCGACTACCGTGCTGGAGAGCGGCGATGACGGAATCGCCTTCTCCAAGGTCTGCGATGTCCGTGGTGGCCGGGTATCCGAAGTCACGCTCAGCGTTCCCGAAACCACGGCCCGGTTCTTCCGTGTCCGGGTAGCGAATCCCCGGGCGATGGGCGGCGGCTTCTTCGGCCTGGGCGGCGGCCCCTCGGCCGTTCCCTCCGGTACGGTCATTTCCGAGTTGGAGCTCTTCCCCTATAGCCGGGTGCACCGGTTCGAGGACAAAGCCGGTTTCTCCACGGCTTCCAACATGACGGCGGAGGCGACGCCCGCTTCGGCGGAGGTTTTTCCCGCGCCTGCCGACGTGATTGACATTTCCGACCATTTCAAAGAGGGAAAACTGCGCTGGGATGCTCCCGAGGGCACCTGGAAGATCTATCGTTTCGGATATGCACTGACCGGCAAGCAGAACCATCCGGCGCCCCTCGAGGCGACCGGCCTGGAGGTGGACAAACTGGATCCGGATGCCTGGACGCGCTATTTCCGGACCTATTTGGACATGTACAAAAAGGCCTCCGGCGGCCGGATGGGCGCACGTGGCGTGCAGTATGTCCTAACGGACAGCTACGAGGCCGAGTGCGAAACCTGGACCCCGGCGATGTTCTCCGCATTCCGGGAACGCCGCGGGTATGACCTGAAGCAGTGGCTGCCGGTGCTGACCGGCGAGATCGTCGGCTCTCCGGCCGAGAGTGACGCTTTCCTCTGGGATTGGCGGAAGACTCTCGGCGACCTCATTGCTGACAATTATGCGCTTCTTTCCCGGATCGCCCGGGAAGAATACGGCATGCTGGGTACCTATGTGGAGTCCCATGAGGCCGGACGGGCGTTCGTGGGGGACGGTATGGACCTCAAGCATGCCGCCCAGGTGCCGATGGGCGCGATGTGGGTGACCGCTCCCTGGGTGCCCATGGGCCCTGACGGCCAGCCCGACATGAGCGTCTATGACGCGGATGACCGGGAATCCGCCTCCGTGGCCCATCTCTACGGCCAGAATGTGGCGGCGGCCGAGTCCATGACCGCGCCCGGACAGGGCGGCCTGGCCTATTCCTATCATCCCGGCAACCTGAAGTATGTCGCCGACCGGGAAATGTCCAGTGGCATCAACCGCTTTGTCATCCATGAAAGCGCCCATCAGCCGGATGATGTCCACGTTCCGGGCATGTCCCTCGGCGGGATCGGCCAATGGTTCAACCGTCACGACACCTGGGCGGAAATGGCCGGGGTATGGGCGGACTACATGGCCCGCAGCTGCTTCATGCTGCAGGCGGGGCATAGCGTGGCTGACATCCTCTACTACTACGGCGAGGATTCCAACGTGACGACCGTGTTCAACCGTCCGCCGCAGATCCCGTCCGGTTACCAGTGGGATTATCTGAGCCCGAACGCCCTGCTGGAGCAGATTTCCTGCCGTCGCGGGCAGCTGACCTCCGCAAGCGGCACTGCCTACAAGGTCATCTGGATGGACCGCAACATGGATTATGTGTCTGTGCCGGTGCTCCGGAAACTCGCCGCCCTCGCAAAGGAAGGCGCCTGGATCGGCGGCGTGAAGCCAAAGTTCCCGGCCTCCCTGTCCGATGACAAGGCGGAATTCGATGCGCTCGTCGCCGACCTCTTCGGTCGGAAGAACGTCATGGAGACCACCGATTTGCAGGCATTCCTCACGGCTGCGGGCGTGGCCCCCGACGTCGTTCTTCCCGAAGGATACCGCTACCTGCACCGCACCCTTTCGGACTGCGAAGTCTATTGGATCAACAAGCCTTCCCGGGAGAATGCGGATGTGACGCTGTCCTTCCGTACGGCCGGCGGTCGTCCGACGCTCTGGCATCCCGACAACGGGACGGTGGAGGATGTGACTTATGCCGTCAGGGACGGCCGCACCGAGGTGCAGTTGCACCTGGTTCCGGACGATGCCGTATTCGTGGCCTTCTCCGGCAAGGGCAAGTCCTCCGAGACGGTTCCTGCCGTCGATGAAAAAGTCGTTTTGGATGTGACCGGTCCCTGGCAGGTCGCCTTCCAGGAGAAGCGCGGAGCTCCGGCCACGGCTACGTTCGATACGCTTTCCAGTTATACGGATTCCGAGGTCTTCGGTATCAAATACTTCTCCGGTGTCGCTACCTATACGAAGACGGTGCATGTCGATACCGTCCAGGGGAAGATGTCCATCGACCTGGGACAGGTGTGCGACCTGGCCGAGGTCTATGTGAACGGAACCTACTGCGGCACAGCCTGGAAACAGCCCTACCGCGTGGACGTGACCGATGCGCTGAAGCCCGGAGACAATACGCTGGAAATCAAGGTGGCGAACACCTGGCCCAACCGGCTTATCGGCGACGAGCAGCCCGGTGCCGTCCGCGTCGCCTGGACGGATTCCCGCGCCTACCGGGCCGAGGATCCGCTTCGTCCCGCCGGCCTGCTGGGTCCGGTCAAAATGGTGGTCCGGTAAGGAACGAATAAAATACTACACCGCTTGCAGCAGGCCTTTCGCGAGGTCTGCTGCCGCGTTTTCCTTCGCCTGGACATGGCGCTTCTTCCCGGTGGCAGTGTAAGGGACGGAATCCACGAAGCGATAGTAGCGGGGACGCTTGAAGTTGGCGATGTAAGGGCTCTCCTTGCAGAAAGCGTCCAGTTCGGAAACCGTGAGCGATCCGTCTTTCGGGACGATGTAGGCGGTGACCAGCTGGCCGCGGACCTGATCGGGGACGGAGGTCACCACGCAGTCCTTGACCCGCGGGTTCATGGACAGGACCGCTTCCACTTCGGTGGGGTAGATGTTTTCGCCGGAGGAGATGATCATGTCGTCCCGGCGGCCGACGATGGTGATGAAACCTTTCCCGTCCCAGGTGGCGAGGTCGTTCGTGTACAGGAATCCCTTGTAGTACTTGCGCTCGGTCTCGGACTGGTTGTCGTAGTAGAGATAGGGCGATTTCGCGGGGGAGGAAAGGATGACTTCGCCGATTTCGGTGCCGTCCTGGGCGACCAGTTCGTCCGGTTCGGTGCGGCGGCCGTCGTGGAGGCGCACGACGCGGACGTCGTCATCGACACAGGATGCTCCGGCCGTGCCGGCGCCTTCGGGCAGGTCGAAGGGGCGGAGGAAGGTGTTCCAGAAGGTCTCCGTGGTTCCGTAACCGTTGAAGATATTGGGTGTCAATACTTTCTGATAGCGGATGCAGGCGGCTTTCTCCAGCGGGCTGCCCATGGTGACGATCCCTTTCAAGGTAGAGAGGTCGTGCGGATTCCTTTCCTGTTCATCTGCCAGACCGCCCAGGACGGTCGGGACACCCACCAGGAAGGTGATGCCGTACTCGGCCACGTAGTCCAGGGCCGTCTTCGCATCGAATTTGGGAAGGATGACGACCGTGGCGCCGGCATAGAAAGCCGGGCAGGGGCCTGCGCAGTGGAGGCCGCCGCGGTGGAACCAGGGCGTCGTGTTCATCGTCACGTCCCGGTAGCTCATCGGGAAATGGATCATCACGTCGTGGGCCGACAGCACCTCGTTGATGCTGGTCATCGGGATGGCCTTGGGATGGCCGGTCGTGCCGGAGGTGTACAGGCGGCAGGTCTCGTCATAGATATTGTGCTCGACGTCCGGCTCCTCGCAGGAGGCGCATTCCACGAAGCGTCCGTAGGAGAGAAATCCGCTTTCGGGAGTATCCTCCGCCGTCAGGACCAGGTCGGGCCGATGCGAGGCCAGTTTCAGCGCCTCTTCCACGGTCTCCCGGTAAGCGGCATTGAAAAGGAGCACCTTGGGGTGGGAATCGTCGATGCTCCAGGCCAGTTCTCCCGGAGAGAAGCGGAAGCTGGCCGGGCAGCACACGGCGCCCGTCTTGTGGGCGGCGAGGTAGCCGAAGACGAATTCGGGGCAGTTGCACAGCTGCATCATGATGACGTCCCCTTTCCGGAGGCCGGCTGCGAGGAGGGCCTGCGCGAAGCGGTTGCTCTCGGCATCCAGCTCCCGGTAGGTCCAGTGGCGTCCGTCGGCGGGATTCACCATCGCCAGGCGGTTGCCGTAGCGCCGAACATTCCGAAGAAAGCCCTCGATCCAAGTATAGTGTGATTCGAATATCTGTTTGAAATTTTCCATTTTTCCGTGCTTTTGTGTCGTAACAAAATTATCAATTGCGGGGATTTTGGGCAAATTTTGGCGGAAAAATGGTTGTTCTTGTGGGAAATATGGAAATCAGTTTTTATCTTTGTGAAAACCTTGTGGGATAATTTGACATTTTTGTGCCCTTATGGAACATCCGCTCGACAAAACCCTCCGCCTGGACATGGTCCCGCGGACGGCGAACACCATCTATGTGAAGGACGAATTCGTCATCTCCGACAACCTGTCCATCCGGGTCCCGCCCGCCCTCTCCGCCCTGCTGGACAAGGGACGGCCTACCCGCACCCTCCGGCCCGGCTGGATGGTTTTTCCCTACCGGATCGGCTTCAATGCCATCCTGTTCGTGGAGACGGGCGTCGTGGACTGCGTCCTCAATCTGGAGTCTTTCCATGTTGAGGGCAGGTCCGTCCTGCTCCTCCCGTCGGCCACGCTCCTGCGCGAGCTCAACTGGCAGGCCGGGACGCGGTACATCCTGATCGGCTACAACGACGGCAAGCTCTTCTCCGGGATGAACTCCCGTTCCGCGAAGATCCTCCGTTCGTCCATGATCGCGCCTTTTTCCATCGCCATGCGGAAGGAGCGGATGGACAGGTACTTACACCTCATCGAAGTCCTCATCCACGTGGCGGAAGGCGGTCCGGACTATTATTTCCAGGACGACATCATCCGCGGCGCGGCCGAGATGATGTGCGGCGGCCTGGCCCGCCTCGTCGTGGAACGGACGGAGCAGCGCACCCGGATTCCCCGGGAACTCGCCATCACGCAGGACTTCATCCGTCTGGTCCAGGCCGCCTGCCTGGAGCACCGCGACCTGGACTATTACGCCCGGGAACTGTGCATCACCCCGAAATACCTCTCCCGCATCGTCAGCAAGGTTTCCGGGAAAAAGGCGCTCCTGCTTATCCAGGAGAGCGTCATCGCCGAGGCGGAAACGCTCCTGAAAGACGGGTCCTACAGCGTCCGGCAGGTCAGCGACCTCCTTCATTTCCCCAGCCCCTCCTATTTCTGCCGATATTTCCGCAAGGCCACCGGCCAGACCCCGCGGGCGTACATGCTGGGAGAGTGAGCGCACTTGCTTTTCAGGCGCAAATCCCTTACCTTTGAAAACTTTGACGTGAAACAAAGCATATGAAAGAATACGGACACTTCGACGACGCCCGCCGGGAGTACGTCATCACGGATCCGGCCACCCCGTGGCCGTGGATCAACTACATGGGGACGGAGGATTTCTTCTCCCTGATTTCCAATACCGCAGGCGGCTACTGCTTCTGCAAGGATGCCAAGTTCCGCCGGATCCTCCGCTACCGCTACAACGGTGTGCCCATGGACGCCGGCGGCCGCTATTACTACATCAAGGACGGCGACACGGTCTGGAATCCGGGCTGGAAGCCCTGCAGGACCGCCCTCGACGCCTATGAGTGCCGCCACGGCATGGGCTATACCCGGGTGACGGGGGAGAAGGACGGGCTGAAGGCCGATGTCCTCTTCTTCGTGCCCATCGGCCATCGCTGTGAGGTGCACCGGGTGAAGCTCACGAATACCGGTGCGGCGAAAAAGTCCTTCCAGCTCTATTCCTTCGTGGAATGGTGCCTCTGGAACGCCTCCACCGACATGGAGAACTTCCAGCGGAACCTCTCCACGGGTGAAGTGGAAATCGACGGGAACGTCCTCTATCACAAGACCGAATACCGCGAGCGCCGCGACCATTACGCCTTCTTCGGCGTGAACCGTCCCTTCGACGGCTTCGACACGGACCGGGAAACCTTCATCGGCATGTACAACGGTTTCGAGGCGCCGCAGCAGGTCCTCGCCGGCATTTCCGGGAACTCCGTGGCCCATGGCTGGAGCCCCGTCGCCTCGCACCGGTTCGACCTGACGCTGGAACCGGGAGCGTCCACGGAACTGGTGTTCGTCCTCGGCTATGTGGAGAATGCGCCGGAGGAGAAGTTCGTCGCCCCTGCCGTGATCAACAAGGCCAAGGCACGGGCGATGATGGAAGCCTTCGCGACCGGGGAGCAGGTCGATGCGGCCTTCGCAGCCCTGAAAGCCTACTGGGACGACCTCCTGTGGCGTTTCACCGTGGAATCCGACGTGCCGGAACTGGACCGGACCGTGAACATCTGGAACCAGTACCAGTGCATGATCACCTTCTTCTTCAGCCGGAGCGCCAGCTATTTCGAGAGCGGCATCGGCCGGGGCATGGGCTTCCGCGATTCCAACCAGGACCTCGCCGGCATCGTCCATCTCATCCCGGAGCGGGCGCGGCAGCGGATCATCGACATTGCCTCCACGCAGTTCCCGGACGGCGGCTGCTACCATCAGTACCAGCCCCTGACCAAGCGGGGCAACAACGACATCGGCGGCGGTTTCAACGATGACCCGCTCTGGCTTATCTTCGGTACGGTGGCCTATATCCGGGAAACCGGCGATTTCGGTATCTTGCAGGAGCCGGTCCCGTTCGACAACAAGCCCGGGACGGAGGTATCCCTGCTGGACCACCTGAAGATCAGCTTCAAGCATGTGACCGACAACCTAGGGCCCCACGGGCTTCCGCTCATCGGCCGGGCCGACTGGAACGACTGCCTGAACCTGAACTGCTTCTCCGACAATCCCGACGAGTCCTTCCAGACCACCGAGAACAAGACCGAGGGCTCCAAGGCGGAATCCCTGATGATCGCCGGCCTGTTTGTCGCCGAGGGACGCGATTTCGCGGAGCTCCTCTCGCATCCTTCCGTGGCCGAGGATCCCGAGTATGTGCTGGGCGTCAAGGAGGCCGTGGCCGCCATGGAAGAAGCCGTGAAGAAGTACGGCTGGGACGGCGAGTGGTTCCTCCGCGCCTACGATTATTACGGCCGGAAGATCGGCTCCAAGGAATGCGAGGAGGGAAAGGTCTTCATCGAAAGCCAGGGCTGGTGCACCATGGCCCGGATCGGGGCCGACGAAGGGCTCTGTGACAAGGCTTTGGACTCCGCCGTCAAGTATCTGGAATGCGAGCACGGCCTGGTCCTGAACAACCCCGCTTACACGCGCTACATCAAGGATTACGGCGAAATCAGCTCCTACCCGGAAGGCTACAAGGAAAACGCTGGCATCTTCTGCCATAATAACCCTTGGGTGATCATCGGCGAGGCCATGGCCGGCCGGGCCGACGACGCCTGGCGGCACTATCGGAAGATTACGCCGGCCTTCTGCCAGGACCAGGAGCTGCGTAAGGTGGAGCCCTATGTCTTTTGCCAGATGGTCGCCGGCAAGGACGCCGCCCGTCCCGGCGAAGGCAAGAACAGCTGGCTTACCGGCACGGCCGCATGGACCTGGAAGGCCGTGAGCGAAGCCCTCCTGGGCATCAAGCCGCAGTTCGACGGCCTCCTCGTCGAACCCTGCATCCCCATCGGCACCTACCGCATCCGCCGCCGCTTCCGCGACGCCGACTACGACCTCACCATCCGCAACACCGGCCGCGGCGGCAAGGTCTTCATCCCCTATAAGCCCGGCAAGCAGGTGCTGACTGTGGAGGTTTAAGCCTTCCGCCCTGAGGATTGCGGGCTTTGTCTTTATAAACTGTTGATTTGCAAATCGATATGAATCCTTCTCCCGCAGGCCCTTCCTTTTTTTAGGAGGCCTGCGGGATCTCATTTTGTATGGGCTTGATAATCAGTTATCGACAAAACCCGCCTCCGCAGGCCATTTCGGGAGACGTAATTCCGGAGTTGATGTGTTTATAGGGTGAAAGGAGATTCGTAAGTGTTTCGGGATTTGAACGAGCAGGAACTGGCCAGATACTGCTCGGAGGGGAACAGGGAGGTCCAGGATGAACTGTATAGGAGATATGCAGCCAGGGTGCTTACACTCTGCCGTCGATACGCCGGCAGTCCGGATGATGCGAAAGATCTGATGCAGGACGCGTTATTGAAAGCACTTGACAGGATATCGACTTATCATTACACTTCAGACGGCTCCCTGTACGGATGGATTCGGCGGATTGTCATCAATCTGGCGCTGAATAGGATCCGGCGGAAACGTTGGCGGATGATTCCGCTGGATTCCCGGGTGGAGGAGTCCGTCCCGGATCCGAGTGATGAGGAAGTTATGGCAATCCCCCAGGAGCGTCTGCTGGAAAGCATATCGCGTTTGCCCGAAGTGCGGAGAATGGTTTTCAATTTGTACTGCCTGGATGGCTATTCGCATCGGGAGATCGGGAAAATGTTGGGAATCAGCGAAAAGGGATCTGCAGGCATCCTGGCGAAAGCCAGAAGACAGCTGAAAGAAGAAATCAACCGTTATTTGAAAGATACGGAATTATGAGCCACTGGGAGAATATCATAAAAGACAGGCTGGAAGGCTACGAAAGCCCCCTTCCGGAGGATGGCCTTGCCGAGTTCCGTGCCCTATATGACAGAAAGAAGGGATCGGTTGTAAGGAAAGCCATCCCTTGGATGTCCGGTTTGGCACTGGCTGCGGCGGCGGGTTTGGCGGCTGTCCTGTTCCTGAAAAAGCCTGCGGCCCCGGAGGAGGGGTTTCCGCCCGAGGTCCCGGTGGCGGTAACCGAAGCCATAGTCCGCGATTCGGTGGATATCGAAATCCCCGAAGCAGTAAAACCATGGATTGAACGGGCGGTTCCGCGTCGGAAAACAGCGGCCGTATCCCGGGATTTGCCGGAAGTGGTACGGGATGCCCCAATGGTTTCGGAACAGACCGATGAAAAACCGGATTCATCGGAAATCGACCTTGTTGAAGCAACCGTCGCGGAATCGGTCCCTTCGGTCGCGCTCCCTTCTTCGCCGATCCGGGACATGGGGATGGGAATCGCTCCTGCCGCGGGGGGAGTCTTGGGTGCAGGTGCATTGGCAGCCCTGGTATCGACGCTGGCGGACGGCGGGAACTCCCTGCATGTTCTCGATCCTTCCACCAACGAGGTGATTTCCTTCCATCATTCGATGCCGCTCAAGTTCGGTATCTCTGCCTGGATCCCTGTCGCGGAACGGCTCCGTGTGTCCACGGGGCTGGCCTATTCCCTGTATTCTTCCCAGGTGAACAGTGGGATTTCGGGTGAGACGGTGCAATGGGCCCATTATCTGGGTGTCCCGGTCCGTTTGGATTATATCATTGCATCCAATACGCGGTTTGACGTGTATGCAGGAGCTGGGGCGCAAGGGGAAATCTGCCTGAATGCCACATATGCAGGTTATGGAATCACGAAGGACGGGTTCAGCCTTTCGCTGCTTGGTGTCGGCGGTATCCAGTGGAACGTCACCCGCCGGCTGGGCTTTTATATCGAGCCGGAGCTGAGTTGGAGAGTGCCGGTCGGCGAACTTGTCCTGGAAACCTACCGGGATCGTTTCCCGGTGATGTTTTCGGTGGGTACCGGAATAAGGATCAATCTTTAAAATACCATAAGTTATGAAACGATCCACTTACTTATTGTTTGTTTTGCTGCTGGTCGTATCCTGTGGCAAATACAAGCTGCCGCATTCGATGGATATGCTCAGCAGCGGTTGCATCTCTGACACCCGGGCGGGGGAGGATGATTTCCCTGCGCTGGATCCGGAGGATACGGCCCCTGAGCTGTTCCTGGAGTACACGCCGGAGGGACTAGCCGTGACGAGAAAGAATGCCAAGCTGAACTGCGGTATCAAGAACTCCGGCATCTCCTGTGAGGCTACGCTGTCCGGGAATGTGCTCACATACAGGGCGTACGAGTCGGACGGTCTCCAAACGAACTGCTTATGCCTGGTCCAGTGGATGACTTCCACTGTCCCGGGTTTACAGGAAGATACGGAGTACACACTGGAATATACCTGTGGACACGAGTACCTCCCCATCCAGTTCCGCTACCGGAAAGGCATGTCACTCCGATTTGACCTGAAGATGTACGAAAAGTATTGAGCCGTTTTTCGTAACTGGTTGAGAATGAGCTTAATGCCGAAAGTGCTTTATGCAGATTCGCATAAGGCGCTTTTTATATGTGCCTGGAAATCAGCATTTTGAAGAAAACGGCAAATGTTTCGAAGAAAATGAGACGGGGCGCGTGTGATAATTTCGTATCTTTGGCAATAAAATGATAGCCACATGAAACGTTTACTGATCTTTGCCGCTGCGGCCCTCTGCCTGGCTTCCTGCGGCGCCAACACTGAAAAGAAACAAGAACAACCTGTTGAAACCATGATTGTGAAGACTACTCCGAATCCCGAAAATGCCTTGCGGGCCCAGCAGTTCCTGAAGAAAGCCGGAACCTATTACCTGGCGACCGAGGAGGGCGGCCAGCCTCGCGTCCGTCCCTTCGGTACGGCCGAAATCTTCGAAGGAAAGCTGTACATCCAGACCGGCAAGGTCAAGAACGTGTACAAGCAGCTTCTCGCGAATCCCCGGGCCGAAATCTGCGCCTTCGTGGACGGCGAATGGCTCCGCATCGCCTGCGAACTCATTCCTGACGAACGCGTCGAGGCGAAAAAGGACATGCTGGACAAGAATCCCGACCTTCGCGGCATGTACAATGAGACGGATGACAATACCATCGTCCTGTATCTGCGCAATGCGCATGCGACGCTGAACGCATTCACCCATCCGGCCGAAGAATTTGAATTTTAGGTAAGGTTCCGTTCCATGAGACATCATCCAGTCCTTCTCCTTCTCACACTTTTCCTTGCCCTTGCGCAGGCGTCTGCACAGCCGGGAGCAAGGCGGGATCCCGCCGCCCCTTTCGGCCTGGAAACCGAACACTGGAACGCCCGCTGGATCAGCGTCCCGGAAACGGGGGCGCAGGATTATGGGGTGTACTACTTCCGCAAGGACATCGACTTGGCGGCTGTCCCCGGCCGTTATGTCGTGCATGTGACGGGCGACAACCGGTACAAGCTGTTCGTCAATGGGCAGCTGGTGTCCCTGGGCCCGGCCAAGGGGGACCTCACCCACTGGAATTACGAGACGGTGGACCTGGCCCCTTGCCTGCACGGCGGGAAGAATGTGATCGTGGCCCTGGTTTACCACGAAGGCGCGGGCAAGCCCGATTCCCAGCTTTCCGTCGAGGCGGGCTTCCTGCTCCAGGGAGAGGGGGAAGCGGCCGGCCTGGTCACGGACAAGACCTGGAAGTGCATCCAGGATCCCTCCTACAGCCCGATCAGGCCGATTGTCAACGGCTACTATGTGGCCGGCCCCGGGGAGAGAGTGGACATGAACGCCGGCATTCCGGACTGGAAAGAGGCCGATGCCGACCTCTCTGCCTGGCTGCCGGCCCGGGTAGGCGGTGAGGGAGAACCCATGAACGTCCTGAACGCCGAACAGACGGCCGGACACCGGCTCCGCCCCTCCACGCTCCCGCAAATGGAACGGACGCCCTTCGCCCTGAGCGAGGCATTTACGGTCCCGGCCCATTCGAAGAAGGAGCTTTTGCTGGATAACAAGGTGCTGACCAATGCCTATTTCAATCTCCGGATGAGCGGCGGCCAGGGCGCCCGGGTACGGATCGGTTATGCCGAAGCCCTGTATATCCCTTCCCAGGAACAGCGCCCGCAACTCTCGGAGGAGGAACTCTCCAGAATACCGGAAGAACACCGGTATTTCCTGCGGATTCCCCGGGTCATCGGCAAGGGAAACCGCAACGAAACGGAAGGGAAGATTTTCATCGGCCGGGAGGACGAACTCATTTCCAGCGGCGCGAAAGGCCAGCAGTTCACCACCCTTTCCTGGCGTACTTTCCGGTATGTGCGGCTGCAGGTGGAGACCGGCGACGATCCGTTGACAGTGGACGAGGTTACCGGCACATTCACCGGTTACCCTTTCACGCTGGACGCCCGTCTGGACACGGACCGGAAGGAGCTGCAGGACATCCTGGAGATCGGCTGGCGCACGGCCCGGCTCTGCGCCACGGAAACCTATATGGACTGCCCGTATTATGAACGGCTTCAGTATCTGGGCGACACCCGGATTCAGGCGCTGATCACCCTGTACAACAGCAAGGACGACCGCCTGGTGAAGAATTTCCTTCATCTGGCCGACATTTCCCGCGGCGCCGACGGCATTACCAAGAGCCGCTATCCCACGACCATTCCGCAGCATATCCAGCCCTATGCCCTCAGTTACATCTATGCGATGCATGATTATCTGATGTACGGCGCGGACACGCAGTTCGTCCTGGACCTCCTGCCCGGTGCGGAGCAGATCCTGAATTATTTCTCCCGCTACCAGCTGCCTGACGGCCGCGTCCGGAACCTTCCCGGCTGGAATTTCTCCGACTGGGTGAACAACCGGAAAGACTGGCAGAACGGTGCGCCCCGGAGAGGGGCCGACGGCTGCTCCATCCTCATGGACCTGCAACTCCTGTATGCCTTCCAGATGATGGCCGAGATGGAAGGAGTCCGGGGCAATACCTGGGCGAAGGAAACCTACGAAGCCCAAGCCGTGAAACTCGCGGAGAGCGTGAAAAAAGCCTATTGGAACGAGGAGAAAGGCCTTTTTGCCGACCGCATCGAGCAGGATCAGTACAGCCAGCATGCCAATGCGCTCGCCATCCTGTGCGGCATCGTGGACGACCCTAAATCCATGGCGGAGAAACTCCTGACCGACAAGTCCCTGGCCCAGTGCACCATCTATTACAAATTCTACCTCTACCAGGCGTATGTGAAAGCCGGCCTGGGAGACGGGTATCTGAACTGGCTGGACACCTGGCGGGAGAACATCGCCATGGGCCTCACCACCTGGGGCGAGGATGCCAATGTCTTCGGCACCCGCTCCGACTGCCATGCCTGGGGCGCCAGCCCGAACATCGAGCTGTACCGCACCGTGCTGGGCATCGACTCCGATGCCGTGGCATTCAAGCGCGTGCGCATCGAGCCGCATCTGGGGGACCTGAAGGAAATCGGCGGTGCCATGCCGCATCCGGACGGTGAAATCTCCGTCCGCTACCAGGTGAAAGGAAAGCGTCTGCACGCAGAAATTAGCCTTCCTGATGGCGTGGACGGCCGTTTTGTCTGGAAAGGAAAGACGGCGGAACTCCACGGCGGGAAGAATAGTTTAACGCTCTGACAAACATTTGGACTCATGAGAAAAAGGGCTTTGCCAGGAAGTCCTACCTTTGCGTGCAGAAAACTTTAAACCACTACACAGATATGAAGAAAGTCTTACTGACCGTAGCCGCGCTGAGTCTCGCGCTCGGCGCCCTCGCGCAGCCGCAGCTCCGCGAAGACAACATCGAAGAAGTCCTGAAGGCGATGACCCTGCAGGAAAAGGCCACCCTGCTCGTGGGCGGCGCCCGGGCCGCCGTCGTGAACGGCGTCACCTCCGGCGTGGCCTGGCAGGTCCCCGGTGCGGCGGGCAACACCCGTCCGATCGAACGCCTGGGCATTCCCGGCACCGTCCTGGCCGACGGCCCTGCCGGCCTGCGCATCCAGCCTACCCGTCAGGGTGACAGCAACACCTACTACTGCACCGGTTTCCCGGTGGGAACCCTCCTCGCGAGCTCCTGGGATACGGAAATGGTGGAGGAGATGACGAAAGCCATGGGCAATGAAGTCTTGGAATACGGCGTGGACGTCCTCCTCGCCCCGGGTATGAACATCCACCGCAACCCGCTCTGCGGACGTAACTTCGAGTATTTCTCCGAGGATCCGCTCCTCTCCGGAAAGATGGCCGCGGCCTACGTCCGAGGCATCCAGTCCAACGGGGTGGGCACTTCCATCAAGCACTACGCTGCGAACAACCAGGAGACCAACCGCAACGAGAACGACGCCCGCATCAGCCAGCGCGCCCTCCGCGAGATCTACCTGAAGAACTTCGAGATCGCCGTGAAGGAGGCCGATCCCTGGACCGTCATGTCCTCCTACAACCAGCTCAACGGCGAGTACACCCAGCAGAAGCTCGACCTTCTCACCACGGTCCTCCGCGACGAATGGGGCTTCCAGGGCATCGTCATGACCGACTGGGGCAACAAGGCGGGCACCGTGAAGTCCGCCAAGGCTGGCAACGACCTGATGGAACCGGGCAACCAGAACGAGATTGACCGCATCGTCGCGGGTGTCCAGGACGGCACCATTTCCCAGGAGGAACTGGACCGCAACGTCCGTAACATGCTCAAATACATCGTCCGTACCCCGCACTTCAAGGGCTACAAGTTCTCCAACAAGCCGGACCTGAAGGCCCATGCCGCCGTGGCCCGCAAGGCCGCCGCCGAGTCTATCGTCCTGCTCCGCAACGAGAAGGAGACCCTCCCGCTCAAGGGGAATGAGAAAGTGGCCCTTTACGGCATCTCCGCCCTCGATTTCGTCGCCGGCGGCACCGGCTCCGGCGATGTGAACAAGGCTTACGTCGTGAACATGAAGGACGCGATGGAGAACGCCGGCTTCACCCTGGACAAGACCCTGGCCGACTACTATGAGGCCTATGTCTCTTATGACAAGGCCCAGACCGCCCTTTCCGGAACGACCTTCTCCTGGTTCTCCCGCCGCAAGCTCGCCGAGATCGCCATCCCGACTGCCGCCATCGGCAATGAGGCGAAGGCCAATGACGTCGCCGTCGTGGTCCTCGGCCGCAACGCCGGCGAGGGCGCCGACCGCAAGCAAGTTGATGATTTCGAACTCACTACCGTCGAGCGTGATCTCCTCCGCGATGTGAGTACCGCCTACCATGCCGCCGGCAAGAAGGTCGTCGTGGTCCTGAACATCGGCGGTGTCATCGAGACCGCTTCCTGGAAGCACATGGTGGACGCCATCGTCCTCCCTTGGTCCCCGGGCCAGGAAGGCGCCAACGCCGTGGCCGACGTCCTCACCGGCAAGGTGAACCCCTCCGGCAAACTCCCGATGACCTTCCCCGTGAACTTCATGGACCACCCGTCGTCCGCCAACTTCCCTTACAGCTACAATCCGCAGCAGAGCCGTGGCTTCAGCTGGGGGCCCCGCCAGCCGCAGAAGGATGTGGACTACACCGACTATGCCGAGGGCATCTGGGTGGGCTACCGTCACTTCCAGACCCGTGGCGTGGAAGTCTCCTATCCTTTCGGATACGGCCTTACCTACAGCTACTTCGTGTATTCCAATCCGGTCGTGAAGGCCACCGCCGACGGTTTCGAGGCCTCCGTCACCATCAAGAACGAGGGCACCGTGGCCGGTAAGGAAGTCGTCCAGGTGTATGTCCATGCCCCGGAAGGCGGCCTGGAGAAGCCCGACCAGGAACTCAAGGCCTTCGCCAAGACCAAACTCCTCGCCCCGGGTGAGAGCCAGACCCTGACCTTCCAGGTCGATGCCTACTCCCTCGCTTCCTTCAATGAGGCCGCGAGTGCCTGGGAAGCCGCCGCCGGGGTCTATACCGTGAACTTCGGCGCCTCCATCCAGGACCTCCGCCGGAGCGGTTCCTTCAAACTCAAGAAAGCCCAGTCCTGGCCGGTGCACAACGTCCTTGCACCGGTAAGCGAATAGGATTACCGGATTTCGATCCGTCCTTCGCCGATGGTGAACTCCCAGGTCCCGGCCGGGAGGAAGTACTGGGCGACGGAGTGACCGAGCCGGGTGCAATTCCCCTCATGAACGGCGCCGTCCACCTCCCCGTAGGTTTGGACGGCGTCTTCGTCGATGGGGAGGTAGAGCGTGGCGGTCGTGTTGGCCGGGACGGTACAGCGGTAGGTCTTCATCACGCCCTGGTCCGCGGTCCAGGCGCTGCAGATGCGCCCGTAATTGGAATCGTAACTGCCCTCCAGAGCCGTGTATATCCCGCCGCAGGTGGGCTGGAGCACGAAGTGCCTGTAGCCCGCCTCGCCTTCGTCATAGGCGGCGGTGATTCCCAACTGGTATTCGAACATCCATTCTCCCACGGCGCCGAGGGCGAAGTGATTGAACGAATTCATGCTGTTCTGGTTGACGCCGGCGAAGGCCGTGTCCCGGGAGTTCCAGCGTTCCCAGATGGAAGTCGCCCCCTGGGTGACCGGGTAGAGCCAGGATGGATACTCGGTGCTGGAAATCATCCGGAAGGCTTCTTCGCTGCGGCCGGCCCGGCTCAGGGCGGGCAGGATGTTCGGGGTGGCGGAGAAACCGGTGGTGATGGTATAGGGCCGGTAAGGGTAGTCCGGACCGAGCGATTCCGGGTGGGTGATGAGCATGGCCAGGTGCTGCTGCGCCTTCTCCTGGTTGTCCAGGTTGAACGCGTTGAAATTCAGGGGAGTGGCGTAGGAAGCCTGCGTATGGACCGTCTCCCCGGACAAGGCGCGCGTCTTGCCCGTCACAGGGTCCACATAGGCCTTGTTCCAGTCCTCGACGGCCCGTTCACGGCGCTCCCGGAGCAGGGTGGCTTCCGCGTGGCGGCCGATGGCGTCGGCCATGGTCGCCGTCACTTCCATCATGCGGATGTAGATGGCGTTGTTCAGCAGGTCCGGCGGGGTGCGGCCGTCCAGGGCCAGGTGGTCGGCCAGACCGCCGGTGGCCGTGGACAGGTACGGGTAATCAGGGTTCTTGTAGAAGGCCATTCCATTCAGCCAGTCCATCATCACCTGGAAGTTCTCCTCGATGATGCGGGTGTCGCCATACTGGTTGTACAGCTGCCAGGGGACCATGCAAACGGCCGCGCTCCAGGTGGTGCTGGGCGCGAAGATCGTATCGTCCGCTTTGTTGAAGGTGGGAACGGTCGTGCCGATGCCGCCGGCGATTTCGTGGTCGTCGCCGATGGCCTGGTCGGCCCGGAGGGAGACCATCCACTGCCGGAAGAGGGTCTGCAGGTCTCCCTGGTAGGTCCCGGTGCGGGTGTAGGCCTGGGCGTCCCCGGTCCAGCCCATCCGTTCGTTCCGCTGCGGGCAGTCGGTCGGAATCGTCAGGGTGTTGCCGAGCTGGCTGCGCTGGATGTTCCGGAACAGCTGGTTGACCAGCTCTCCGGTCTTGTTCCCGTCGGAAGTCGTGGCGTTGTAGCGGCCGGTCGGAATCTCCGTGGAGGAGAGGACGAGTCCTTTGACGTTCTCCAGGGGCAATGCGCCTTCATGGGCGGGGATGTACACCTGGATGTACTGATAACCCCGGAAGGTCTTGGTGGGCCGGATGGTGACGGCACCGGAGCCGGCGGCGGTATAGAAGTCGGTGTCCAGGGCGGCCCGGTTGGACTCGTAGAGGATATGCCCCGCAACGTTCCGCCCCTTCTTCCCGAAGCGGTTTACGTATTCCCGGGAGTCTCCCTTGAGGCCGGGATAGAGCTGTTCGCCGTACGTGAGGATGACGGTGTCGCCGGCCTTCAGCCAGCCGGCGGGGATGGTGATTTCCGGAACGCCCACCATGTTCGTGCCCATGTCGTAGATGTGCGTATGCGGGTCCGAGGCCGGCATCAGGCGCCGGGCCGTCAGGACTTCCCGGAGCCGGACCGGCTCGTCGTAGCGGGCCATGAGGTCGAAATCGACCCAGTCCCGGCGTCCGATGATTTCCGCGCTCACCCAGTCTCCGTCGTCGAATCCGGTCTCGGTCCATCCCTGGGTCTCCTTGCGGGCGTCGTACCGTTCGCCCTGGTAGAAGCTTCCGAGGCGTACGGGGCCGTCCTTGAAGGCCTTCCAGGTGTCCGGGCGGGTGACGATTTCCTCCCGCGATCCGTCCTCGTAGGTAATGACCAGGCGGGCGAGGAGGGCGGCGTAGTCCCCGAAGAAGTTGAAATTCGCGGCCGAGAAGGTCATGTAACCGCTGAACCAGCCGCCGGCGAGGGAGGCCGCGAGGGCATTCCCTCCTTCCTGCAGCAGGTCCGTCACGTCGTACTTGTGGTAGCCCATGATCTCCCGGTACTGGCTGTCTCCCGGCGTGAACCAGCTGTCACCGACGTGTTTCCCGTTGAGGAAAAGGTCATAGATGCCCATGGCCGTAGCGTACAGGCGGGCTTGCTTGATCCTTTTCCCGACCTGGAATTCGGTACGGAGCTGCGTCTCCGCGCCGTGGGAGGGATCGGCCCATCCCTGGAGCATCTCCGGGCCGGTGTTGGCAACCCGGATCTCTCCGTCCCGGACGGTCACGCCGGGAATGCCGGCGAAGATGCCGTACCGCTCTTTGTCGAAGACGATGCGGTCTTCGCTCTGTCCGGAATTCAGGATTTGATAGTTTCGGAATACGACCGTGGAACCCGGTGTGGCGGCGAAACCGACCGAACACAGGTTCGGGTAGGAAATGTAATCTCCGCCGTCTCCCATCCTGTTCAGGCTCAGCCGGGACGTCCCCGTCGTAAGGTCTTGCCCGTCGATCCGGAAACGGATGACGCTGTTCTCCACATGGATTTCGAGGGTGTGGTCTGGACCGTCGGACAGGATGTCCCCGAGGTTCGTCTCCGGAAAGACCGTCCGGTTGATGGTGAGGAGGGGCTTGTCCGCGCGGTCTTCCGGGAAGTAGCCGACCCGGAAAATGCGGATCTCGGGAAGGGAGGGTTCCACTTCCACCCGGAAATAGTTCTCTCCGGCCATGCCGAAGACGTTCTGGAAAGCATGCTGCAGGCGGAAATCATCTGCTCCCAGGATCAGGGCGGCGGTGTTTCCCTCCTCGATCCGGAAATCCGTGCGGATGTCGAAGATGCACTGGGACGTGGCATCCAGCGTAAGTTCCTTGGAACCGATCCATTTCGCTCCCTTCCAGGCACTTTGCCTGGGGCTCAACAGGCTGGTCTCGAAGCGGGTGCGGGCTTCGTGCGTGCCGCCGTCCTGGTCCCAGACGGTGAGTTTCACCCCGTAACCCATCTCGGGCTGCAAGGCCGCTCCGCCATAGCGGATGCCTTGTGAACGCCCGTCTTCCACGCGTCCGCTGTCCCACACTTCGCTGCCGTCGCTTTCGCGGGTGACTTGCAGGCGCCAGGCGGTCTGGGCGGCGCCGCGCCGGTCCGACTCCATCCGCCAGCCGAAGTCGGGCTGCCGGTCTTCGACGGCGATGGGTTCATGGCTGTTCTGGACCCGGAGGTCCGTGATGCGTGTCTGGGCGGCCGCGACCAGGGTGCAGGCGGCGGCGAGCAGGAATGTGGTCAGTCTCTTCATACTGCAAAAATAACCAAAAACACCTTTTCCTGGAACAGGGGTCAAACCGGGGAATTGAAAAAATCAAAATTCAAAGTTTTTATCGCATATTCTTCACGGGAAGAGTGGGGGATATACCATATTTTTGCAATCGACACCAAACGATAACCTGTTATGGCACAAAAACACAACTTCCTGGCTTTCGACTGCGGCGCCACTTCGGGACGCGCGGTGCTGGCCACTTTCATGGATGAAACCTTCGAGATGCGCGAGGTGTACCGCTTTCCGAGCGGTATCATCGAACTGGGCGGCAAGTATTACTGGGACGTCCTGGCCATTTACGACCATTTCCGCAAGTGCTTGAGCGAATTGGGAAAAGAGGGTGTCGAGATCGATTCCATCGGTATTGACACCTGGGGCGTGGACTTCGGTTTCGTGGCCGATGACGGTTCCCTTCTGGGGAATCCCCGCGCCTATCGCGACCCCTATACGGACGGCATTCCGGAGGAGGTTTTCCGGGTCATTCCCCGGGAGGAACTCTACGGGGCGACCGGTATCCAGATCCTGAATTTCAACTCCATTTTCCAGCTGTATGCGCAGGTCCGGGAAGGCTTCGCGCCCCTGCGCTGCGCGAAGAACATCCTGTTCATGCCGGATTTGCTGTCCTACATGTTGACAGGAAACAAAGTTTGCGAGTACACCATCGCCTCCACCTCCGGTATGATGGACCAGACTTCCCGCCAGTTCAACAATGGACTGCTCGAGAGACTGGGGATCCGCAGCGACGTGCTCCTGCCCATCGTCCAGCCCGGCGAGGCCGTGGGCATGCTCCGCAAGGAAATCGCCGAGGCCTGCGGGGTTCCGCAGGTTCCGGTCATCGCCGTCGCCGGCCATGACACGGCGTCCGCCATCGCCGCCGTTCCGGCCGCGGACGAGAAGTTCGCCTACCTGTCCAGCGGCACGTGGAGCCTGATGGGCATCGAGGCCCCGGCCCCGATCATCAACGAGGCCTCCACCCGCCTGAACTTCACCAATGAGGGCGGTATCGACGGAACCACCCGTTTCCTCAAGAACATCACCGGCATGTGGCTCCTGGAACAGAGCCGCAAGGTCTGGGCAGCGGAAGGACGCACTTACAACTACGGCGAACTGGAGAAGATGGCCCGCAGCGAGGCTTCCTTCCCGTCCGTCATCGACCCGGACGATCCGCGTTTCGCCGCCCCGGCCAACATGGTCGAGGCCATCGCCAGCTATCTCCGCGAGAAAGGACAGCCGGTCCCGGAAAACGACGCGCAGTACGTCAGTTGCATTTATCACAGTCTGGCCGCCAAGTACAAGGAGGTCGTGGGCATGCTCCAGCAGTTCGCGCCCTTCAAGATCGAGAAACTCCACGTGATCGGCGGCGGCAGCGCCAACGACACGATGAGCCAGTGGACGGCCGACGCCCTGGGCATCCCCGTCGTCGCCGGGCCCACCGAGGCCACGGCCATCGGCAACGTGATGCTCCAGGCCCGCACCGCCGGCCTCGTCAAGGACCGCTGGGAGATGCGGAAGATGATCGCCGATGCGTTCGAAGTGAAGACCTTTTATCCTGCGGAATAGATTTCTCGACTTCGCTCGAAATGACAACGGAGACTTCGCTCGAAATGACAAAACAACACAAAACACTGATATTATGAAAGAAGCACAAATCCTCAAAGCGTACGAGATCGCCAAGGAGCGGTATGCCGCCATCGGCGTCGACACCGACAAGGCTGTCGAAATCCTCGAAAAGACCCCTATCTCCCTGCACTGCTGGCAGACCGACGACGTGATCGGTTTCGAGAGCAAGGCCGGCCTCTCCGGCGGCATCCAGACCACCGGCAACTATCCGGGCCGCGCCCGCAACATCGACGAGGTCCGTGCGGACGTCAAGTTCGCCAAGAGTCTCATCGCGGGCAACCACCGCCTGAACCTGCACGAGATCTACGGAGACTTCAAGGGCGAGTTCGTGGACCGCGACCAGTGCGAGGTCAAGCACTTCGAGAGTTGGATCCAGTGGGCGAAGGAGAACAACATGAAGCTGGACTTCAACTCCACTTCCTTCGGCCATCCCAAGAGCGGCAACCTGTCCCTCGCGAACCCGGATCCCGCCATCCGCGAGTTCTGGATCGAGCACACCAAGCGCTGCCGCCGCATCGCCGACGCGATGGGCAAGGCCCAGGGCGATCCCTGCATCATGAACATCTGGGTCCATGACGGTTCCAAGGACCAGACCGTGGAGCGCAAGCGCTATCGCGAGATCTTCGCCGCGGCCCTGGACGAGATCCTGAAGGAAGACCTTCCGGGCATGAAGACCTGCCTGGAGGCGAAACTCTTCGGCATCGGCCTTGAAAGTTACACCGTGGGCTCCCACGACTTCGTCGCCGGTTACTGCGCCACCCGGAAACTGATGTACACCCTGGACACCGGCCACTATGAGATGACCGAGAACGTGGCCGACATGGTCGCCTCGCTCCTGCTCTTCGTTCCGGAGCTGATGCTGCATGTCTCCCGTCCGATCCGCTGGGACTCCGACCACGTGACCATCATGAACGACCAGACCCTGGACCTGTTCAAGGAGATCGTCCGGGCGGACGCGCTGAACCGTTCCCACATCGGCCTGGACTACTTCGACGCCGCCATCAACCGCATCGGCGCCTATGTCATCGGCACCCGCGCCACGCAGAAGTGCGTCCTCAGCGCCCTCCTGGAGCCGCTCGCAAAGCTCCGCGAATATGAGGATGCCGGCAAGGGCTTCCAGCGTCTCGCCCTCCTCGAGGAGGCCAAGACCCTCCCGTTCGGCGCCGTGTTCGATTATTTCAACTACAAGAACGGCGTGCCCGTGGGCGAGGAGTTCATCCCTTGCATCGAGCAGTACGAGAAAGAGGTTACATCAAAGCGTTAAGCCATGAATCTCATCATTGGTCTTTTAATCATCGCGATCGGGGCGTTCTGCCAGAGTTCGAGCTACGTCCCGATCAACAAGATCAAGCGTTGGAGCTGGGAAAGCTACTGGATGGTCCAGGGAGTCTTTGCCTGGCTCCTCTTCCCGTTTTTCGGCGCCCTGCTGTCCCTGTCCGGGACCGGCGGCAGCTTCGGCGACCTGCTCGCCCTGATGAATGCCGACCCCAAGGCCACCTGGATGACCATCCTGTTCGGTGCGCTGTGGGGCGTGGGCGGCCTGACCTTCGGCCTTTCCATGCGCTACCTCGGCGTCGCCCTGGGCCAGAGCATCGCCCTCGGTACCTGTTCCGCCCTCGGCGCCATCCTGGGCCCCGTCTTCACTGGGCATGCCCATGACCTTACCAGCGCCGTCATCATCGGTGTCGTCGTGACGCTCATCGGCATCGCCATCATCGGCGTCGCCGGCGCGATGAAGTCCGCCGCCCTGCCGGAGGAGGAAAAGAAGAAGGCCGTGAAGGACTTCAATTTCGGCAAGGGTATCGCCGTGGCGCTGCTCGCCGGCTTCATGAGCGCCTGCTTCAACATCGGCCTGAACTTCGGCCAGAACCTGTATCTGCCGGGTACGAAGCCCATTTTCCAGACGCTCCCGGCCACGATGCTCGTGACTTTCGGCGGCTTCCTGACGAACGCGGTCTATTGCTTCTACCAGAACAGCAAGAACAAGACCTGGGGCGACTACGGCCAGAAGGCCCTCTGGGGCAACAACCTGGTGTTCTGCTGCCTCGCCGGCCTGCTGTGGTACAGCCAGTTCTTCGGCCTGAGCCTGGGCAAGGGCTTCCTGACGGACTACCCGGTCCTCATCACCTTCAGCTGGTGCATCCTGATGTCGCTGAACGTGGTGTTCTCCAATGTCTGGGGCATCATCCTCAAGGAGTGGAAGGGCGTTTCCAAGAAGACGGTCGCGGTCCTGGTGACCGGTATCGTCGTGCTCATCATCAGTACTTTCCTGCCGCAGTTGCTGGCATAAATACGTTAGAATGGCAAGTGTAGTAATCATGCCCAAACAAGGGCAGAGCGTGGAGAGCTGCATCGTTTCCGAGTTCAAAGTGAAGGTCGGGGACGCCGTGAAGGCGGGCGATGTGCTCTTCGGATACGAAACGGACAAGGCGACCTTCGAGGAGGAAGCCAAGGTCGACGGGACGGTCCTGGCGATCTTCTGGAAGGACGGGGACGAGATCCCCTGCCTGGAGAACGTCCTCGTGATCGGCAACCCCGGCGAGTCTTTTGAGGAATTTACGCCTAAGGGCAATGGTGGCGAGACGGCTTCGGCTCCGGAGAATATACCTTCGGAAACCGCCTCCGCTTCGCTCCGGCCCCTCCCACCGGCAGAGCCGGCGGGCCCCTCCCTCTTATCTGGCCGAGGGTGGCCAGAGGTTTCCGAAGGTATATCCTCCTCCGGCTCCGCCGTCTCGCCCCGTGCACGAAAGATTGCCAATGAGAAGGGCGTGGATGTGACGAGAATCGCTGGGAGCGGGCCGTATGGAAGGGTGATTGCCAGGGATGTGGAGGCGGCGGCCGAGGCGCAGGGAAGGCTGACGGGGCTGGCGAAGGCTCGCCTGGCCGAAGGCGGCCTGGCGTCGCCCGGTGCGGGAACCGGCCTGGCCGGTGCCGTGAAGGGCGCCGACCTGAAGGTTTGGAAGCCCAGCCATACCGACATTGCCGGCGAAGGTGCCGAGTTCGAGGTGGTGAAGATGTCCAACATGCGCAAACTCATTGCCAAGAGCATGTACAACTCCCTCCAGAACTCTGCCCAACTCACCCACATGCTGGGTGCCGACGCGCGCCGGATCCAGGCCCTCCGGAAGAAAGCCAAGAAAGCGCTGGAGGAGGGGAAGGTCGATGCCAACATCACCATCAACGACTTTGTCTGCTATGCTGTCATCAAGGCCCTGCAGAAGTTCCCGAACCTGAATTCCCACTGCCTGGGCGATGCCATGCGGCTGTTCAAGCCCGTGAATCTGGGCGTCGCCGTGGATACGGAGCGGGGACTCATGGTCCCGGCCGTGCCGCATGCCGACGAACTTTCCATCGTGGAGCTGTCCAAGCGCCTCAAGAAAGTGGCCGACGACAGCAAGAAGGGGAGCATCAATCCCGACCTGCTGTCCCCGGAGGCCGCGTCCTTCACGGTGTCCAACCTGGGCGGATTCGGCGTGGAGTGGTTCACCCCCATCATCAACGTGCCGCAGAGCGCCATCCTGGGCGTCGGCACCATCGTCCCGAGGCCGAAGGACCTGGGCGGCGGGGTGTATGCCTTCGTCCCGTACATGGGTCTGAGCCTGACCTACGACCACCGGGCGGTGGACGGCGGTGAAGCCACCCGCTTCCTGAAGCAGGTCGCGGCGGAAATAGAGAATCTCGAGGTGGAGTTTTAGATTCTTCACTTCGTTCAGAATGACAATTATACGAAACGATAACGATGTTTGATTTAGCAATTATCGGAGGAGGCCCCGGTGGATACGTGGCGGCCGGACGGGCCGGTGCGGCTGGTCTCTCCGTAGTCCTTTTCGAGAAAAGGGAACTGGGCGGCGTGTGCCTGAACGAGGGCTGCATCCCCACCAAGACGCTGCTGTACAGCGCCAAAGTGTATGATTATACCCGCCATGCGGACCAGTATGGCGTCAACGTGGACGGCTCCTCGATCGACTTCGGGGCGATCTTCAAGCGTAAGCAGAAGGTGGTCAAGAAGCTCGTCGGCGGTGTCAAGGCGCAGATGAAAGGTGCCAAGGTGGAAGTCGTCAAGGGCGAGGCGGTGATCCAGGGCCGGAGTGCCGAGGGTATCACCATCGTCAGCGGCGAAGCTTCCTATCAGGCCCGCAACCTCCTCATCTGCACGGGTTCCGAGGCGGCCGTTCCGCCGATCCCGGGCCTTCGTGAGGGCCTCGGTGGCGCCGTGGTCACGAACCGGGAGATCCTCTCCCTGGAGGAGCAGCCGGAGCGCCTGGTCGTCATCGGCGGCGGCGTCATCGGCATGGAGTTCGCCAGTTTCTTCAATTCCATCGGCACGAAGGTGACGGTGGTGGAGATGCTCCCGAAGATCCTGGGCCCGCTGGACGATGAGATCAGCGCGATGCTCCAAGCCCAGTATGAGAAGAAGGGCGTTGAATTCCACCTCAGCTGCAAGGTCGTCGCCGTGGAGGGGAACGATGTCGTCTATGAGGATCCGGAAGGGAAGACTTGCCGGGCCACCGGCGACAAGATCCTCGTCTCCGTGGGGCGCCGGGCCAATTTCCAGGGCATCGGACTGGAGAACATCGGCGTGGAACTCGCGCTGAATCCAGCCGGACGTCCTTACGGCATCAAGGTCGATGAGAAGATGCGCACGAACATCCCGAACGTGTATGCGGCGGGCGACGTGACCGGCTTCTCCATGCTGGCCCATACCGCCTCCCGCGAAGGCGAGGTGGCCGTGAACAACATCCTCGGAAAGGCCGACCGGATGCGCTACGACGCCATTCCGGGCGTGGTGTACACGAATCCGGAAGTGGCCGGCGCCGGCGTCACCGAAGCCGAGGCCGCGAAGAAGGGCCTGGATTACACCGTCGTCAAGCTTCCCATGGCCTACGCGGGCCGCTTCGTCGCCGAGAACGAGCGCGGCGAGGGCCTGTGCAAGGTCATCGTGGGCAAGAAATACCATGAGGTGCTGGGCGTCCACATGCTGGGCAACCCCTGCTCCGAGATGATCCACAGCGCCTGCATCGCCATCGAGCAGGAAATGACCGTGGAGCAGCTCAAGGAAGTGGTCTTCCCGCACCCGACCGTCTCCGAAATCCTGAAAGAAACCGTTTTCACCCTGAAATAAGCCATGCCGAAATCCTTATACATCGACCCCAATGAAGTGCTCCGCCCCCAGGAGCACGAGATCAAGTTCCCGGAAATCCCCGTGATGAAATATGACAAGTCCGTGAAGGACGAACTGGCCGAGGGGAATTTCACGGCCGATGACCTCAAGCGCATCTACCGTGACATGTCCGTCATCCGGGAGTTTGAGACGATGCTGAACCTCGTCAAGACGACGGGTGGCTACAACGGTGTCGCCTACAACAACCCGGGTCCCGCCCACCTTTCCGCCGGCCAGGAGGCCGCCGCCGTGGGCATGGCTTACAACCTCACCACCGACGACTTCATCTTCGGCAGCCACCGTTCCCACGGCGAAATCCTCGCCAAGGGTCTCCGTTCCATCGAAATCCTCCCCGAGGAGGACCTGAAGAAGGTGATGGAGGAGTTCTGGGGCGGTGCCACGCTCGCCGTCGCCGGAAAGGGCTTCGAGGGCTCTACGAAGGAACTCGGCATCCGCTTCCTCCTGTACGGGGCGATGGCGGAGATCTTCGCCCGTACGACCGGCTTCAACAAGGGCCTGGGCGGATCCATGCACACGTTCTTCACCCCCTTCGGCATCTATCCGAACAACGCCATCGTGGGCGGTTCCGGTTCCATCGCCGTGGGCGCGGCCCTTTACAAGAAAGTCAACCGCAAGAAGGGCATCGTCGTCGCCAACCTCGGTGACGGCGCCATGGCCCGCGGCCCGGTCCTGGAAGGCATGACGTTCGCCTCGATGGACCAGTTCAACACCCTCTGGGAGGGCGACATGAAGGGCGGCCTTCCGATCCTCATCAACGTGATGGACAACCAGTACGCGATGGGCGGCCAGACCCGCGGCGAGACCATGGGCTACACCTATCCGGCCCGCCTGGGCGCCGGCTTCAATCCGGAGTCCTGGCACGCCGAGCGCGTGGACGGCTACAACCCGCTCGCGGTCATCGACGCCTTCCGCCGCAAGAAGGCCCTCCTCGAGAAGAAGGAAGGCCCGTGCCTGCTGGATGTCGTGACCTACCGCTACAGCGGCCATTCCCCGTCCGACCAGTCCTCTTACCGGACCAAGGAGGAGATGGAGGCCTGGCAGGCCGAGGACTGCATCCTCGGATTCGGCCGGAAACTCGTCGAGGCCGGTGTCGCCACCGAGGCCGACCTGGAAGCCATCCAGGCCCATGTGAAGGACGTCATCTTCGAGATGTACAAACTCGCCATCGACGAGACCGTGTCTCCGCGCATGGACCTCGTGAAGGACAATGAACTCCTGGGCGAGATGATGTTCTCCAACGGCAGTGTCGATTCCTTCGGCGACGCCACGCCCGAGGTCAATCACCCCATGGCGGAGAATCCGCGGGTGAAGCAGATAGCCGGCAAGAGCCGCTTCTACAAGGATGCGGAGGGCAAGCCGGTGAGTTCCATGAAGATGTACAACTTCCGCGACGGCGTGTTCGAGGCCATCGTGGACCGTTTCTACAAGGATTCCTCCCTCATCGCCTACGGTGAGGAGAACCGCGAGTGGGGCGGCGCCTTCGCCGTGTATCGCGGCCTGACCGAGGCGCTTCCGTACCACCGCCTGTTCAACTCTCCCATCGCGGAGGCGGCCATCATCGGCACGGCCATCGGCTATGCCATGTGCGGCGGCCGGGTGATCCCGGAAATCATGTACTGCGACTTCCTGGGCTGCTGCGGCGACGAAATCTTCAACCAGCTTCCGAAGTGGCAGGCGATGTCCGGCAACATCCTCAAGATGCCCGTGGTCGTGCGCGTGTCCGTGGGCTCCAAGTACGGTGCCCAGCACTCGCAGGACTGGACCTCCCTGTGCACTCACATCCCGGGCCTTAAGGTGGTCTTCCCGGTCACGCCGTACGATGCCAAGGGCCTCATGAACAGCGCCTTGCAGGGAACCGACCCGGTCATCTTCTTCGAGAGCCAGCGCCTGTACGGCATCGGCGAGCAGTTCCATGAGGGTGGTGTGCCCGAAGGCTATTATGAGATTCCGCTGGGCGAGCCCGACGTGAAGCGCGAAGGCAAGGACGTGACGTTCCTCACCATCGGCGCGACGCTGTACCGGGCGCTCCAGGCGGCCGACGAACTCAAGGAGAAGTACGGCCTGGAGGCGGAGGTCATCGACGCCCGCACCCTGGTTCCGTTCAACTACGAGAAGGTCGTGGAATCCGTGAAGAAGACCGGCCGCATCATCATCGCCGGCGACGCTTCCGCCCGCGGCTCCTACCTGAACGACCTGGCGGCGAACATTACCGACCTGTGCTTCGACTACCTCGATGCGGCGCCGGTGGTCCTGGGTTCCCGCAACTGGATCACGCCGTCGCACGAGCTGGAGGCAGCCTTCTTCCCGCAGCCGTCCTGGTTCCTGGACGCCATCAACGAGAAGATGATCCCGCTCAAGGATTACGTTCCCGTGAGCAACCAAACCTGCGCGCAGGCGATGCTCCGTTCCAAGAAGGGCATTTAGTAATACGCAGATTGAATATGTTAGACGTTAACGCTCATTTGCATACTCCGTACTCGTTCAGTGCCTTCTCTTCGATTGGGGAGGCACTGGACAAGGCGGCGGAAGAAGGCGTGAAGGTCGTGGGAATCAATGACTTCTACTCTACCGACGGGTATGGGGAGTGGAAGGAAGGATGCGCACGGAGGGGGCTTTTCCCGCTGTTCGGGATCGAGTTCATCGCGCTGAATGCGGAGGACCAGGCCGCGGGACTGCGGGTCAATGACCCGAACAATCCGGGCCGGACGTACATCAGCGGCAAGGGATTGGCGTGCCCGCCCATCCTTTCCGGCGAGCCGCTTCGGCAACTCGAGGCCGTCCGGGCGGAATCCAACGCCCAGGTGGAGCGCATGTGCGCGAAACTGAACGAGTGGCTGAAGGCCGAAGGTTACGGTATCGTGTTGGATTTCAAGGAGATCCGGGAGAAACTCACGATGGGCTCCATCCGTGAGCGGCACCTGGCGAAGGCGCTTCGCCTGGCGCTGGAGAGATGCAGATGCCCGGTCGGAGCCGGGCATGACGTCCTCCCCGACAGTAACAAGCACAACGTCATCCCCGACCAAAACAAGCACAACGTCATCCCCGACCTGATCGGGGATCCCGCCACCATCGAGAACACCCTCCGCAGCAAACTCCTCAAGGCTGGAGGCCCGGCCTTCGTGCCCGAAGATCCGAAGGCGTTCCTGCCCATGGAAACGGTCCAGCGCATCATCGAGGCAGCGGGCGGCATTCCTACCTATCCGTTCCTGGCCGATGATGCGAAGGGGCATTTCACGGACTTCGAGGGGGATCTGCAGCAGGCGGCCGATACGCTCAAAAAGCGTGGCTTCCGCAGCGTGGAGTTCATTACGACGCGCAACACGACGGCCGTGCTGGAGCAGTATGCCGGCTATCTGGAGGACGAGGGTTTCATCGTGACCTTCGGCTCCGAGCACAACACCCCGGCGATGGAGCCCATCCGGCTCCGGACCCGCGACGCTGCGGAACTGTCCCCGAAGCTCAAGGCTATCAACTGGCGCGGTGCCTGCGCCGTGGCGGCCCATCAGGCCGGCAAGGACAGCATCGCCGCCGGTGAGGATTTGATTTCTTCTGTCATTTCGAGCGAAGGCGAAGCCTGAGTCGAGAAATCTGAAAGGAATATGGAAACGAGTATTCAAAAACTGATTGACATCTCCCGCAAGTACGGTGCCGACTCCCGCTTTGTCATCGCCGGGGGGGGGAACACCTCCTACAAGAGTGTCGACCGGCTGTGGGTGAAGGCCAGCGGCCACGCCCTGGCCACCATCGGCGAGGACGGATTCGCCGTCCTGGACCGGTCGAAACTCAATCCGATGGGGGAGAAGGAGTACAGTGCCGATGTCGCCGAGCGGGAGGCCCAGGTGAAGGAAGACCTGGCAATGGCCTGCATCACGAAGGACCGCCGTCCTTCCGTGGAGACCTCCCTGCACAACTGTATGGGCTTTGCCTATGTCGTGCACCTGCATCCGACCCTGGTGAACGGCCTGATGTGCTCCAACGAAGCGGCCCAGACCTGCACGGGTCTCTTCCCGGATGCCCTCTACATCGAATATACCGACCCCGGTTATACCCTCTTCAAGAAGGTGTACGAACGGATCAAGGCCTACAAGGCCATCCGGGGCCGGGAGCCCCAGGTCATCTTCCTGCAGAACCACGGCGTCTTCGTCGCGGCCGACACGACGGAGGAGATTGACCGGATCTATGCCGACATGATGGCCAGGCTGGAACAGTGCGTGAAACCGCTTCCGGACGGCGTGGGCGAGAAAGTCCCCGCCTCGGTCACGGAAATCATCCCGGCCATCCGGCAGATCCTTTCCCGCGGCGGACGTGGCCTCAAGACCCTGCAAGTCACCCGGAACGCGCTGGTGGACCGTTTTCTGGAGAATCCGGAGGCGGTGCTCCTTCCGTTCACCCCGGACATCATCGTCTATTGCAAGAGCGAATATATCGTCCTGGATTCCGACGACCTCGTGAAGGAGGCCGAGGAGAAAATCGAGGCCTACGTCGCCCGGCGTGGACATACGCCCAAGGTTCTGCTGGTCAAGGGCATCGGCCTTGTGGCCGTGGGCGACAGCGCCAAGAACGCCGGCATCATCACCGAGGTCTTCCTGGATGCGATGAAGGTTGCGTTCTACGCAGGCAGTTTCGGCGGCGCCCATGGGATGGAGCCCGCCTGGATCGACTTCATCGACAACTGGGAAGTGGAGAACTACCGCCGCAAGGTGGCTTCCGGCGCCTCCGCCGGCCGGGTCGAGGGCCGGACCATCATCGTGACGGGTGCCGCCCAGGGCTTCGGCGAGGGCATCGCCCGCGAACTGATGGCCCAGGGAGCCAACATCGTCGTGGCGGACCTGAATGAGGTGACCGGTGCGGCCACCGCCGCCTCCCTGAACGAGAGTGCCCGGAACAACCGCGCCATCTTCGTCAAGACCAACGTGGAGGGCATGGACAGTCTCCAGAACCTCATGAAGCAGACCATCCTGAACTTCGGTGCGCTGGACGTCTTCGTTTCCAACGCGGGCGTTCTTCGTGCCGGCGGCCTGGAGGCCATGACGCCGGAGAACTTCGAGTTCGTCACGAAGATCAACTACCAGGCCTACTTCTACTGCGCCAAGGTGGCCTCCCACATCATGAAGATCGAGACCGCGGCCGATCCGGAATACTTCGCCGATATCGTCCAGGTCAACTCCAAGAGCGGCCTCCGCGGCTCCAAGGCGAATTTCGCCTACGCCGGCGGCAAGTTCGGCGGCATCGGCCTCACCCAGTCCTTCGCCCTGGAACTCGCCCCCTTCCGTGTGAAGGTGAACAGCATCTGCCCGGGCAACTTCTACGACGGTCCCCTCTGGAGCAATCCCGAAAACGGCCTGTTCGTCCAGTACCTCGCCGCCGGCAAGGTCCCCGGCGCCAAGACCGTCCAGGACGTCAAGGACTTCTACCTCGCCCAGGTCCCCATGCGCAAGGGCTGCACCCCGGCCGATGTCACCAAGGCCATCCTCTACGCCATCGACCAGACCGGCGAGACCGGCCAGGCGATTCCTGTCACCGGCGGCCAGGTGATGCTTGCTTGAGTTTGTTTGTGGAAACACTTAGATTTCTCCACGCGCTTCGCTTGGTCGAAATGACAGAAAAGTGTTGCTTGGTCGAAATGACGGGACGGAATGATGTCATTGTCATTTTGAGCGGAGACCGAAGGTCGGAGTCGAAAAATCTAAATATTAGCTAAGAATATGAAAACCAAAGCAGTACGTCTTTACGGAAAGGACGATTTGAGACTGGAGGAGTTTGAGCTTCCCGCCCTGAAGGAAGATGAGATCCTCGCCAGGGTGGTGAGCGACAGCATCTGCATGTCCTCTTACAAGGCCGTCCATCAGGGAACGGCCCACAAGCGCGTTCCGAACGATGTCGCCGAGAAGCCGACCATCATCGGTCACGAGTTTGCCGGCGAAATCGTCGAGGTGGGCGCGAAATGGAAGGACGCCTTCAAACCCGGCGACAAGTTCTCCATCCAGCCCGCGATGAACGATCCCCGCGGCCCGGTGGGCATCTACAGCGCCCCCGGCTATTCGTATCCGAACATCGGCGGTGACGCTACCTATGTGATCATCCCCAGCGAGGTGATGGAAAACGGGTGTCTGCTGCCGTTCAAGGGAGAGGGTTTCTACCCGGCGTCCCTCAGCGAGCCGCTGTCCTGCGTCATCGGCGCCATGCATGCCAATTACCACGCGAAACCGGGCTCCTACGTACACCAGATGGAGATCCGGGACGGCGGAAAGATGGCGCTCCTCGCGAGCGTCGGGCCCATGGGCCTGGCCGCCATCAACTATGTGCTGCACCGGGAGGACCGGAAGCCGTCGCTGCTGGTGGTCACGGACATCGACCAGGCCCGCCTGGACCGCGCTGCATCGCTGTACACGGTGGAGTTTGCCGCATCCCGTGGCATCGAACTCCATTATGTCAATACCCGGGTGGAGGATCCCGTCACTCTCTTGATGGACCTCTCCGGCGGCAAGGGTTATGACGATGTTTTCTGCTTCGCCCCGGTTCCCGCCGTGGTGGAGCAGGCCGACGACATCCTCGCCTTCGACGGCTGTCTGAACTTCTTCGCCGGCCCGTCCAAGGCCCCCTTCAAGGCCCCGTTCAATTTCTACAACGTCCATTACAACTCCACGCATGTGGTAGGCACCTCCGGCGGCAACACCGACGACATGAAGGAAGCCCTTCACTACATGGGCAAGGGCATGGACCCGGCCGGTCTCGTGACGCACATCGGCGGCCTCGGCGCCGTCATCGACACGACCATGAACCTTCCGACCATTCCCGGCGGCAAGAAGCTGATATACACGCATATCGACCTCCCGCTCACCGCCATTGCCGATTTCGGCCAGTCCGAGAACCCGGTGCTTCGGGAACTCGACCGCATCTGCCAGGCCCATAACGGCCTCTGGAACGTCGAGGCCGAAACCTACCTCCTTGCCCATGCGGCAGAACTGTCATTCTGAGCGAAGCGAAAGAATCTAGCTATGAAAAAAATCGATACCAAACTCATGCACCCGGCCGAGCAGATCGCCCTGATCATCGGCCGCATCTATCGCCGGAAGATGACGACCACATCCGGCGGAAACCTGTCCATCATGGACGACAACGGAGATATGTGGATCACCCCGGCCGGCATCGACAAGGGCTCCCTGACCCCGGCCGACATCATGTGCGTCAAGGCCGACGGAACCATCGTCGGTCCGCACCGTCCTTCGTCCGAATACCCGTTCCACCGCGCGCTGTACAAGATGCGCCCGAAACTCCGCAGCGTCATCCATGCCCATCCCCCGGGACTGGTGACCTTCAGCATCGTGCACCAGGTGCCCGATACCAGCATCATTCCGCAGGCCCGCGGCGTGTGCGGCCCCGTCGGCTTCGCCCCGTATGCCCTTCCGGGCAGCGAACTGCTGGGCGAGAAGATCTCCGAGGAGTTCGCCAAGAATCCGGAGTACAAGGCTGTCATCATGGAGAACCACGGCGTGGTGCTCATGGGCGATGACATCGCCGATGCCTACCAGCGCCTGGAAACCCTCGAACTCTGCGCCCGGACCATCCTGAATGCCAAGACTTTGGGCAAGCCCGTCTATCTGACGGAAGAGCAGATCCTTGCCCATGAAAAAGCCATCCATGTGGATTTCAAGCACTTCATGAACGTGGAGCATCCCTCCGACGAACGGGCCATTCGCACGAACATGTGCGAGATCGTCCGCCGCGCCTGCGCCCAGGGACTGATGTGCTCTTCCTACGGCACGGCCTCCGTCCGCTGGAGAGGGGACGATTTCCTCATCACCCCGTCCGACAAGCAGCGCTGGGACATCGAGCCTGAGGATATTGTCCAGGTACGGGACGGCATGGTCGAGGCAGGCAAGAACGCCAGCCGCTCCGTCGCCCTGCATTACGAGATCTACCGCCGGAATCCGAAGATCAATTCCATCATCCTCACCCAGACGCCCTACCTGATGGGCTATGCGACAACGGGCGTGAAGTTCGATGTCCGGACCATCCCGGAGAGCTGGATCTTCCTCCAGGACGTGCCGCAGTATCCCTTCGGCAGCCAGTACCATGACATCGAGAAAATGGCCGAGGGTTTCAAGAAACTCCCTTGCGCCCTCCTCTCCAACGATTCCGTCATCGTGACGGGCGACAAACTCATCAACACCTTCGACAAACTGGAAGTCGCCGACTTCAGCGCCCGCTCCCTCATCATGGCCGCTCCCGTGGGCAAACTCAACCCCATCACCGATGCGGAAATAGAGGACTTACGGGTTGCTTTCCATGTAGGCGAGTAGTGCCGGTGCAATGAACTTTTTTACCTCGGGAAAGGTCGGCAGATGTTTCCCGGGGTATTCTTTTGCGCGTCCGGGATACAGGGAGGCGAATTCCTCCCCGCACTGGACCAGCTCGTCCTGGTCAGCGAAAAGGCCCAGGAGGGTCTCCGGATCCGGTTCGACGAAGCCTTCCAGGGCTTCATAGCGGTCACAGAGCGCAGGCGTAATTTCAAAAGCAGTCGTCCCGTCTTTCCGGGGGGACAGGTACGGAACCGGGCCCACCTTCGTACGCATGAGCCGCGATACATGGAGGTCCGGGTTGATGAGCGCGCGGCGGATGCCCTGGAGCCGGTGCACCAGGAAACCGCCCCAGGAAAGTCCCACGACGAGGTCGGGACGCTCCGTTTCGCACAGGCGCCGCAGAAGCTCCAAGGCCTCAGAGGGGTCGATGGGAAGATCCGGCGCCACGACTTCCGCCCGGAGCGTCATGCGCAGCATGTCGGCGAGCTTGTAGGCCCCGGAGGAGGCCAGGCCGTGGGCAAAGAGGATCTTCATCGCTTGTAGATGTTGAACCGCCAGGTGATGCCCACGTCGAAGTTGTTCACCCGGTCGTGGTTGTCGCGGAAATAGACGGCGTGCAGCCGCAGCCGGTCGTCGCCGAGCGGGAAGTATTCCACCCCGGCACCGCCGTAGAGGAAATCGTGCCCGGCGGGAAGGACGAGGTCGTAGGAGATGCCGTTCTCATCGACATTCTCCGCTGCGTTCTTTTCATATCCGAACTTCGTACACAGGTTCCATTTCCCGACCGTCCAGATGGCCTTGACGATGGCGGTCCAGTCCGTCAGGAAGAAGCGGGGCTGCTTGAAGGCGGCCCGGTTCAGCAGGTCCACGTCCACGACGAGGTCTCCGAAGAAAAACTTGTTGCCCAGCACGATCCAGTTCATCTTCCGGTGGAGTTCGTCCTCCACGTAATTGTAACTCCAGGTGGTTTTCCAGATGGGGCCGATGTGCCCGCTCCAGTACAGGTTGTAGGAATACGCATCCTGCGTACCCGGCGAGATGGGGGAGGGACAGAATTCGAAGGAAATGTCCTGACCCGGCGCGGGCGAGTAGGTCGCCGTGGCCCCGAAGGCATAATACTGGTAGAGCCGGCTGCTGAAAGCGCCGTAGTAATAGACATCGATCGGGGGAGAGTCGATCTCGTATCCGCCGATGAGGATGGCCTGCTTGCCCGCCGTGAAGGACCACTTGGGGGATGCCTGCCACTTGAGCCAGAGGAAGTCCGTGGCCCTGAAAGGATTCTTCTCGTCGATTTCCTTGTTCAGCCGCTGCCGGACGCGGAAGGTGAGATTGTCCGCAAGCTGTCCCTTGATGTGGAGGTTCAGGTAGTCCCCCTGGAAATGGGAGTCATAGACGCCGTCCGTCGTCTGCTGGTGGAAAGTCGCGCGCGTGTCGATGGAAACCTCGTCCACGTGCGTCTGTGCGTGAAGAAGTGCTCCTGTGAACAGAAACGCAATGAAAGCCAGAAGTTTAGGTTGCATAGGCATTACATCTTTCCCTGCTCTCCCAGGTTGCTGTCCTTGAATCCCAGGAAATACAGCACACCGTCCAGGCCGATGGTGTTGATGCTCTGGCGGGCACTCTTGACCACCCGCGGTTTCGCGTGAAAAGCGATTCCCAGGCCGGCTTCCGAGAGCATAGGCAGGTCGTTCGCCCCGTCGCCTACGGCGATCGTCTGGGCGAGGTTCACCTTTTCCGTCTGGGCGATGAGTTTCAGAAGGTCCGCCTTCCTCCTTCCGTCCACGATCTCTCCGAGATAGCGGCCGGTGAGTTTCCCGTCCTCGCCGATTTCGAGTTCGTTGGCATAGACATAATCCACACCGAAACGCCGGCGGAGGTACTCCCCGAAGAAGGTGAAACCGCCGCTGAGGATGGCGATCTTGTAGCCGTAGGTCTTGAGGACGGACATCAGCCGGTCGGCGCCTTCGGTGATGGGAAGGTGTTCGGCGATATCCTGCATCACGCTCACGTCCAGCCCCTTAAGCAGGGCGACGCGGCGGGTGAAACTTTCCCGGAAATCAATTTCCCCGCGCATGGCGGACTCGGTGATGGCGCGGACCTCGGCCCCGACGCCATTGCGCTCGGCCAGTTCGTCGATGCACTCGGTCTGGATGAGGGTGGAGTCCATGTCGAAGCAGATCAGGCGCCGCATCCTCCGGTACATGTCGTCCCGCTGGAGGGAGAAGTCCATGCCCATTTCCGTGGACAGGTGCATCAGGTCTTGCTGCATCGCCCGCTTGTCCACCGGCGTGCCCCGGAGGGAAAACTCGATGCAGGAACGGGTGTTCCGCTCGGGATGTGCGATGGAGAGACGGCCGGTCAGGCGTTTGATGGAGTCGATGTCCAGTCCCTGGTCCGCTACAATCCTGGCAGCCGCCTCGATCTGCGCGGCGGACAGGCTGCGACCAAGGACCGTGAGGATGTAGCGCTTCCGCCCCTGGCGTCCGGCCCAGTCCTCGTACTCGTCGTCCGGGACCGGCTCGAAGCCGATCTGGACGCCCAGTTCCGTGGCCTTGAAAAGGAGTTCCTTCATTACCTGGCCGGAATGCTCCTCGTCCATCCGGATCAGAAGGCCGAGGGACAGGGTGGAGTGGATGTCGGCCTGGCCGATATCCAGAACTTGCGCGTCATACCGGGCCAGGATGCCGGTGAAGGCGGCGGTGAGTCCGATCCGGTCTTTGCCGGTGATGCGGACAAGGATCTGCTCGAAACCCATTACTTGGCGGAACTCACAGGTGCGTCGATGAAATGGAGGTAGCCCCAGCGGGCGGGCAGGTGCATGTTCACCTCGCCGGTGGGATTCCAGACCCAGTTCTCCTCCGGACCTTCCTTCTTGAGCCATTCCACGCGGGAGAAGTTGATCCGCCAGGTCTTGAGTTTCGCCGGGGAATCGAAACCGATGGTCAGGGAATCGAAGGGAATGGCCCATTCCACGGTCCAGCCCTTGTCGGTCTTCCGGGCGTTGTTGATCTTTCCGTCCACATGGACCTTCAGCCGGACGTACTTGCAGTCCCAGGGCATGAAGAAGTTGCCGCCCTCATTGTACGGCTTGTCCATGATCAGGTCCATCAGGGTGCCGTAGGCGTTGCACTCGAACTCGAAGTAGAACTTCCCGTCCCCGTCCGGGTCGATGAAGACCTCGAAGTCGTTGTCCCGGTAGATGATGGCGTCGCGCTCCTTGAGGGAGGCCGTGACCTCGTCCTCCTCGATGATGCCGGCGATGTACAGGCACTGGTCGTCCCAGACCATCTTCATGTGCGTCTGCTTGGTCGGAGCGGGCTTGAAATCCACGCCGCGGATGTCCACGAAGGGTTCCGACAGGGGTGCCGCCTGCCAGGAGGCCTCATTGAGTTTGCCATCGACCTTGATCTTGTCGATGGTCCGGTAGCAGTCGTAGGAACGGTGTCCCTGGGCCGCGGCGGTGAGGGTGGCGGCGAGCAGGGCGGTAAGAGTCAGTATCTTGCGCATTATTTGAAGAATTTATCCACTTCCTTGACGGTGTCCGGGAGCGCGAAAACGGCCACGCGGTCGTAGGGCTCGATCCGGGTGTCTCCCACGGCGATGAACGCGTCGCTGCCGCGGATGACGCCGCCGATGATGGCGTTGCGGGGGAACTCGATATCCTTGAGGGCGGCCCGGGTGATCCGGGAATCCGGGGCGGCGGTGTATTCCAGCACTTCCGCGTCCGTCCCGCTCATGTAGCGGACGAAACGGACCTTGTCGGAGAGGGTGAACTTGAAGATGCGTCCCGCCGTGATGAGTTTCTTGTTGATGACCGCATCCACACCCATGTCTTCCGCAAGGCGCACATATTCAAGGTTTTCCACCTGGGCGACGGTGCGGGCGACACCGAACTTCTTCGCCACGACGCAGGCGAGGATGTTCGCCTCGTCGTTGCCGGTGACGGCGACCACGGCGTCATAGTCCCGGATGCCTTCCTCCACGAGGAAGTCGGAGTTGCGGCCGTCGCCGTTGGCCACGATGACCTCGGAGGGGAGCCGCTCGGAGAGTTCCCGGCAGCGGTTCGGGTCGATTTCGATGATTTTCACGGCCTTGAGCTGGTGCCTCACGAGCTGGGCGGAGACCATCTCCGCGATTTCGCTGCCGCCGAGGATCATGACGCTGTCCACCTCCACGTTGTCCTTGCCGATGAACTTCATGATGGCCGGAATACCTTCGCGCTTGGCTATGATGTACAGGTGGTCGTTGTAGTTGAACTTGGTGTCGCGCTTGGGGATGAGGGTTTCGCCCTTCCGGGCGATGGCGATGATGCGGAACTGGACTTCCCGGGAGGCCGCCGTCATCGCGGCCGTGAATTCGGCGACGCTCATGTCCAGGACGGGGGAGTCGTCCTCCAGGCGGAACACCACCATCTGGAGCTTGCCGCGGGCGAAGTCCATGGAGTCGGTCGTCGCGGTATGCTTGAGCATGTCGATGATCTCGTCGCTGGCGATCTTCTCCGGATAGAAGAGCATGTCGATGCCCATGTCCTTGAACATGAGCTTGTTCTCGGGAACGAGGTAGGCCTCGTCATCCACGCGGGCGATGACCCTTTTCGTTCCCAGCTTCTTCGCCAGCAGGGCGCTGACGATGTTCACGGTCTGGGTGGTTAGGGGATTCACGGCGATGAAGAGGTCCGCCTTCGCGCACCCGGCGTCCCGGAGGACCTTGATGGACGAAGGGTCGCCGAGGACGGTGACCACATCGGCCACGGTCGTGAGCTGCCGCAGGCGCGCCTCGCTGTCGTCGATGACGGTGATGTCGCTGCCTTCGTGGCTGAGCATCTTGGCCAGGTGGGAGCCCACCTGCCCGGCCCCTTCGATGATGATCTTCATACGCTTTGGTCTATAATATCTACAAATATAATCATTTTTGGAAAGAATTCTTATATTTGCAGTATGATGAAACGATTCCTCGCCTTCGCAGCCGGCGCGCTCATGCTCGTCTCCTGCTCCGAAACCTTCAATGCGCAGCGCGCCCTCCAGGGCGGCCTCATCGCCGCGCAGGCCCTGTCCATCACCGACGAGCAGGTCCAGGCCTATGTCCACCAGTACATCACCCAGCTCGACGCCCAGAGCAAAGTGCTCCCCGAGAGCAACGCCTACACGAAGCGTCTGCGGAACCTGACGAAAGGGCTGACTTCCGTGGATGGTGTTCCGCTGAACTTTAAAGTTTACCAGGAGGACCAGGTGAACGCCTTCGCCTGCGCCGACGGCAGCGTCCGCGTCTATACCGGCATCATGGACGTGATGACGGACAACGAACTGCTGGGCGTGATCGGCCACGAGATCGGCCATGTCGCCATGAAGCACACGAAGAAGGAAATGCGCACCTCGCTCCTGACCAGCGCCGCCCTCGAAGGCCTTGCCTCCACGAGCCAGACGGCCGCCGTCCTCACGGACTCCCAACTCGGCGCCATCGGCAACGCCGTCATGAACGCCCAGTACTCCAAGAAGCAGGAGAGCCAGGCCGACGACTACGGCTACGAGTTCCTCAAGGCCTGCGGCAAGAACCCCTGGGGCATGGCCATGTCCTTCGAGAAACTCCAGGCCGTCGCCAACGGCTCCGGCGCCCGTGCCACGGCCGTCCAGAAACTCTTCTCCTCCCACCCCGACACCGAAACCCGCATCAAAAGAATGGCCACCCGCGCCACCCAGGAAGGCTACAAGCGGCCCTCCAAATAGCCTTTCCGGCCCCGGCATCGGCATCGTCACTGGCATCGGCACCGGCACCAACACCAGCACCAGCATCTCGCCGGGAACGTTTTTGCCCACTTATGCGCCCTCCCGCGTGCTCCAGCACGCCCGAGGGCACATTTTTGCCCCTTTTCGTGCCCTGACCCGGACTCAAATAGCGGGAAAACTTATACGTTCGCTACATCAAACCACAACCCGGGCTTCTATGCACCGTCCTTCACGAAGGCAGTGCACGGAAGATCGTACACGAACTGTCGAATGTAAGTTGTTTATAATAAGACTATTATGCAAAAGTACCCGAGATAATACTCCCGGGTACTTTTACATAATTGTTTGGTAATCAGCAGGTTGCATTCGACGCTGCTTACCGTAGGACGTCGTTCGGTTCCTTATTCCGCAGGAGCCTCTTCCACGACGGGTTCGGCGACGGCTTCCGGGGTGGCGGCGGGCTCTTCGGCGGCAGGTTCCTCGATGACTTCCTCGACGGGCTGCGGCTTGTGGAACGGGAGGCCGTAGGGGGCGAGGCGGTCGGTGAAGAAGAAGAAGCAGAAGGCGGCGATGAGCAAGGCCAGGAGGCAGAGCCAGAAGCGGCGCCAGGCGACCCGGCGGCGTTCGGCGGGATCCACGGCGGTGAGTTTCGGGAACTTGGCGAGTTGGGTGAGGCCCTTGCCGAACTTCACGCTCACGAGGGAGGCGGCGTTGATGGCCCAGCCGTTGGCGTTGAGGACCGGACCGAGGTCACGCTTGCGGAGTTTCCGCCAGGCGATGAACACGGACGGCAGGGAGATGACGAGCATCAGGCCCACGATGAGGACGATCCACTGCCACCAGGTGAGGGACTTCAGGACGGCGAGGATGGCCGTGAAGACACCGGCGACCGCAGCGAAAGCGATGGTGATACCGGCGATCTTGCCCACATCGAACGGGGCGGCCTTGGTGGCGGTCTGAACGCCGTCGGCCGGTTTGGCGGTGGCGCTTTCCGTGATGGTTGACAGGGTGCCTTCGCCCTTGGCGGCCTTGTCGGACGCTGCCTTGTTGACCTTGTCGGAGATCCAGCGTGCGGCCTTCTTGTACGGGGCCCAGAAGGCCTCGCGGAGACTGATCGGGTTCTCCACGATGCTCGTGACCGTGGCGCTCCAGTCGTTGCCGTCGCGGTCGTAGAACACGGCGTTCTTGCCCGGACGGAGACCGTCCACGTCACCGTCGGTGAGGACGGCGGCGATGTTCATGGCCTTGCCGAGTTTCTCGCTCTTGCACGCGCAGTAGAGGATGTACATGCCGCTGAGGCCGGAGATTTCCGGGCTGGGACCGTCCACGCGGATACAGAGGTCGGTGGAACGCTGGTCGATGTACAGGCGGCCGGCCTGGAAGATGGCCTTCCGCTCGGGATCGTAGAAGTCCGCGAAGACGACGTAGTTGTTCAGGAAGTCGTAGAAGTTGTGGTTGAGGCGGAGGAGTTTGTCCACGGCCTCGATCGAGAGGGCCTCTTCCTCGAGGGCCTTGTCGGCCTCGACGAGCTTCAGGAGGGCTTCCTTCTGGTCGGCCTTCAGGATTTCCTTGACCTTGTCGATGCCCAGGCCTTCCACTTCGGCGCCCTTCTTGGCATCCATCCAGGCGGTGTAGGGGGCGAACTTGCCCACGACCTCGGCCCATTCGGCTTCGGTGAGGGTCTTCTTGCCTTCCTCCAGCACGAGGGCGCGCATCGCCTCGACGGCGGGTTTCCAGGCCGGGTTCACGGCCTCCAGCGGAAGGACACCGTCGGCGGCGGGCTTGGCCAAGGGTTCTTCACAGATGCCGGCGGCCTCGGCGAGATTGCCTTCGATGGCGCCGATCTTGTCCACGGAGATGCCCACGGCCGGGGCGGCGTCCGCGTCGAACTTGATGAGTTTGCAGCGCATGAAGAAGTCGGCGACCTTGTCTTTCAAGGCATTGACGGCAGCCAGGGCGTCTGCGGTCTTGTCCGCGAACGGGAAAACGTCCTTCGTGCCGGCATCCTGCCAGGCGGCGTAGTCGGCGAGGGCGGTGTAGAAGGCTTCGATATGATCGGCGGTGACACCGTCGGCCCCGCTGCGGTCCGTCGCCTTGCCGATGACCTCGGTGATGCAGGTGATGAGGGCGGCGAGGGCCTCGTCGTCCGGAGTGGCCGGGGTGATGATACCGTCGCCGTTGAGTTTGGTCTCGGCGAAGATCTTCACGTTGTCGGCCGTGTCTTCGAGGGCGATGGACTCTTTCTCCAGTTTCAGGTTCCTGAGGATCTGCTTCGCGGAGGCGAGGAGTTTCGCTCCGTCGGGATTCTCCTCGTTGAAGGCGGAGAAGGGAAGTTCGGTGCCGCGCTCAAGCAGGACGTCCGGATCCTTGAGGACGCCGGTGAGCCACTGGGCAGTGGCGATGACTTCGTCCACGCGGATGCTGCCATCCTTGTCGGCGTCAATCAGTTCCAGCGTCTTCTGGTCGAATTCGAGGTTCTTCGCCGGGCAACTGAGCACGGTCCACATTTTGCGGTCCAGTTCACCCAGGTGGGCGATGTCGGACCCGGAGTTGATCTTCACGCGGACGGCTCCGCCGACCGGTGTGAAGGTCCAGATGTGAGGGATGTTTGCCATATAGGTCGGGTTTAGAATTGTCTATCCAAACAAAAATCGCAAAAAAAAATGATTCGCGCAAAAGATTTTGCAATTGTCGGAAAAATCCGTATCTTTGCCGTCCAAAAATGAGATGACCGCTGAGCTCCGCGAAGAGGCAGGCACGATGGCCGGCCCGCTTACGGTCCGAAACTTTAACAAAGTTTTTAGTTAACATGTACGCAATCGTTGACATTGCAAGCCAGCAGTTCAAAGTGGAAGCTGGAATGGACATCTTTGTGAACCGCCTGGCGGCCCACAATGGTGAGTCTGTCGAGTTCGACAAGGTGCTCCTCATCGACGAGGCCGGCGCCGTGAAGGTCGGAACTCCGTATGTAGAGGGAGCCGTCGTGAAGGCCACCGTCGTCGATGACGACGCCAAGGCGAAGAAAGTGCTCGTATTCAAGAAGATCCGTCGCAAGGGATTCCAGACGCTGAACGGCCACCGCCAGAAGCTCACCAAGATCCACATTGACGCTATCGCTTAATTACAGGAGGAATCAACTATGGCACACAAAAAAGGTCAGTCCAGTTCCAAGAACGGTCGTGAGTCCCATTCCAAGCGACTCGGCATCAAGAAGTTCGGTGAGGAAGTCGTGAAAGCCGGCAACATCATCGTCCGTCAGCGCGGCACCGCCCACAATCCCGGCCTGAACGTCGGCATGGGCAAGGACCATACCCTGTACGCCCTTGTGGACGGCACCGTCAAGTTCGCCCGCAAGCGCAATGACAAGTCCTTCGTTTCCGTAGTTCCTTTCGAGAACTAATTCCGCAGGACACCGTAGATTTCAGGAGGACTCGTGCCCGCAAGGCGTGCAGTCCTCCTTTGTCATTTCGAACTTGTCTCTTTTGTCATTTCGAGCTTGTCTCCTTGTCATTTCGAGCTTGTCGAGAAATCTAATTACCTTATCATGCTTACACTCAAACTTCTTCGGGACGATCCCGAATATGTGATCAAGAAACTCGCCGTCAAGCATTTTGACGCCCGCGCCATCGTGGAGAAGGTCATCGCCCTGGACGATAACCGCAAGGCCCTCCAGACCGAGTCCGACGCCCTCCTCTCCCAGCAGAAGAAGGCGGCCGCCGCCATCGGCGCCCTGATGAAACAGGGCAAGAAGGAGGAGGCCGAGGCCGCCAAGGCCGAGGTCGCCGCCCTCAAGGCCCGTTCCACCGACCTCCTCAAGCAGGCCGACGACAACAATGCCGAACTCCAGGCCCAACTTGTTCTCCTTCCGAACATCCCGTGCGACCTCGTTCCCGAGGGAGCCGGCGCCGAGGACAACCTCGTCGTGAAGATGGGCGGTGCAGAGCCGCAACTCCCCGAAAACGCCCTCCCGCACTGGGAACTCGCCAGAAAGTACGACATCATCGACTTCGACCTGGGCGTGAAGATCACCGGTGCCGGCTTCCCGGTCTATAAGGGCAAGGGAGCCCGCCTGCAGCGCGCCCTCATCAACTTCTTCCTGGACCGCAACACCGCCGCCGGCTACCAGGAGGTGGAACCTCCGGTGATGGTCAATGCCGCTTCCGGCTTCGGTACCGGCCAGCTTCCCGACAAGGAAGGCCAGATGTACCACGCCACGGTCGATGACTTCTACATGGTCCCGACCGCCGAGGTCCCGGTGACGAACATCTACCGTGACGTCATCCTCTCAGCCGACCAGTTCCCGCAGAAGCTGACGGCTTACACACCGTGCTTCCGCCGCGAGGCCGGTTCCTACGGCAAGGATGTCCGCGGCCTGAACCGCCTCCACCAGTTCGACAAGGTGGAGATCGTCCGGATCGAGAAGCCGGAGAACAGCTACGCCGCCCTCGACGAGATGGTGGCCCATGTGGAGAAGCTGGTCCAGGAGCTGGGCCTGCGGTACCGGATCCTCCGCCTCTGCGGCGGGGACCTGAGCTTCACCTCCGCCATCACCTACGACTTCGAACTCTGGTCCGCCGCCCAGGGCCGCTGGCTTGAGATTTCCTCCGTCTCCAACTTCGAGAGCTACCAGGCGAACCGACTGAAGTGCCGCTACAAGGACGAGAACGGGAAGACGCAGCTGGTCCACACCCTGAACGGCAGCTCCCTTGCACTGCCGAGAGTCGTGGCTGCGCTCCTGGAGGACAACCAGAAGGACGGCTACATCGAGATTCCGGAAGTCCTGCGTCCCTACACCGGCTTCGACCGCATTGGATAAGCCGCGCATCATACTCGGTATCGACCCCGGAACCCAGCTGCTGGGTTTCGGGGTGATCCGCAGTATCGGGAAGAAGGCCGAATACGTGGACATGGGCATCCTGGACCTGAGGAAGGAAAAGGACGCCTACACGAAGCTCCAGGCCATCTACGACACCATCGGCGAGGTCTGCAAGTCGTATCATCCCGACGAGCTCGCCATCGAATCGCCGTTCTACGGCAAGAATGCGCAGGTCGTGCTCAAGCTCGGCCGCGCCCAGGGGGCTGCCATCATCGCCGCCCTGGAAAACGGGGTCGCTTCCGTGACGGAATATGCGCCCCGCAAGGCCAAGGAGGCCATTGTCGGCAACGGGGCCGCCTCCAAGGAGCAGGTCCAACTCATGCTGGAGAAGACGCTGGGTGTCGCACTTGCCGCGGAGCATCTGGATGCGACGGACGCCCTGGCCATCGCCTTGTGCCATCACTATGAAACTTCGAATCCGCTCGCTTCCGTGAAAGGGAAGGGCGGCTGGGAGCAGTTCCTGAAGGATCATCCCGAAAGAATCAAATAATTTTTCGGACACGGGTTAAACTTTCGCGTGCGCGTGTTGTCTAACCCTGTGTTTGTTCCCTTGGTAAGGGAGTAGTGTGTATTAGTACGAACTGTATGACAATGAGAAGGATTCTTCTGACGATCGTGAGCCTGTTCGCCGCTTTGGCGCTCCAGGCCCAGAATTTCAATGTGACCGTTAAACTCGAGGATGCCTCCAACGGCGAGCCGGTGGGCTTCGCCACCGTATCCCTGACTCCCGCCAAGGGCAATGCCAAGTATGCCCTGACCAACCATGAGGGCAAGGGTACCATCGAGAAGGTACGGGCCGGAAAATACACCCTGAAAGCTGAAATCATGGGCTACAGGACCCATTCGGCCGATGTGGAGATCAAGGAAGGCGCCACCGACCTCGGGACCATCAAACTGGAACTGGACCAGGAAGTCCTGGACGCCGCTTCCGTTTCCGCGACGGGCAACCCGATCATCATCAAGAAGGATACCGTGGAGTATAACGCTTCTTCGTTCAAGACGACTGATACGGACATGCTCATCAACCTGCTGAAGAAACTCCCGGGCATTGAGGTAGATGACAACGGTACCATCACCGCAAACGGCGAGACCATCAACAAAATCACCATCGACGGGAAGACCTTCTTCCTGGACGACCCGCAACTCGCCTCGCAGAACCTTCCTGCCAAGATGATCGAAAAGGTGAAAGTCGTGAAGAAGAAATCCGAACAGGCCGAGTTCACCGGCATCGACGACGGAGAGGACGAGACCATCATCGACCTGTCCGTCCAGAAAAGCATGATGCAAGGTCTGATCGGGACGGTGACGGCCGGTGCCGGCCACGACATCCCGTCCAAGGAAAACGACATGAACGACTGGCGGTTCAACGGGAATGCCATGGTAGGCCGCTTCACGGACAGCTCCCAACTGGCGGTCATCGCCAACGGCAACAACGGCGCCGGCGGCATGGGCTTCACCAACCGGGGCGGCAACATGATGGCCCAGATGATGGGCGGCGGCCGGGGCATGGGCGGCTTCGGCGGCTTCGGGAACGGCGGTGTCACCACTTCCTGGATGGGCGGCGTGAACGGCGCATACGACCTGCTGGACAAAAAGATGCAGCTCTCCGGCAATTACATGTACAGCGGTTCCCGCACCGAATCCCTGCAGGATACCTATAAGGAAACCTACATGCCGGACGGCTCCACCCAGTATCAGAAGACGGACAATACCAGCCTTTCCGGAAACGACGGGCACCGGGTGGGCGTCCGCCTGGAGCACAAGTTCTCCGACAACACGTCCATCCTCTTCCAGCCGCAGTTCAACGTCAGCAACGGCTCCTATGACCAGTCCAGCGTCTTCAATACCTGGCTGAACGGGATGGAGGACTCCGACCGGGTGAACAGCGGTTTCTCCAAGAACTACGGGGTGAACAGCAACTGGTCCACCAACGGTTTCTTCCTGTTCCGCCAGCGGCTCGGGATGCCCGGCCGCACCCTCTCCCTGAATGCGACCTGGAACCTGTCGAACAACCATTCCGACGGCTACAACCAGTCCCTGACCGAAACTTACGACGGCGAAGACCCGACGCTGGTGAACCAGCATGTGGACCAGTCGTCCCGTTCCAGGAGCGCCGGCGCCCGTCTCGTGTACACCGAGCCCCTCGGCGGCAATTTTTACCTGGAAGGCAGTTACCAGTACAATTACAGTCAGTCCAACTCCGAAAAGATCGTTTACAACAGCCTGCTGAACGGCATGGGCGGCTATGACTACGATCCGGTCGCCCATACCATGGTGTATGTCGGGGACGGTGACGTGGACCAGGACTATTCCAACAGGATCCTGAACCGTTACATCAACCAGAGTGCCGGAATGGCCTTCATGTACCAGGAAAAGAGTGTCAGGGCCCAGCTCGGATTCTCTGCTAATCCGCAGTATCAGTACAATGAAACGTCCGGGCATAAGGATCCTTATGAAGCCAGGGTCCTGAACTGGTCCCCGCGCGCCATGCTCTTCTACGACTTCAACGACAACGCCAATGTCCGGTTGTTCTACAACGGCCGCAGCGGCCAGCCTTCCACCTCGCAGCTCATGCCGGTGCTGGACAACTCCAACCCGCTGGCCATGGCCCTCGGCAACCCGTCCCTGAAGCCGTACTTCAACCACAACGGCCGTCTCGAGTTCGAGTATTCGAACAAGAAGACCTTCTTCACCGCCCGCGTCAATCTGCAGGGCGGCCTGAACCAGAATCCCATCGTGAACGCCACCTGGTACGACGAGGCCTTCCGCCAGTATTCGTTCCCGGTGAACGGCAAGAACACCTATAATGTGGGTGCCCGGGTCATGCTCAATATCCCGATCGCCAAGTCCAACTTCTCCATTTCCAATAACTCCAATATCAATTATTCCAATTCGAACAGTTACATGGGCGCCGGCCGGCTGAATGTGGACAAGTATTGGAAGAACGAAGACAAGTCGGTCTTTGATTACGATGCGTTCCTGGCCGATTACCCCGACCTGAACGACACGCCCGACTTCATCGCCAATACGACGCAGAACCTCAGCGTCATGGAGAACATCCGCCTGAACTGGCGCAGCGACAACCTGGAACTCACGGCGAACGCCCGGACCCGGTTCTCCAAGCCCTGGTACAGCGTAGCCCAGGCCGGCCTGCAGGACAACGCCACCTGGAACAACTCCGTGGGCGGTTCCGTGAATTGGACCATGTGGACGAACGGACTCACCTTCACCACCGATGCGAACTACAACTGGTACGTCGGCTATAAGACCGACCAGCCTTCCCGCCTGATCTGGAACGCCGGCCTGCAACTGCCTGTCATCCATAACCAGGCGACGATTTCCCTGAATGCCTATGACATCCTCGGACAGCGCAGGACCCTGAGCGTGAGCGATACGGAAAACTATCACCAGGAGAGCCGTGTCAATTCCGTGGGCCGCTACATCATGCTCTCTTTCACCTGGCGCTTCGGCTCCTTCGGCGGCCGCAACGGCCGGATGGGTCGCATGGGCCCTGGCATGGGCCCCGGTGGTTTCCGCGGAGGCATGGGGGGAGGACGTCCGCCGATGTTTTAGCCAGTCATTCTGAGCGTAGCGAAGAATCTTTCTGCTACAAAGAAAAAACTACCTGGCGGTCGTTACATACGACCGCCATTTTTCGATCAGGGCGGTCATGTCCGCGGGGAGGGGAGCCTCCAGGAAGATGCGCTCGCCGGTGCGGGGGTGGGTGAAACCCAGGGTGCGGGCGTGGAGGGCCTGCCGGGGGCAGAGGGCGAAGCAGTTCTGGATGAACTGGCGGTATTTGGCGTAGATGGTGCCCTGCCGGATTTCGGCCCCGCCGTAGCGCTCGTCGTTGAAGAGGGGATGGCCGATGGAGGACATGTGCACGCGGATCTGGTGCGTGCGGCCCGTTTCCAGGCGGCATTCCACGACCGTGATGAAGCCGTAGCGCTCCAGGACCTTCCAGTGGGTGACGGCCCATTTCCCCTTCTCCGGATCATCATAGACGCGGAAGCGCAACCGGTCGTTCGGGTCCCGGCCGATGGTGCCGGCGATGGTCCCTTCGTCCTCCGCCAGGTTGCCCCAGACCACGGCCGTATAGACCCGGTCGATGGAGTGGACGAAGAACTGGTCCGCGAGGTGCGCCTGGGCGGAAGGATTCTTGGCCACGACCAAAAGGCCGCTCGTGTCCTTGTCGATGCGGTGCACCAGCACGCCCATCCTTTCGTCGCCCTCTTCCGGTCCCTGGGAGATCCCCAGATAGTAGGCCAGGGCATTGACGAGCGTCCCGTTGTAGTTCCCGTGTCCCGGATGAACCACCATTCCGGCGGGTTTGTTCACGACCAGCACGTCCTCGTCCTCATAGACGATATCCAGGGGAATGTTCTCGGGAAGGATTTCCACGCCCCGGCGCTCGTAGGGCATCACGAACTTGATGACGTCGCAGGGGCGGATGATGGTATTGGCCTTCGCCGGCTTGTCGTTCACGAGGACATAGCCCAGTTTGATGGCCTGCTGGACCCGGTTCCGGGACGTCCCTTCCTGGTGGGTGGCGATGAACTTGTCCACCCTCAAGGGCGCCTGCCCCTTGTCTGCGACGAGACGGAAATGCTCGAACATCTCCTCCTGTCCGTCATCGGCGGCAGGGGAGTCCAGGAGCATGTCTTCCGGAACGAAGTCGGTCATTTCTTCTCGGCCGGCAGTTTTTCGGAATCCAGCGTCAGGTAGAGATTGACGGCGGTTCCATAGGTACGGGCCTGGCCGGCGTAGTCCTGCTTATAGACGACGGCGTTCATGGAGTCGGCATAGGAACGGATGTCGGTGTCGAACCGGACGCGGCCCACGTTCAGACTCCGGTCGTGTAGGGCATCCACGGCCCGGATGTATTTCATGCCGATGACCTTGGGGACCGTCGTCGGAGCCGCATCGGAGGCGAGGCCCAGGGTGAGGTCCACTTCGGAGCCGCTGACCACCAGGTCGCCGGGGCGTACGGTACGTCCGCGGACCGTCTGCCGGAGAACGTTGTTCGTGGCGATATCCTGCGTATAATTGAGTCTTCCGAGACTGAGACCGCGGTTGTTCAGTTCCGAGCGGGCTTCGTTCAGGGAATAGCCTACGAGGTTGGGCATGACCACTTTCCGGGGAACGATGGAATTGATAGTCAGGAAGATGCTGCGTCCTTTCTTGACCGTGGACCCGGCCTTGGGGGATTGGCGGTAGATGACTCCGGCCCCGAGGCGCCGTACGAAGACGGAGTCCGTCACTTTTACGCCCACATGGGCATCACGGGCGACATCCTGCGCCTCTGCGACGGTCATGTTCGTGAAGTCCGGCACCGGTACGGTCTTTCCGTGCCGCGTGATAAGTCCCAGTGCAACCTGCGCGACGATGATGAGGCCTGCCACCAGTGCCGCGGCCATCAGGAGATTCCGCACGATCCAGTTGGACAGGATGCCCTTCGCCTTGTCTTTCGTATCCTTGGATATTTTCTTGGCCATAAGATCCGTTTCGTTTCAATTTTCAAAGATAGCGATTTTTTCCGGAAGTATCATCGGTAAGCAATTATTCGGTCTTTCTTTGATTTTTATGTAAAATCGCCTATATTTGTACAAATATTGACGAAAACAAGTCATCTATATGCTTCCTGATAAGTCCTGAACGGGAAAACTAGGGAATATTTCATTACTAAAGGACAGGAAGCTTTTCCGGAGGCTCTATGCTGGGCATAGTCGCCTCTCCTTTAGTGGTCCCCCTAGGCCATCTCGTTGAGCTCCGGCTGTGCTCTTTTTTTGAGGCCATGCCGAGAGTTTATTGGATTCTGCTACTGTTTCTGTGGACCTGTGTGTCTGCCGGTTGCCGCCCTGATCAAGAGCGGGAGGAGGCTTTGTCCGCCTTGGAGGAGACCGCCGCACTGGACCGTGCCGACGTGTTGATAACCAATCCGGACTGCCTGGCCCCCGCCTTGTCCTATATCCCCCGGCACGGGACTGACAAACAGAAGATGATGCTATGGTATTACCTGGGCAGGATCCAGACCAACGGGGGCGATTTCGGGGCGGCCTCGCTCTCTTTCGAACGGGCGGAAGCGTTGGAGGATATTGTCGGAGACCCTCACCTTACAGGGTTGGTCAACCGGGCTTACGCGGGCGTATTCAATTGGATGTACGACGTCCGGGAAGACTCTCTCCATCTGCTCAAGGCAATCAGGGCTTTCGATGCGGCGGGGGATACCCTCCATGCCGCCGAAGCGGGCCTTCGGCTCGCCGTGGCCTTCTGCAGCGACCGGGAATGGGACAAGTCTTATGCGCAGTTCATGCGTGTCCGGTCCATGGCCATGAAACATGACATGCTGGCCTTTCGCTATCGGTTGTGCCTGGCCTCTTTCCTGGCGACCGCGCCCGATGAGTACGATGACCTGGATGCGCTGACCCTCTTCGAGGAGGCACGTACCTTCAATCCTTCCTTACCTGTAGACAATGCGATCGATTACGGGTATATCCTGGCGCTTTCCGGCCGGGAGAACGAGGGATTGCATATCTGGGACAGTCTGGAGCGTGCACATCCGGAAGGGCTCATGAATCTGGATTACAAGCGCTACCGCTACCTGGAACAGAAAGGTCGCTTCGAGGAGGCCTCGTTTTATCTGGACCGCGTCGTCCAGAGGCACGATTCCGTTCTCCTGGCCCGGATCTCCGACCTGGCCGGCAATTCGCAGCGGAACTACCTGGAGACAATGGCCAGGGAAGAACGGGAGGAGAGGGAGCGGGCGCGGAACCTGCAGGCGGGCATCCTGTCCGGGAGCATCTTCCTGATCATTACCATGCTTCTGGCCGGCATGGCTGTCTATCAGAACGAGCGATCCAAGCGTCTGGAGTCCCAGCATGTCCTGGAAGACACCAGGCGGCTGGTCTCCCGCCTGGAGGATGCGGAGAAGAAATACCTGATGCGGATCCATACGCTCAGCCGCGATGTCCGCAATACCCGGTCGGCCCTGGATGCGGCCCGGTCGGATTATCTGTACCTTTTCCGGAGCAGTTACCGCAAACTCGGCGAACTCTTCGAAGCCCGCTACTACGCGAAATCGGAAGTCTCCTTGAGCAAGAAGGTCGCCGATATCCTGAAATCGATCAACGGGGGACCGGGCAGCAATCTGCAACTGCTCCAGTTCATCGAGGACAAGTTGGACCGTCCTGTCACGCATCTCCGGGAAGACCTTGTCGACTTGAAGGAGGAGGAAGTGTGGCTTTTCTGTTACCTGGTGATCGGCTATGATGCCTCGCTCATATCCCTTTTGATGGAAGTGGGCAGCATCAATACGGTCTATTCCAGGAAGAAACGCCTGCTGGAGCGCATCAAGAGACTGCCTCCCGCCAAGGCAAAACGGTATCTGGACCTCATCGACTGACACTTCCTTGCAATTCCCGCCGAAACCCCGTAACTTTGCTTCAATGAAAAAGCAGAGTCTTCTGATGCTGGCCCTTGCGGCCGCCTTCGTGGTGCTGATGAGCCTTCCTTTCCTCGTGAACGGGACGGGCTGGCTGGCGCTGTTCGGATTCGTCCCGCTCCTGTGTATGGAACGCGTGGCGGCGGAGAACAAGGTCCGGCATTTCTGGTGGTGGCACTACGGGACATTCGTGGCGTGGAATTTCGCGACGACGTTCTGGGTGTGTAATGCGACGGTGGGGGGCGGCATCTTCGCGGCTTTGGCCAACGCGTTGCAGATGTCGCTGGTTTTCGGGCTGTTCCGCTGGGTGAAGCGGCGTACGGACGGGGTTGTTCCGTACCTGTTTCTGGCTGCGGCATGGATTGCGTGGGAAAAGTATTACCTGACCGTGGCACAGATTTCCTGGCCATGGCTGGTGCTCGGCAACGCCTTCGCCGGAACGACGGGACTCGTACAGTGGTACGAATACACCGGTACCCTGGGCGGTTCGCTGTGGGTGTGGACGGTATCCCTGTCTGTCTTCGGGCTGATGGTCGCCTTGTCCGACGGGCGTTTTTTCACCCGCTGGAACGGGAAAGCGCGGGTTGCGGCAGTTTCCGGCATGGCCCTTGCCCTGTTCGCGCCCATGGTGGTTTCCCGGGTGGTCGGAAACCGGTACGAGGAGGAAGGGGAGCCGTTGCAAGTGGTCATCGGCCAGCCCAATTTCGATCCCTACAACAAATTCGGCGGTATGACGCAGGACCAGCAGAACGTAGTCCTGCTGGACCAGTTCCGGCAAGGTCTGGAAGGACTGGAAGGCCCGGTGCTGCTCCTGGCTCCCGAGACCTTTACGGGCGATATCCTTTGCAATGACGTTCCTGCGAGCAAGACCTTCCGGCGGTTCCGCTCGTTCCTGACGGAGCATCCAGAGGCGGAAATCCTGTTCGGCGCCTCCTCCTGGACGCAGTACGCGCATCGGGAACGGCCGTCGGCGAATGCCCGGAAACTCGGAGAGGACGGGTGGTATGAAACCCATAACTCGGCCTTGATCATGGACTCCACGGGCCGGTATGGCCTGTATCAGAAATCCAAACTCGTCCCGGGCGTGGAAATGCTTCCGTACCCCTCCGTCCTGGGACCGATAGACGATGGGATCCTGGGCGGCGTCGCAGGCCGTTGCGTTGGGCAGAAGAAGGTTTCCAATCTCCTGTTCCAAGATAGGATACCCATCGGCTGTGCCGTGTGCTACGAGTCCGTGTACGGCGAGCATTGCGCCGCTTATGTCCGCGAAGGGGCGCAACTTCTGACGGTCATCACCAACGATGCCTGGTGGGGCGATACGCCCGGCTACCGCCAGCACCTGAACTTTTCGCGGCTCCGCGCCATCGAGACGCGGCGGGACATTGCCCGCTGTGCCAATACGGGCATTTCGGCCTTCATCGACCAGAAGGGGAGGATTCTCGAACGCTCCGCCTGGTGGGAGCCGGCCATCCTCCGCGGGAAGGTGAACCTGAACACGCGGGAGACCTTCTTCGTGCGGGCCGGAGACCTCGTGGGGCGCCTGTCGGTGTTCCTGTGCGTGCTGCTGTTTGCCGCAGCGCTGATCCGGAAGAAATAACTTGCACGGTTTGCCGGAAAACCGTATCTTTGTCATGATGAAAAAGTTAGTAGTTGCGTTCGTTCTTCTTGCTCTCGTGACGCTGTCAGCGTCTGCGCAGCGCATCCCGTCCGTCACCCTGGAGGACGGATCGGGCAAGGCCGTGACAACGGCCTCCCTCATTGACCATAAGAGTCCCTTCGTGGTGAGCATCTGGATGACCACCTGCAAGCCCTGCCTGAAGGAACTGGACACCATCGCGGAAGAAATGCCGGACTGGGACGAGTCCTTCCCGCTCCGGATATACGCCGTGTCCATGGATGACGCCCGTTCGCAGAAGCGGGCGGTCGCCCTCGCGCAGGGACGCGACTGGGATGGCATCACGGCCCTTTTCGACGTGAATGCGGACCTCCGCCGGGCGCTCAACGTGAGCTCCGTCCCGCAGGTGTTCGTGTATGACAAGGACGGCAACCTGTTCTATACGCACATCGGCTACCGGCCGGGCGACGAGCAGGAACTGCTGAATCAGGTCAGGAAATGCGCCGGCAGATAGCAATCCTCACACTTCTCGTGCTGCCGCTTGCGGGCGCGGCCCAGGACCGGGGCCGTGTCACCGGCAGTCTGGAGTCCAACTCCATTTATTACCTGGACGATGCCGTCGTGGGGAAACCCGCCTCGTCCTGGGGCTCCAACAATTACCTGAAACTGGACTGGTCGAAGGGTTCCTTCGGCGCCGGTCTCCAGGCGGAATACTATCCCGAACCCCTGGCCGGTTATCCTTCCGAACTCAAGGGGGCGGGCCTGACGGGCCTGTATGCCTCCTGGAACGGTTCGCTTGCCGAGGTGACGGCCGGTTCCTTCTTCGAGCAGGTGGGCAGCGGTCTGCTGCTGCGTACCTGGGAGGACCGGGAACTGGGCCTGAACAATACCCTCATGGGCGGCCGCATCGCCTTCCATACCCCTAACCGGGGGCTCTCCGTGAAAGTGTTCGGGGGAGCGCCCAAGTACGGGCTCTGGCCCACCGCGAACACGGCGGTCGCCGGCGGCGACCTGTCGCTGGACCTGCTGCCGCTCTTCGGGGCGGAATCGGAACATTCCATCGTCCTGGAAGGCAGCGTGACGGACCGGTTCACCCGGAATGTGGAGGACAATATCGCCCTGCTGGCGAAGACCGGCGGTTTCGGTGTTCCCGGACAGGTCCTCGGCTGGTCCGGCCGGGTTCAGTATGCCTATGGCGGCTTCTCGCTCAAGGGTGAATATGTGGGCAAGGGACCCGACTTCTATACTGAGCATCTGCCGAAATCCCGGGAGACCTACGGCTCAAGGGCGGAAACGCCCAGATCGTGGAACTGAACTACGCCGTGGGCTCCTTCTCCGCCGCCCTGACGCTCCGCCGCCTGGAGAACATGACCTCCCGGATCTTCCTGACGGCCCAGAGCCCCTCGCCGGCCAATACCCTGAACTATCTTCCTTCCCTGTGCATGCAGCAGACCTACATGCTCGCCGGCCTGAACCCGTATGTGACCTATGCCGACGGGGAAGCCGGTTTCCAGGGAGACATCTACTATAACTTCCGCCGCGGCACCGCCCTCGGCGGCAAGTACGGCATGAAACTCCACATCGGCGGTTCCTGGATCGAAGCGCTTCCCTTCGCCCTTCCGGACCGCGACGTGCATTATCTGGCGTACCGGGACATCAACATCGACCTGGAACGCTCCTGGAGCCGGAAATTCCGGACGATCCTGTTCGTGTCCATCCAGGAGAATTCCCCGACCCACGGCAACGGCAAGCGGACGGATGCGCAGAATGTCTTCGTCCTGGACGCCCTGTACCGCATCTCCAAGACGGCGTCCGTCCGGACCGAGCTCCAGTACCTGTATTCGGAGGAGCTTACGCGCGACTGGATGGCGGCCCTCGTGGAAGTGTCGTTCGCTCCGCACTGGAGTTTCACCGTGAGTGACATGTATAACCACGGCAGCACCAAGGTCCACTATTACAATGTGGCGGCGAGCTATTCCCTCGGTTCCCTGAGCCTGTCCCTGCAGGGCGGGCGCAGCCGCGAGGGGATGGTGTGCTCCGGCGGCGTATGCCGCTGGCAGCCGGCCTACAAGGGTGTGTGCCTGAGGGCCCAATGGTCTTTCTAGCCTATGAAACGGTGGATTTACCTGCTCCTCGCCCTCGTGTCCGCGCTTTCCTGCGTGGGCCAGAAGGACGATCCCATCCCGGAACCGCGCCTCACCGCGGACCTGACCGCCCTGAACGCGACGGCCGGGGAAACCGCGACCTTCACCGTCTATTCCGGGACGGAGGACGTCACGGAATATGCGGTCATCCGGAACCTGACGGACGACACCGTCCTGGAAGGGAACATTTTCGCGCCCGAGGGAGAGGGAGAGTGGAGTTTTGTCGCTGAATATGAAGGTCTTCTCTCCGAGGAACTGACGGTCACGGCCTTTGTCGTGGCGGAGGAAGGCAAGGATTTCTTCCGCCGGAGCCTCGTGCTGGATTTCACGGGGACCTGGTGCGTGAACTGCCCCAAGATGGATGCGGCGGTCGAGGAAGCCATGGCGGCCCGTCCCGGCCGGATCGTGCCGGTGAGCGTGCACTGCATGGCCGTGGACCCGATGTATCTGAAGCCCACGAGTGACGACCTCGTGAAACGGTTTGCCGTGAAGGCCTATCCTTCCGCCGTCGTGGACCTGGATCCGGAAAGCCTGATTTCCACGGCTTCTTCGGAACTCCTCCTGTCCCACGTGAACCGTCTCCTGGAGTCCCGGGGCGCCTCCGCCGGCATCCGGATCGAGAGTACGCTGGAGGGGGAGACCCTTTCGGTGACTGTCGAGACGAAGGCCGTCCGGGACGGGGAATACACCCTTTCCATCATCCTGCTGGAGGACGGTATCGTCGCGAAACAGACGGGGGCCGATGACGGTGAAAACCATGTCCACAACAACATCCTCCGCCAGTGGAAGGACGGCGACCCCGTCACGCTGAAGGAAGACGGGACGGCGGCGTTGTCCCTGACCGCGACCGTCTCCGGAAAATACCGGATCGCGGCGGTGGTGAGCCGGGGCGGTCTGGTGGACAACGTCGTCACCTGTGCGGCCGGGGCCTCGGCCGATTATCAGTATGAAGAAGAGAACGATTAACAAATAAGTACGTATGGAAAAAGAGTATCAGACTCCCTCGGTCCGGGTTATGGACCTGCGGTACGACGCCGCCTTCTGCCTGAGCGGCGGATTGGAAGACACGTATGACGATCCCATTGACCTTGACGATTAAGGAGGACGGACCATGAAAAAGCATTCGATGATCCTGGCGGCCGTTGCCGCGCTTTTCACCCTTTCCTGCTCCCGCGAACCCGTTGATGTCCAGACGGATACGGAAGGGGAGACCGGAGAGATCACCTATCTGGAAGCCGGTTTTGACGGCCTGGATGAAACCCGTACCGTCCGCCAGAGTGACGGGAAGGTCTTCTGGTCGCCCGGCGACGAGATCGCCATTATCCGGGGAACCAGCTCTGCAGGCAGGAAGAAATTTACGGCTACCAATACGGAACCCGCCGCGCGGGCCACGTTCAGCGGTACCATGCCTTCCGGGAGCGCTGCCTATTGGGCCGTTTATCCGTATTCGGCCGACGCTTTCTTTAATGGAACCTATCTTGTAACAACCCTTCCCGACAAGCAGGAAGCCGTCGCCGGTTCCTTCGCCGACGATCTCTTCGTTTCCGCTGCCTATGTCCGGAACAGCACGACCTCCATCACCTTTGTCCATCAGTGCGGCGGTGTCAAGTTCTCCCTGACCGAGCCGGGCGTGAAGAAAGTGACGCTGATCCCTGCGGCGGGCGATGTCTATCTGGCCGGTCTGATCGGCCTGTATGCGGCCAGCACCAGCAGCAAGCCCTATATCCGGGCGACCGGATATCCGGAAGACATGTCCTCTACCATCGAGCTTTCCGCTCCGGAAGGAAAGACCCTGGAAGTGGGGGCTGCCTACCATTTCGTGACGATCCCGGCCAACCTGACCGGCGGATTCACCCTCCTGTTCGAGAAAGAGAACGGGCAGACCGGCATGCGGACCGTTACGAAGGACGTTTCGATCCAGGCCGGCCATTTCGCCACGCTGATGGATGTGGACAAGGGCGTGGAATACAAAGACCCCTATCTGGATTTCAGCCCGAGTGAAATCATGGTCGATGAGCTGGGCGGTCTGTTCTCCCTGGATGTGACCGGAACGATGGAGTATCACATCGACTCCTATTCCGACTGGATCAAGGAGGTCCCCACTTCCGGCGATGCGCGCCTGGGACGTCGTCATGCCTTCGTCGCGGAAGCGAATTCGGAAGGCTCGGAACGGACCGGGATGCTGTCCGTCTGCTATGGAGACAACTGCTATCCGGTCATGGTGACCCAGAACGCCGGTGCCGGACTGGCCGTCATCCCGCACCATACCTTCGGGATGCGTTTCACGGCGACTTGGTGCCAGTATTGCCCGATCATGGATGCAACGTTCCATCTGGCGAAGGATAACATGGGGGATGCTTTCGAATATGTGTGTATCTATGATACCAGCGGCAATTACGGGTTTGCGGGAGCCGCGACGCTGAACACGGCCTACTTTATCTCCGGCTTCCCTTCTGCCATTATCGACGGGCGCTATGAATTGGTCAACGTTGAGCCCGAAGATGCCTACGCCATGCTTTCCGATGAGGCATCCAAGACTGTAAGCTATTATCCCACGGCAACTTCCATCGGCATCGAGTCCAGCCTGTCCGGCCGCACCCTGTCGGTAAAGGTGGATGTGAAGGCGCAGTACGAGGAAGACTACAAACTCACCGTTTTCCTGTGCGAGAACGATATCATCGGCAATCAGACGCACTATCAGCAGGGTACGATTACGAATTTCAACCACAGCCGTGTCGCGCGGATGAGCCTGACCGGTTATATGGGTGACCAGTTCGAAGGCCCCGATGCCGGCGGCGTGAAGTCTTTCAGCTATACGGCCACGATCCCTTCCGGTTACAACGTGGATAACATGGAAGTGGTCGCCTTCGTCCAGCGGAACTTCAACGACCGTCCGGCCATCCAGTCCGGCGCCTATGGCGACTGGTATGTGGACAACAGCCGCTCCGCTGCTCTGGGCACCAAGGTGGACGTGGAGTTCTAACCGGTCTGTCTTTTCAGATTCAGCCCTTCGGCGATTCCGCCGGAGGGCTTTTTGTTTGTATGAACATTTTATTTGGATATTGGAAGGAGTTCCTTATCTTTGTAGAAAATGTCCATACAAACCATGCGCTCTCTGATCCGGAAATTCAACTTCATTCCCGTCCTGGCGACCTTTTTCGTGATGGGATTCTGCGATGTCGTGGGCATCGCGACCAGTTATCTCAAGCAGGATTTCGCCTTGAGCGAGTCCCTGGCCGGTTTCATTCCCTCGATGGTGTTCATCTGGTTCCTGTTCCTGTCGGTCCCGGCCGCGATTGCGATGAACCGGATCGGGCGGAAGGCGATGGTGCAGGTGAGCAATGCCGTCACCTTCGTGGGGATGCTCATCCCTTTCTTCTCCTATACCTTCGTCTCCTGCATGGTGGCGTTCGTCCTGCTGGGCATCGGCAACACCCTCCTGCAGGTGTCCCTGAACCCGCTTCTGACGAATGTCGTGAAGGGAGAGCGCCTCACCAGCTGCCTCACCGGCGGGCAGGTCGTGAAGGCGGTGTCCTCCTTCTGCGGTCCTTTCATCGCCCTGGCGGCGACGGCGGCTTTCGGAAACTGGAAGTACCTGTTCACCATCTATGCGGCGATCACGCTCCTGTCCTTCCTCCTGCTGGAGGTGACGGAAATCCCGAGAGAGGCGGCGGAAGGGAAGCGGGCGACCCTGGGACAGGCTTTCGGCCTGCTCAAGGACAAGACGGTCCTGCTGTTCTTCCTGGGCATTTTCTTCGTCGTGGGAGTCGATGTGGGGACGAATACGGTTTCCGCGAAACTGCTCATCGAGCGCTGCGGGATGGATGTGGACAAGGCGTCCCTCGGCGCCAGCGTCTATTTCATCTGCAGGACGGCCGGTGCCTTCCTGGGAACCTTCCTGCTCACTCGGATGCATGACATCAAATACTTGAAAATCAATCTGCTGTTGGCTATCGCTGCGATGGTACTCCTGTTTTTCGTGCAGCCCGCCTGGGCCATTCTCGCGGGCATCGGCGGTATCGGTTTCTTCTGTTCCAGTGTCTTCTCCGTCCTGTTCTCCCAGGCCCTGAAGGCCAGGCCCGAAAAGGCCAATGAGATCTCCGGCTTCATGATCACCGGCGTATGCGGCGGTGCCGTCATCCCGCCCCTGATGGGCGTGGCCACGGAATGGGTGGGCAACCAGCGCGGGTCCCTCCTCGTGATCTCGCTGTGCCTGCTGTATCTGGTCTGGTGCGCGTTCGCCGCCGGAAAGCGTCAGCGGGATGCCTCGATGGTGTAGGTGAAACTGTCGGCGCGGTAATAACCGATGTTATACTCCACCGGAACGCCCTTTTCGTCATAGACGAAGCGCTTCCGGATCAGGATGGGATCGCTGGGGGAAATCTCCAGCTTTTCCGCGATCATGTCCCCGGCCAGCCGGGCGGAAACCTCCTCCTTGGAGATCTTGACGACGATGCCGTAGTTCTTCTCCAGCATCTCGTACAGGGGCATGTTGTAGTTCTCCTCGCCCGTGATGGGCAGTTTCGGATTGAAGTAGGAGATGAAATAGACGAAGGGGAAGGAAGGGTTGCCCCGGACCCGTTCCATCACGACACAGCGGGTTTCGTCCTCCACGTCGAAGAAACCGGCGATCTCCGGATTGGCGCGCTTCCGGCTGATGTGGAGTTCGAAGTTCCGGACCTCGATCCCCAGCATCTTCATTTCCTGGGAGAAGCTCAGCCAGTTCTTCACCCCGCCGCTGATACCTTTCCGGGCCACTTTCGTCCCCACGCCCTTTTTCCGCACGAGTAATCCTTCGAAGACCAGCTGGTTGATGGCCTGGCGCAGCGTATTGCGTGAGATGTGCAGCTGTTCGGCCAGTTCGATCTCCTTGGGAAGCATTTTCCCGTTTTTGTATTCGTCCGATTCGATGAGCTCCCGCAGAAGCTGCTGCGCCTGGAGGTGGAGGGGCGTGGCGCTGTTGTGGTCGATGGTCATAATCTGATAATTATGCACAAAAATAAAAAAATATTATGTATTTGGAAAATCTTTTATATATTTGCACAAACTAAAACTATGTCCATACATACTATGAGGAAAGCCAACTATGATAAGTTCCCTGCCACCCGTGTTGACGGGCGGCTTTTCCGGGGGTGGGACGCCATCCGGGAAGTACTGGGCAAGGACCGGAACGGCCCCCTTGCGGTCGACTGGTATGCAGGCGTGCATGAAACGGAACTCGCCGCCCTGGAGTCCGGCTTCGGCCGGATTGTCCGGATGCGGGAGTTCATGAAGTCCGAGGAGGAAATCCGCCGCCTGACGGATCCCTTCATGACGGACGACGTCCTGTTCGGGTATGTGACGAACCTCCGGATGAAGGATTTCTTCGACCCGGCGAAAATCGCCGCCGTCCGGGAGGAACTCCGCAGTGCGGGACCCGATGTCCTGATCATCGGTACGGGCGCCGCCCTCGTCACCCCGGAGCATGCCACCCTCGTGTATGCCGACATGGCCCGCTGGGAAATCCAGCAGCGCTTCCGCCGCCACGAAGTGTGCGGCCTGGGCGTGGACAACCGGGAGGATCCCGTGTCCATCCAGTACAAGCGCGGGCTTTTCATCGACTGGAAAGTATTGGACTATCATAAGGAAACCCTGTTCGACCGGGTGGACTGGTGGCTGGACACCAACGCCGCCGGCGATCCCAAGCTGATCGGACGCGATACCTTCCTCCGCGGAATCGACAAGACCGCCCGGAAACCGTTCCGCGTGGTGCCATTCTTCGACCCTGCCCCGTGGGGCGGCCAGTGGATGAAGGATGTGTGCGACCTGGACCGGAGCGTGTCCAACTACGGCTGGTGCTTTGATTGTGTTCCGGAAGAGAACAGCCTGCTGCTGGAAGTGGAAGGCGTGAAGGTGGAGTTCCCGGCCGTGGACCTCATCCTTCTGAGGAGCCGGGAAGTGCTCGGCGCCCCCGTGGAGGCCCGTTTCGGCAAGGATTTCCCCATCCGCTTCGATTTCCTGGACACCATCGGCGGCGGCAACCTGAGCCTGCAGGTCCATCCCACTACGCATTTCATCCGTGAGCAGTTCGGTATGGCCTACACGCAGGACGAAAGTTATTACCTGCTGGACGCCGGGGAAGACGCCGTCGTGTACCTGGGCCTGAAAGAAGGCGTGGACCGGAAGCAGATGATCGAGGACCTTCGTGCTGCCCAGCGGGGCGAGATCGTCTTCGATGCGGAGAAATACGTGAACAAGTGGCCGGCGAAGAAGCACGACCATTACCTGATCCCCGGCGGGACCATCCACTGCTCCGGCGCGGGCAGCATGGTCCTGGAGATCAGTTCCACCCCCAACATCTTCACCTTCAAGCTCTGGGACTGGGGCCGGCTGGGCCTGGACGGGAAACCCCGTCCGATCAACGTGGAACGCGGCCGCCAGGTCATCCAGTGGGAACGGGACACGGAGTATGCCCGGAAGCACCTCGTGAACCATTTCAGCGACGTTGCGGAAGGAGAGGGCTGGAAAGAGATCAAGACCGGCCTGCACCCCAACGAGTTCATCGAAACGCACCGGACTTCCTTCTCGGTGCCGGTGACGGCCCGGACGCAGGATAGCGTCCATGTCCTGAACCTCGTGGAAGGGGAGGAGGCCGTCGTGGAGAGCCCGGACGGCCGTTTCGAGCCCTTCGTGGTCCACTACGCCGAGACCTTCATCATTCCCGCGTGCGTGGAAAGCTATACCATCCGTCCCTGCGGCCTGTCCGAGGGGAAGACTTGCATGACCATCCGGGCTTCCGTCCGGTTTAACGCGTAAAGAGTTATGTACGAGAACGATTCAAGAGCGGTACTCACCCTGGACGCCGGCGGGACGAACTTCGTCTTCTCCGCCATCCGCGGCGGCCGCGAGGTGGTGGAACCCGTCCGGCTGGACGCCGTGACCGACGACGTGCAGCGCTGCCTGGACGTGCTGGTGGAGGGCTTCCGCCGCGTGCAGGCGGCTTTGGACACGCCCGCTGTGGCCATCAGCTTCGCCTTCCCCGGCCCGGCCGACTATGAGAACGGCATCATCGGCGACCTGCCCAATTTCCCGTGTTTCCGGGACGGCGTCGCCATGGGACCCTACCTGGAGGAAGTTTTCTCCCTTCCGGTCTTCATCAACAACGACGGCAACCTGTTCGCCTACGGGGAAGCGCTCTCCGGCATCCTTCCGGAGGTCAATGCCGCCCTCTCCGCGGCCGGCAGCTCGAAACGCTACCGCAACCTCCTGGGAATCACCCTCGGGACCGGTTTCGGCGGCGGGGTCGTGCTGGACGGGACGCTCCTCCGCGGGGACAACGGTTGCGGCGGTGACGTCTGGCTCATGCGGAATGTCCATTACCCCGGCCTCATTGCCGAGGAGAGTGTGAGCATCCGGGCGGTCAAGCGCGTCTATCATGAGGAAACACCCGAAGACGCCCGCAACCTTTCCCCCAAGCAGATTTTCGACATCGCCGAGGGTTCCCTGGACGGGAATGCCGATGCGGCGAAGGCGGCTTTCGCCCGGCTGGGCGAGGCGGCTGCCGAGGCGGTGGTCCATGCCCTGGACATCGTGGACGGTCTCGTCGTGATCGGCGGCGGGCTGTCCGGCGCTTCGAAATACATCGTCCCGGCAATGGTGAAGGCCATGCAGGGCACTCGCTCGACCTTCTCCGGAGCGGTCATTCCCTGCCTCCAGATGCAGGTATTCGACCTGACCTCCCGGGAGGGAATGGAGGCATTCGTGCAGGACGGTTCCACGCTGATTCCCATTCCCGGAAGCGACCGGACCGTCCGCTACCGCTGCGAGAAAAAGACTGGCGTCGCCGTCTCCCGGATCGGGACCGGCCGGGCCGTCGCCCTGGGCGCCTATGCCTACGCCCTGTCCCAAATCGACACAAACATACAACAATAACCAAATAACAACCTGATTCCATTATGTTTCCAATCCAGATCTGCGAATGGCACACTCGTGCGGCCCGGAACGTGATCCCGTTCCTCGCCGCCCTCGCGCTGTTCCTCGGAGCGGGCGCCGGGACACCGGCGCTTGCCCAGACGCACCGGGTCTCCGGCCAGGTCGTCAGTAACGGAGAATCCGTGATCGGCGCTTCCGTCCTCGTGAAGGGCACCACCACGGGAACGGTGACCGATGTGGACGGACTTTTCACCCTTCAGGCGCGCCCGCAGGACGTGCTCGTGGTGTCCGCCATCGGGTATGAGACGAAGGAAGTGGCGGTGGAAGGCCGCACTTCCCTGAACATCGAACTGGCCGAGGCCAACCTCCTCCTGGACGATGCCGTGGTCGTGGGCTACGGTGTCCAGAAGAAAGTGAACCTGACCGGCGCGGTGGCTTCCGTGTCCACCCAGGAACTCGAAGGAAAGCCCATCGCCAACGTCCTGGAAGGCCTCCAGGGCACGACCCCGGGCCTCGTGATCCAGCAGGGATCCTCCACCCCGGGCGGTACGCCGTCGATGAACATCCGTGGTTTCAACACCATGAACGACAACAATCCGCTCGTCATCATCGACGGGATCGAGGGCTCCCTCGGGAACCTCAACCCCAATGATATCGACCAGATTTCCGTCCTGAAGGACGCCTCCTCCACCGCTATCTACGGTTCCCGGGCTTCCAACGGTGTCATCCTCGTGACCACCAAGAAGGGCGCCGAGGGCCGGGTCTCCGTCAACTATGACATGACCTACGGCCTCCAGCAGCCCACCGCCCTCCCGACCGTCGTGGATTCCTGGATCTATGCCGAACTCTACAACGAGGCCGCCGTCAACTCCGGCCGCTCCACCAAGTTCACGGCCGAGCAGATCGCAGACTTCCGCAATGGCGGGACCAACGTCAAGTGGATCCGCGAACTCTACAAGGAATACGCGCCGCAGCACTCCCACAACGTGTCCATGACCGGCGGGGCCAAGAACCTCTCCTACATGGCCTCTCTAGGCTACTTGGACCAGAACAGCCTGTTCAAGGGTCCGGACTTCGGCTACAAGCGCTACAACGCCCGCCTGAACGTGAGCCACAAGGTCTCCGACCGGCTCACCCTCACCGCCACGAGCCAGTTCACCCGCAACAAGATCAATGACCACGCCTACTGGACCGAATGGATCATCGAGCAGGCGAACCGGATGCCGTCCATCTATGAGATCAAGAATCCCGACGGCACCTATACCTATCCTTCCGGCTCCAACTCCAACTCCCTGGAGCGTCTGGAGAAGGGTGGCTACCGCCAGAGCGTCAACGACGACCTCTCCGGTACCCTGAACGCCGATTTCAAGATCGCCGAAGGGCTGCACCTTGGCGCCACCGTGGGCGGCCGCGCCCTGAACAACGCCACGCACGAGAACCGCATGGCCTCCCTCGCCGCCGCTTCCGGCGACAAGGAGAACCACATCTCCGAGTCCTTCTACCGCGCGACCAAGCTCACCGCGACCACGACGCTATCCTATGAGCACACCTTCGCGGACAAGCACAACTTCGCCCTCCTCCTGGGTTATGCCTACGAAGGCGAGACCGCCAAGAACTTCAGCACGCAGCGCCTCACGGACAATTCCAAGTACGACATCTTCGTGGGCGACCTCAAGGGTGACGACGTGTCCAACAACGGCGGCGCCTCCGACTGGTCCCTGTACTCCGGCTTCGGCCGTCTGACTTACAACTACGACGAGAAGTACCTCTTCGAGTTCAACGTCCGTAACGACTATTCCTCCTACTTCGCGAAGGGGAACCGTTCCGGCCTGTTCCCGTCCTTCTCCCTGGGCTGGCGCGTGTCGCAGGAGCCCTGGTGGGAGTCCATCCGTCCGGTCATCCCGTCCTTGAAGCTGCGCGGCTCCTGGGGTCTCGTGGGTAACAACCGCATCGGCGCCTACCGCTACATGCAGACGGTTTCCGTGACGCAGGGCATCACCTTCGGCGACGAACTCGCCCCCACCGCCTGGTTCGCCTCCGTCGATCCCGCCATCAAGTGGGAGACCACCCGGATGGCCGACCTCGGCGTGGACGTGGGCCTTTTCAAGAACGACCTGAACATGTCCTTCGACTTCTTCCAGAACCGCACGCGCGACATCCTCGTGGGCCTGCCGGTCCCGGGCCTGTTCGGCAACGGCGCCCCGACCTCCAACGCGGCCACCGTGGACAGCTACGGCTGGGAGTTCTCCCTGAACTACCACTTCCGCACCGGCGCGGTGAACCACAACATCGCCGGCAACGTCTCCGACAGCTGGAACAAGGTCATCGACACCAAGGGCGAGGACCTCTACTACGGCTATGACGTGGTGACCATCATCAAGGAAGGATATCCGCTGTATTCCTACTATGCTCTCCGCAACAACGGCCTGTTCCAGAGCGACGAGGAGGCGGCTTCCAGCCCGCACCTCGAGGGCATCGTCCCGCGCGCCGGCGACATCCGCTACATCGACAAGGACGGCAACGGCGTCATCAACGACGACGACCGCTTCGTGGTGGGCAACGACTTCCCGCGCTACACCTTCGGCCTTTCCTACGGCCTGCAGTGGAAGGGATTCTTCGTGTCGGCCTTCGCCCAGGGCGTCGGACGCCGCAGCCGCTGGATGCGCGGTGAGGCGGTCGAGGCCTTCCACAACAACAACGAGGGCCCGGTCCACGACTTTCACATGGACCGCTGGACCCCGCTCAACCCGGATGCCTCCTATCCGCGCCTGACGATGGGCACCGAGTCCACCAACAACGCCACCAAGTCCGACTTCTGGATCCAGAACGCCGCCTACCTGCGCCTGAAGAACGTCCAGGCCGGCTACAGCTTCCAGGGTGACTGGATGAAGAAGGTCCACCTGACCGAACTGAGGACCTTCCTCAGCGTCGAGAACGCCCTGACCCTGTCCCGCATGCGGGGCGGCTGGGACCCTGAGTACAATGCCGACGGCAGCGGCCGTGCCTATCCGGTCGCCCGCGTGTTCTCCGTCGGAGTGAATGTCAAATTCTAATGGGGTAGAGAGTTATGAAAAAGATCCTTTTTGCGCTTGCCCTTGCCGGTACCGTCCTGTCCTGCGTTCCGCTGGATACCCCTCCCTATGACCGGGAGACCGACCTGAACTACTGGGAGGAGGACCCGGATGCGGCCCTGAGCGCCCTGAATACCTGTTATACCACCCTGACGGACATGTACGAGCTGGTGTACAGCGACGGCATGACGGACAACGCCTATGTCAAGGGCGGCCAGAACAAGGCCATCGGCAACGGTACCTACGGTACGTCCGAAGGTTATGTCTATGACGTGTGGAACCGCCACTACAGCGGCATTCGCGCCTGCAACGAACTGCTAGTGAACATCGACCGGGTCACTACCCTCGATGCCGCCCTGAAGGCCCGCTACATCGCCGAGGCGCGCGTGCTCCGTGCTTTCCACTACTATGAACTGTACACCCGTTTCGGCGGCGTGCCGTATCTGACCGCGCCCATTTCCATCGAGGAGAGCCGCACCGTGGCCCGCGACAGCCGTGAGACCGTGGTGACCAACATCATCTCCGAACTGAAGGAAGTCACCTCCGGTGACGCCCTGCCGGCCTCCTATTCCGGTGCCGACCGCGGCCGCGTGACCCGCTGGGCAGCCAAGGCCCTCCTGGCCCGCGTGTACCTCTTCGAAGGCAACTACGCCGAGGTGAAGACCGTCACGGACGACATCATCGCGAACAGCGGCGCCGCCCTGTATCCGAGCTACACCGGTCTCTTCGAGATTGCCAACGAGTACTGCTCCGAGATCCTGCTCTCCACCCAGTACACGCCGGTCATCCGCGAGCAGAACATCATGTACAACACGATTCCGCCGTCCATGGGCGGATATTCCAACCTGGCTCCGCTCAAGTCCCTGGTGGACAGCTATGTTATGCTCAACGGAAAGGCCATCACGGAGCCCGGATCCGGCTATGACCCCGCGAATCCGTGGGTAGGCCGCGACCCCCGTCTCGCCGCTACGGTGATGTACCCCGGCAATTCCTACCCGCTCGCCGGCGGCGGCTCCCAGGAGCCCCTCTGGGACGGCCAGGACGCCTATAACTCCACCTCCGACGTGACTCCGACCGGTTACTACATCCGCAAGTGGTGGGACAACACCTACCGCCTCACCCTGCAGTCCGGCCTGAACCCGATCCTCATCCGCTATGCCGACGTCCTCCTGATGAATGCAGAGGCGAACGCCGAACTCGGAACCCTGGACGCCACGGTCTGGAACAAGACCATCCGGCCCATCCGCGAGCGTGCCGGCTTCACCGATGCCGCCGCCCTCGACTTCCCGGCCGGGAGCGACCTCAAGACCATCGTCCGGAACGAGCGCCGCTCCGAACTCGCTTTCGAGGGCACCCGCCGGAATGACATCATCCGGTGGAAGATCGCCGACCAGGTGATGAACGGCTGGTGCCACGGCATGTACACCGGCGAGGCGGTGGGTACCGACGACGGCTTCGTCCGCATCGAGAACCGCCAGTTCAACGCCGACAAGCACTATCTCTGGCCCATTCCCCAGAAGGAACGCGACCTGAACAAGAATCTGGAGCAGAACCCTAACTGGTAATCGATTATGAAAAAGATCATCACCATACTGTCTGCCATGCTGGCGGTGGCTACGGCCTGCCAGAAGCATTATGAGCTGAATACGGACTTCGCGATGCCTACGTCGCTGTCCTCTCCTTCCTCGGTGACCCTGGATGTCACCTCCTCTTCCACCGTCCAGCTCGCCTGGACCGGCGGCGGGGCCGCCGACGGCGGCATCGTCCTGTACGAAGTGCTGTTCGACAAGGCGGGCGGCAACTTCTCCGAGCCCCTGACCGTGATGCCCAGCGACCTGGGCGCCGGACAGACGCTCACCCTCACCCATGCTGCCCTGAATACCATCGCCCGCAAGGCCGGTGTCGCCCCGAACCAGACCGGTTCCTTCATCTGGACGGTCCGCGGTTCCAAGGGCGGTGTCTCCAAGACCTACGACGGGTATGAAACCCTGAGCGTCACCCGCGGCGAAGGCATCGACAACATGCCGGAGCGCCTCTTCGTGGCCGGTTCCGCCGCCAAGGAGGCGGGGCAGGAGTTCCGCGTCGTGGAGGAGGGCCTGTACTCCATCGTCACCCGCCTGGGCGCCGGTTCCCTCCGCTTCACTTCCGAGAAGGGCGGCGGCCTGGTGTTCCACGCCAGCGAGGCCGGCAAACTGGTCGAGGGCGAAGGCGACTACAGCGTCGCGGAAGCCCCGGCGACGGGTCTCGCCCGCATTACCGTGAACTTCAACACCCTGAGTCTCAAGATCGAATCCGTCGAAGCGCAGCTGCATGCCGCATGGGAAGCGACCGGCGTGGATTTCGCCGTCCTCGAGTACGAAGGTGACGGTGTCTTCTCCGGCGAAGGCGAGGCCGTGTTCTACGGCCCCGGCCGCGACGGAACCCCGTCCTGGTGCTCCTGGGTGGAGGAACGCTACTCCTTCTTCGTGGAGATCGACGGTGTCCAGAAGCGTTGGGGCTCCGGCTTCGGCGGTAACTCTTTCACGCCGGACGGAACGGATTCCTTCTACTACATCTACGAGTTCGACAAGGTCGATTGGGACGCCCTCTGGAAGATGGACCACGCCCTGGACCTCAAGAACGTCCGCGTGACGGTCTGGACCAACAAGGACAACCAGTTCACCCACATGGTGGAGGAAGCCGGTCCGATCGTGTACGACCAGCCGACGGCCGCTCCGGCCGAGCTGTTCCTCACCGGCGCTGCCGCCGAGGTGGACGGCCAGGCCTTCCGCAAGGACGGCGACAAGTTCATCGCCTACGCCAAGCTCAATGCCGGTGCGCTGTCCTTCGTGGACGGAGACGGCGTCAAGTACTTCATCCAGAATGAGAACGACCTGTATATCGGCAAGCGTTCCTACGACGTGACCGCTTCCGAGGGCGTGACCCGCATCACCGTGGACTTCTCCACGAACAAGGTGACCTTCGACGAGATCGGGACCGACGTCCGGATGATCTGGGGCTGCAACTACGACACCGTCATCGCCCTGAGCTACCAGGGCGGCGGCAAGTTCGCCGGCGAAGGCCGAGTCGTCTTCGTGGACGCTTCCCGTCCGGAAAGCAACCCGCCGAGCTGGCTGGGCTGGACCGAGGAACGCTACTACTTCATCGCCACGGTCAACGGTACCGAGGTGTGCTGGGGCCGTCTCGACGGCGAGGATGCCGAAAACCGCCCGGACGGCGAGGTCTCCGAGACCTTCTACGACATCGGCGAGTTCGAGTGGAGCCAGTGGGACCACCTGTGGAAGATGGGGTCCGTCTTCGACAACAGCAATGTCTCCGCCGTCATCGACACCAACGACGAAGGCCACTTCCGTCACAGTTTCACCAAGCAGAGCGAGGATCCGTTCCCGCCGACGGTCGCCCCTTCCGAACTGACTCTGTCCGGTTCCGGTGCCGAGGTGGAAGGCCAGGCCTTCCGCAAGGTCGCCGACGGTGAGTTCGTCATCTTCGCCCGCCTGCAGGAAGGAACCCTTTCCTTCCAGGGTGACGGCAAGAACTACTTCTTCGATGCGGAGAAAGGCCTCCTCCAGGGCGATGGCGCCGGCACTGCCGCCGCCACGGCCGAGGGTGCCGTGACCAAACTCTCCGTGAACTTCAAGGACCTCACCGTCAAGGCCGAGTCCATCGACAAGGTCCGGATGATCTGGGGCTGCTGCTTCGGCGACATCGTGCCGATGACCTATGAGGGTGCCGGCGTCTGGGGCGGCAGCGGCAAGGCCGAGTTCGTCCAGCCGGGCGACCCGCGCTGCACCTGGCTCTCCTGGGTGGAGGAACGCTATTACTTCGTCGTCACCATCGACGGGGAAGAGCGCCTCTGCTGGGGCCGCCTGGACGGCGTGGACGGCGAGTACCGTCCCGATGACGAGCGCTTCACCGCGGGCGAGAACTTCTATGACTGCGGCGAGTTCGGCTGGAGCCAGTGGGACCACCTCTGGAAGATGGCCGGCGAGATGGACGGCAGCGACATCGAAGTCAAGCTCTTCACCAACAAGGACGGTGTGATGACCCACACCATCACCAAGAAGTAAGTTGAATTCCGGCATTCCGCCCCTTTTGCAAGATCGGGACGGAATGCCTATTTTTATGCCATGAAGATGAGGAAGACCGTTTGGAGGGCCCTGGTGCCCATGATCAGCATCCTGGCCGTGTCCTGCGCCTGCTCGGACGGGGCCAAGGAAGAGTACAACCCCGTTCACGGCGGCGACTCCCAGCAGGGAGAGAAGCCGGTGGAGAAGGTGGTCTGGCACGAGCGTGCCTACGAGACCTTCGGGAACATCGACCGGCTGTACAAGGTGGGCACCGGCGCCACCGCCGGGTTCTACAACGAGAACTATCCCAAGGGGAACGGTGACCTGTCCGCTTCCTTCCTCTGGCCGTATGACGGCCTGATGTCCGGTGTGGCCCTCCTGAACAAGTTGGGCTATGAAGTGGACTACAAGGCCAAGGTCGAGCGTTTCCAGGCCTACTGGCGCACCAGCGGCGCCGTGGCCGTGTGCGGTTACGGCTCCCAGACCAACGGCACCTCCGGCGGGGGAGACCGCTTCTACGACGACAACTCCATCGTGGGCCTGAACCTCGTGGAGGCCTACCGGCAGCTCAAGGACCCGGTGTACCTGACCCGCTGCGCCCAGATTGTGCAGTTCCTCCTGTCCGGAGAGGACGATGTGCTGGGCGGCGCCCTGTGGTGGTGCGAAGGCCAGAAGAACAAGCCCGGCAACGGCGATTCCAACAAGCCCGCCTGCGCCAACGGCTATGCCCAGTGGTTCCTCACGAGTTACTACGAGTTCTGCCCCGAGTCGGAGAAAGCCGGCGTCCTCGCCCTGGCGAAGCGCCTCTACGACTGGGAGTACAAGAACCTCCGCGATCCCGAGGACAACGTCTATTGGAACTCCAAGGGTGCCGACGGGGTGATCAACCCGACCAAATGGACCTACAATTCCGGGGCGATGATCGCTTCGGGCGTGCGTCTGTACAAGATCACGGGAGAAGAGCACTACCTGAGCGAGGCCAAGGCGACAGCCGACGGTGCCTACAACTACTTCGTCCGGAGCCGGAACGGGATTCCGCTGTGCTACCCGCTCAACGATCCCTGGTTCACCATCAAGCTGGTGCGCGCCTACATCGAACTGGAACCGTATCACAAGAACTGCTCCCGCTACATCGAGACCTTCGTCGCGGACCTGGAAAGGGCCTGGAAGGACGGCCGGAACAGCCAAGGCCTGTTCTATGAGGACTGGAGCGGAAAGAACGTGAATCCCGACCGGGACAAGTCCCTGCTCATGCAGGACGCGGCCCTGGAATCCCTGGGCGCCATCGCCCTGTATAAAGGAGAAAAGAAATGAGAAAAGCATCCATCGCCGCCTGGGCGGCCTGCCTGTGCCTGTTCTCCTGCGGCCAGCAGGAGGATTATTCGGCCTATGTGAACCCCAATATCGGCACGGTCCACAGCCGCTGGTTCGTCTATACCCCGGCCGCCGTTCCCTTCGGAATGGCCAAGCTGGGCGCTTCCACCAACGGAACTTACGGGAACAACCAGGGCTGGGAGGCCGTGGGCTATGAGGATACGCATACGTCCATCGACGGATTCCCGTGCTTCCACGAATTCCAGGTGGGCGGTCTGGCCCTGATGCCGGTCACCGGCGAGCCCCTGACCGTTCCCGGCCGTCTGGAAGACCCTGCCGCGGGCTGGCGCTCTACCTTCGACAAGGCCGATGAGACCGCCCGGCCGGGTTACTACAGTGTCCTGCTCAAGGACTATGGCGTCCAGGCCGAACTGACTGCGACCCCCCGCGTGGGCTTCCAGCGCTTCACCTTCCGGAAGGCCGGCGACGGCCATATCCTCGTGAACGTGGGTACCCGGATGGGGGAGAGCGGCGCCATCCGTGACGCGTATGCGGAACTGGACGGAAACGTCATCAAGGGCCATATCGTCACCGAGCCCGAGTATGTGAAGAAATATCAGGCCGGTGCGACGGTGGAGATGTTCTTCTACGGGGAACTGTCCCGGACGCCGGACGGCTCCTCCGCCTTCCATGTGGGCGGGGAGCGGGAGAGTGCCGCATCGGTTTCCGGTCCCGGCGCCGTCCTTTCCCTGGACTATGCCGTGAAGGAAGGGGACGAGGTCGTCGCGAAGATCGGCCTGTCCTATACCTCCATCGACAACGCGAAGGCCAACCTGGAAGCCGAAGCCGCCCGGATGGATTTCGATGGCGCCAGGAAGCAGGCGCTCCGCCTGTGGAAAGAAGCCCTCGGACGCCTGGAAGTCTCCGGCGGCACCGAGGAAAGCCGGGTGAAGTTCTATACGGGCCTGTACCATGCGCTCCTGGGCCGCGGCCTGGCGAGCGACGTGAACGGCGCTTATCCGCGCAACGACGGCACGGTGGGACAGATTCCCCTCGGTGCCGACGGGAAGCCGCTCCACAACCATTACAATACCGACGCCATCTGGGGCGGCTACTGGAACCTGACGCAACTCTGGGCCCTGGCCTATCCCGAATATTACGCCGACTGGGTCTCCAGCCAACTCCTGGTGTACCAGGACGCCGGCTGGCTGGGCGACGGCATCGCCTGCAGCAAGTATGTTTCGGGCGTGGGCACCAACATGGTGAGCATCGCCTTCGCCGGGGCCTACAACAGCGGCATCCGGAACTATGACATCGAAAAGATGTACGCGGCCGCCCGTAAGGACAATCTTGAATGGGAAGGCCGCATCGAGGGCGCCGGCAAGATGGACGTGGAGCAGTTCGTCCGGAACGGATATGTCCCGTATGTCGACGATCCGGGCTTCGTCGCGCACAGCGGCGGCGCCACGTTCTCCGTCTCCCATACGCTGGAATACAGTTTCAGCGCCTATGCGACGGCGCAACTCGCCAAACAGTTGGGCCATGAGGAGGATTACCACCGCCTGATGGACCTGTCAGACGGCTGGGCGAAAGTCTTCGACGATTCGCTCAAACTGGTGCGCCCGCGCGTTCCCGGTGGCGCTTTCATCGACAACTTCGATCCGCTGGAGTCCTGGCGGGGCTTCCAGGAGGGAAATGCCGTGCAGTACACCTTCTTCGTGCCGCAGCATCCGGATTCGCTCATCGCCCGGCTGGGCGAAGACGTGTTCAACGAGCGCCTTGACGGCATCTTCACCGAGGCTCGCAAGAGCATTTTCGGCGGCGGGAAGACCACGTATGCCTTCTCCGGCATCAACAGCCCTTATAACCATGGCAACCAGCCCTGCCTGCACGAGCCCTGGCTGTTCAACTTCTCCGGAAAGCCGTACCTCACCCAGAAGTGGGTGCGCCTGATCTGCGACGAGTTCTACGGTACGGACGGCGAGCACGGCTACGGCTACGGACAGGACGAGGATCAGGGCCAGCTCGGCGCCTGGTATGTGATGTCCACGATGGGCCTCTTCGATGTCCAGGGCGGCGCTCCCGCGGAGCCGACGTTCCAGCTGGGCAGCCCGGCTTTCGATGAAATCACCGTCCATCTGAGTCCGCTCAACGCTTCCGGAAAGAAACTGGTAATCAAGACCGTGGGTAATGCGCCGGATGCCTATTATGTCCAGGGCGCGACCTTCAACGGCAAGCCCCTGAATGAAAACTGGCTGTACCGGAAGGATGTCTTCCAGGGCGGGGAATTGGTCCTGACTATGGGTACGGAGCCTTCCGACTGCTGGAATGCCTCCCGGCCGCCCGTTTCCCGATAATCCCTTGAAAATCATGGAGAAGATGCTTTATACGATCTTTGCGGCGCTGGCCCTTGCGGCCTGTTCCGACCCCGCCATGGAGAAAGTGGAGCCGGTGAACGGCAACGGGAACGGCAACGTCACGCCCGTTACGCCGGTAACGCCTGCGACGCCCCACTGGGCGGCTCTGGCCGATTCCTGCACGAACGTACTGGTTGCCAATTTCCTGGACAAGAATACCGGAACCTTCTGGTCCACGCCGAACGACATCGAGCGTTCCACGACCTATATCTACTGGCAGCAGGCCCATGCCCTGGACGTGCTCCTGTATGCGGCGGAGCGCCTGAAGGAGTCGGATCCTTCCCGCAGCTCCCTCTATCTGGGATATGCCGACAAATGGTTTACGAACTATGCCAACAACTACAACCGGACCTACCGGGGCGAGGGAACCTACGGCGGCTTTTTCAACGACTATACCGACGACATGGCCTGGATCTGCCTGACGCTCATCCGGATCACGGAAGTGTCCGGGGATACGAAGTACCGGGACACCGCCCGGGAGGTCTTCGACCGGTACATCTGGCCGCGCCATATCACCACCGCCAAGGGAACCGGACTTCCCTGGACGAACCACGACGAGGACAAGGCGAACCTGAACGCCTGTACCAACGCCCCTTCCTGCCTGGTGGCCGCGAAACTGTATGAGGCCTATAAAGTGGCTGATTACCTGGATATCGCAAAGACGCTGTATGCTTACAACATCGCCAACATGCCGGATGAGGAACGCGTGGAAGAACCGCCGCTTACCTATACGCAGGGCACCTTCGGCGAGGCATGCCGCCGCCTGTACCACATTACGGGCGAAAGCGCCTACATGGCCAAGGCGGGAGCCGTCCTCAAGTACGCCTTCACCAGCAACCGCTGCACGGACGGCGCCACCGGCGCTCTCCGCCATGAGGGAACGAACATGGACCAGAGTCTCTTCAAGGCCGTCCTGATTCCCTATGCCGTGAACTACGTGCTGGATGACAAGGCCGACAGCCGTACGGCCCAGACGATCAGGGAAAAGCTCCAGGTCAATGCCAAACTGCTGGACAGGCACCTGGACCGTGACCGCTACCCGCGGATGTACTGCGATTACTTCTGGGGTGCCACCTTCACCGACGGCACCCCCTCCATGGGAGCCCAAACCTCCGGCGCCTCCCTCCTGGAAGGGTTGGCAAGGTTGGAGAAAGCGGAATAATCATAAAAAAGGAGGAGCTCAATCGAGCTTCTCCTTTTTTTCGTTAAACAATTCGTGTTGCAGGACCGAGAAGTCGGTGACTTCCTCGAGGTCCAACTTGACCTTGTAGTGTTTCTTCCACTTGTTCAGGAAGGAATTGAACAATCCCCGCTTGAGGTAGGCGCCCAGGATCGGACTGGTCTTGAGGGTCAGGGTCTTGTAGCCTTTCTCGATGACGTAGTAGGCGATCTTCCTTTCGATCTCTTCGTCAATCACGACGGAGGAGTGGATCTTCCCGGTACCGTGGCACACGGGGCACTGTTCCATCGTATTGATCTCCGTCACCGGGCGGATCCGCTGCCGGGTGATCTGCATCAGCCCGAACTTCGTGAGCGGCAGCACGTTGTGCTTGGCCCTGTCATCTTCCATCAGCTCCTGCATGTATTTGAAGAGGGCGTTCTTGTGGTCATTGGATTCCATGTCGATGAAATCCACGATGACGATCCCTCCCATGTCCCGGAGCCGGAGTTGCCGTGCGATCTCTTCTGCGGCGATCTTGTTGACCTCGAAGGAGTTCTCTTCCTGGTCGGAGGTCTTGGTGCGGATGCCGCTGTTCACGTCGATCACGTTCAGCGCTTCAGTCGTCTCGATCACAAGATAGGCCCCCTGACGCATCGGAACCACCTTGCCGAAGGAACTCTTGATCTGGCGGGTGACCTCGAAGTGGTCGTAGATGGGCTGCTTGCCTTCGTACAGGTGCACGATCTTTTCCTGTTCGGGAGCGATGAGTGCAATGTATTTCCGGGCTTCGTCGCACACCTTCTCGTCATTGATCCAGATGTTGGAGAACGAGTCGTTCAGCAGGTCCCGAAGGACCGTCGTGGTCTTGCTGTACTCGGTGAAGAGCAGTTGGACATTCTTGTTGCGGGCGATCTTCTTCCAGGAACTCTCCCATTTCTCGATGAGGGCCTTGGTCTCTCCCACCAGGGTGGCCGCGTTCTTTCCTTCGGCCGCAGTGCGGATGATGGCCCCGTAATTCTTGGGGAGGATGCTCCTGACAAGTGTTTCGAGTCTACGTTTCTCCTCCTTGGCGGCGATCTTCGAGGAGATCGACACTTTCTCGGCGAAGGGGAGAAGGACAATGTTGCGTCCTGCAAGCGAAATTTCCGCAGTCAGTCGTGAACCCTTCGTGGATATGGGTTCTTTCACGATCTGGGCGACGATCATCTGGCCGGGTTTCAGGATGGACTCGATGCGGCCCTCCTTGGGAAGGGGCTCTCCGAGTTCGATCCGGGAATACAGGTCCGGGAGATTCGTGTTCTGGTTGGACTCCTTGACGAACCGGTCGAAGGCCGAAAAGTAGAGTCCCAGGTCCAGATAGTGGATGAAGGCTTCCTTCTTGTCCCCGATATCCACGAAGGCAGCATTGAGGTTCGGGAGGATCTTTTTCACCTTTCCCAGGTGAACGTCTCCTACGGTGAACTTGTTCCCAATGCTGGACTCCGTGTTGTACTCGATCAGCCGGTGATTCTCCATCAGGGCGATGTGTACTTCCGTCGACGTTACGTCGACGATCAGGTCCTTGTCGGGTTTTTCAGACTCCATCAGGAAATTTGGGTTTGGACGTAAGACAAAAGGGCTTCCGGAACCTCCGGCGAGCCCTTTGCTTTCAGCAGACTGCTAAAATGGCAGACACGCGGAAGAAGTGCTTACTTCTTCTTGTGCCGATTCTTGCGCAAGCGCTTTTTACGCTTGTGCGTCGCCATTTTATGTCTTTTTCTTTTCTTACCGCTAGGCATAATATAAAATAGTTAATGGTTTATTTCTCCTTCACGGCGTTGACGAAGACCTTGGCCGGCTTGAAGGCGGGAATGTCGTGGGCCGGGATGGTCATGGTCTGCTTGCGGGTGATGTTGCGGGCGGCCTTCTCGGCGCGGTGCTTGATGATGAAGCTGCCGAAACCACGGAGATACACGGGCTCGCCGGCGATGATGGAAGCCTTCACCACCTTGGTGAACTCCTCGACCACGCTCATGACCTGGATCTTCTCGATGCCGGTGGACTTGGCAATTTCGTTGACGATATCTGCTTTAGTCATAGTAAATAGGGTTTAAAAATGTTTTTCAGTCGTCTAAGCAATTGGTCTGCAAAATTAGGGTTAAATTTTCAAAAATCAAAGGGATAGGTTTAATTTTCTGATATTTGTGTCCTTGGCACGGAGATTGACAATATATCCCGGCGGAAAAACAATCCGCCCGGGTATGACAATTTGTCATATCCTGCTATTTTTGACCGCAGAATGAAAGATTTCAATGAGATGAGCCCGCATTCGGGCGTAGAAGTGAATATCATGCCTGTCATCGGGGATTCCTCCCTCCTGAAACTCGACGAGTCCGAGCTCAGGGACGCCCTCCCGATCCTGGCCCTCCGCAATGCCGTGATCTTCCCGGGGACGGTGTTCCCCGTGACCATCGGCCGGGAGAAATCCATCCGGGTCATCCGGGACGTGGAGGCGCAGGACGGTATCCTGGGCGCCGTTCCCCAGACGGATGTGACGGTGGAGGAACCCGAGGCGAAGGACCTGTTCGGGTGCGGAACCGTGTGCAAGGTGCTCAAGACCCTGGAAATGCCGGACGGCTCCCTGACCGCCATCCTGCAGGGGTTCAAGCGGATCGCCGTGGATTCCGTCCTGAGCTATGAACCCTATATCGTCGCGCGCGTACAATATTTGGAAGACATCTCCCCGCGCTCCGACGACAAGGAAATCTCCGTCCTCTCCGACGCCCTCAAGGAGCGCGCCGCCGAGGTCGTGCACGCTTCCTCCTTCGCACCGAAGGAGGCCGTGGGTGCCCTCAAGTCCATCGACAATTTCACCTTCCTCGTGAACTTCATCGCGACGACCATCGAAGTGGAGAACTTCTACGACCGTGTGCATCTGCTGGAAATCGACAGCCTGCAGGAACGGGGACTGGAACTGCTGAAGGTCCTGGACACCCAGGTGCAACTTCTCCAGATCAAGCAGGAGATCAACCAGAAGGTCAAGAGCGACATCGACCAGCAGCAGCGCGAATACTACCTGAACAACCAACTCCGCACCATCCAGGAGGAACTGGGCATGGACGAGGAGGAGGATTTCGCCAAGTTCCGCGCCCGGGCCGACGAGAAGAAGTGGTCCAAGGAGGTGCGCGCCATCTTCGACAAGGAAATGGCCCGCCTGGAGAAGTACAACCCTTCCACCCCGGACTACAGCATCCAGTACAACTACATCCAGTTCATGCTGGACCTGCCCTGGGGCGAGATGTCGGAGGATAACCTGGACCTCAGGCATGCCCAGGAGGTCCTGGACGAGGACCATTACGGACTGGACCAGGTGAAGGACCGTATCATCGAGTATCTCGCCGTCCTCAAACTCAAGGGGAACATGAAGTCGCCGATCCTGTGCCTGTACGGCCCTCCCGGGGTGGGGAAGACCTCCCTCGGCAAGTCCGTCGCCAGGGCGCTCGGACGCAAGTACGTCCGGATCTCCCTCGGCGGCATGCACGACGAGGCGGAAATCCGCGGCCACCGGAAAACCTATGTGGGCGCGCTTCCGGGCCGGATCCTGAATGGAATCCAGCGGGCCGGGACCTCGAATCCGGTCATCGTCCTGGACGAGATCGACAAACTCTCCTCCGATTTCAAGGGCGACCCTTCCAGCGCCCTGCTGGAAGCCCTGGACCCGGAGCAGAACGGAACCTTCCACGACAACTACCTGGACATCGACTACGACCTGTCGAACGTCCTGTTCATCACTACGGCGAACGGGATCTCCACCATCCAGCCGGCCCTGAAGGACCGGATGGAGATGATCAACGTCACGGGTTACCTGGCGGAGGAGAAACTCGAGATCGCCCGGAACTACCTGGTGCCCAAGCAACTGGAAGAGCATGGCCTGAAGCGGGACGAACTGGAATTGGACCGCGACTGCCTCGCCGCCATCATCGACGAATATACGCATGAGTCCGGTGTCCGCGGCCTGGAGAAGCAGATCGCGAAGATCGCCCGCGTGACGGCGAAGAAGATCGCCCTCGGCGAGGAGTATCCGCACGTCGTGAAGCCGGAGCATCTGAAGGAATACCTGGGACTCCCCACGGCCTTCCATGACAAGCAGCAGGGCAACGAGGCGCCCGGCGTCGTGACCGGCCTCGCCTGGACCGAACTCGGCGGAGAGATCCTCTTCGTGGAAAGTTCCGTGTCCAAGGGCAAGGGTGTCCTGTCCATGACCGGCAACCTCGGCGACGTGATGAAGGAATCGGCCCAGATCGCCTGGCAGTACATCAAGGCCCATCCGGAACTGGCGCAGATGACCACGGACGAGTTCATGGCGAAGGACATCCATGTCCATGTCCCCGAAGGCGCGGTTCCGAAGGACGGCCCTTCCGCCGGCATCACGATGGTGAGTTCGATGGTCTCGGCCCTCCGGGGACAGGCCCTGAAGAGCGGCATCGCCATGACAGGTGAGATGACCCTCCGCGGCCGTGTCCTTCCCGTGGGCGGCATCAAGGAAAAGATCCTCGCCGCCAAGCGCGCCGGGGTCCGGACCATCGTCATTTCGGAGGAGAACCGCAAAGATATCGAGGACATCAAGGAAATTTACGTAAAAGGTCTTACCTTTGTGTATGTGAAAGACATCGCCGAAGTCATCGAAGCCATCTTTTAAATGGACGTAAAGATAGAACCCACCTGGAAGGAAGCCCTCAGGGACGAATTCGACAAACCGTATTTCGCCTCCCTCGTGCAGTTCCTCCATGGAGAGAAAGCGGCCGGGAAGGTGATTTACCCTCCCGGCAGCCGCATTTTCAAGGCCTTTGAACTGACGCCGCTCCCGGAGGTGAAGGTCGTCATCCTGGGACAGGATCCGTATCACGGACCGGGTCAGGCGATGGGCTTGTGTTTCTCCGTCCCGAAGGGTGTTCCGGCGCCGCCTTCCCTGAAGAACATCTTCGCCGAGATCCATACGGACCTGGGCATTCCCATGAGCGGCAGCCCGGACCTGGAACCCTGGGCCCGGCAGGGGGTCCTCCTGCTGAACTCGGTCCTGACCGTGCAGGCGGGCATGCCCACCTCGCACAGCCGCATCGGCTGGCAGGAATTCACCGATGCGGTGATCCGGACGGTCTCCGACCGCTGCGAGGGGGTGGTTTTCCTTCTCTGGGGGCGTTTTGCCCAGGAGAAGGCCGCCCTGGTGGATACCTCCCGGCACCATGTCCTCACGGCGGCGCATCCCTCGCCGCTGGCCCGCGGCGCCTTCTTTGGCTGCCGCCATTTTTCCAAGACCAACCAGATCCTCGTTTCCGAGGGTAAAACTCCCATCGATTGGCAGTTATGAAAACAAAGGCTCTTTTCCCCGGCTCGTTCGACCCGTTCACGGCCGGCCATCTGAATATCCTCAAGCGTGCACTCACGATGTTCGACGAGGTCGTCGTCGCTGTGGGTATCAACCAGGACAAGCGCGGGTTCTTCGACATGGACAAGCGCCTGTCGATCATCCGGCAGGCGACGGAGGGGCTCGAGGGCGTGTCTGTCATCCAGTATGACAACCTCACCATCGACACTTGCCGCGAACTGGGTATCCGCCATATCGTGCGCGGCGTCCGTAACATGATTGACTTCGAAACCGAGCGCTCCATCGCGGACGCGAACCGCCGGCTGGCCCCGGACATCGAGACCATCATCATCCCGACGGCCCAGGAGTTTGCCCATATCTCCTCGAGCGCCGTCCGCGACATCCTCAAGCACCACGGCGACTATTCCGCCTTCATCCCCGAGGGTGTAGAGTTATGAAACGGCTGTTGACGGCCCTGGCTGCCCTTTTTGCCGCCTTCATGCTCCGGGCGCAGGACGACCGTTTCGACGCCCTGGGCGCCAAGTTGGAGGAGTACTTCGCCGCTTTGGCGGGGGAACCGCTGTCCGTCCAGAATGCGGAGTGCGACTTCCTCATCGAGTCCTGCCAGGACTCGCTCGTCCGGCAGTTCGTCGCGCTGAAAATCTACGACCATTACCTGAATTCCAAAATCATGGGGGAGGACGGGGTGGCTGTCCATGTGGCTGACACCTGGTTCATCCCGGGTCGCGTGGCCATGCACGCCGAACTGGACCTGTTGAATGCCAAGGTGTTCGCGGAGTTCAACCGGCAGGCCCTCCTGGGAGCCGATGCGCCGGCGCTCACCCTGCAGGATCCAATGGGGGAGGAGGTCACCGTTCCGTTCGACGGCCGCTATACGGTCATCTATTTCTACGATACTTCTTGCTCCACCTGCCGGATCGAGACGCCGCGTTTGTCCAAGTTCTTGAAGGAGACGGATTTCCCCTTGACGGCCGCTGCCGTCTATGTAGGCGATGACGCCGAATCCTGGGAGGAATACCGTTCCGCTTCGCTGGCGGTGCCGGGGATGCTCCATCTCTGGGATCCGGAATTCGAATCCGATTACCAGCGGAAATACGGCGTCCTTCAGACACCCCGGATGTTCCTTGTCGGCCCGGACGGGAAGATCGTCGGCCGCGCAATCGATACACCGGCTCTCCAACTCCTCGTGGAAAAGTTTTCCGGTAAGGACAGTTATGTCTATGGGACCCGCGAAGGAATGTCGGTCTTCGAGAAGGTTTTCGCCGGTTACGGGGAGGACCTGAAGCCCTCCGACATCCTGGACGTCGCTGCCTATGTGGCCGAACGGACCTATGGAGAAGGATCGGTGGACTCCTATAAGCAGATGGAAGGCGACCTCCTTTACTACCTATCTTCCCGGACGGGAGAGACTTGGAAGGAGGGAACGAAACTCTTCATCGACAAGTACATCCTGGATGCCGGTGACGTGTGGACCGCCCCGGAGGATACGGCGCAGGTCATTTCCCTGGCCCGGACGATGAAGGACCTCCTGGAACGTACTCCGGTGGGTTTGGCCGTTCCTGACTGGAAGGTCTCCGGGGAAATGTTGCGGAAGCCCTGCCTGCTGCGGAAAGCCGCGAAAAAGGGCACATTCTCCCTTCGCAAGGCCGATTACCTCGTTTTCTATACGCAGGGTTGCGGCCGCTGTGAGGAAACCCTCGCCGCCGCCCGCCGGCTGGCGGGCCAGGGTTCGAAGGTCCTTCTCATGGACATGGACGCCCTCTTCACCGACCGTCCTGACGAGGCGCGCCGGCTGCTGGACACCTTCGACCTGTCCGCCCTCCCGTACGTGATGCAACTCGGCCCTGGCGGCATCGTGCTCCACCGGTACCTCGAGTTTTGATTATTGGGGAAAAAGCCCTATCTTTGCGAGACGGAATTGAGATGTGGTGTAATGGTAGCACCAGGGATTTTGGTTCCCTTAGTTAGAGTTCGAATCTCTACATCTCAACCATATCCCCGTAACACACAAAATAGCAATAAGTTACGGTGTTTTTCTTCCCTAAACGGGACAAAATCGGGACAAGGAAATTTTCTTTTGTATGACGCCCTTGTGGAGTTGTGCAAAGAAAAAAAAATGTTTTTGCGCCAACCCATCCAAGGTATTGATTATCTGCCTGCTAAACTTTGTCAGGGCAAGGTATGGTTCGTGTATTTCTATGTCAAATCTCCCGTGACAGGGAAGCTTCAAAGGCGGCGTATCAAGGTAAACCGGTACCGCACAAAGAAGGAGAATCTGGCCCTCGCTAGGGCGATAATGGGCGAGATCAACAACCGACTGGCGCTTGGTTGGAACCCGCTTATCGAGAGCGTAGCCCCCAGGGCTGGAGTACCTCTGTTTACCGCCTTGGAAGAATACCTGAAGGTTAAAGGAAAAGAGATGCGTCCCAACTCGATGCGGTCCTATCGATCGTTTATCGGTGTTCTGCGGGAATGGCTGGGAGAGCATGGATTCTCGGCATTGTCACCAGCGAATCTCGTAACGAAGGATGTTGCCGTCGCCTTCATGAATGACATGGACGACAGAGAGGACGTATCGGTTATCACCTATAACAATTACGTCAGGTTCTTCAGCGGTTTATTCGGCTGGATGGTCAAGAAAGGATACATCGCGGGGAATCCCTTTGATGGCATTGACAAAAAGCACAAGAAAGGGGTAAACAAAAAACGTCGTTTACTGAAGCCGGCAGAGCTGGCCACCCTGGTGGCTTTTCTCCAGGAAAAGAATCCTGAATACTTGGCAATCTGCCTGTTTTGCTATTGCTGCTTCATGCGTCCGAAAGAGATTGCGCTGTTGCGCTGCGAGGACATCGACCTGAACGGCCAGGCTGTGAGGGTAAGCGGAGAGATAGCCAAGAACGGAAAGGATTCCGTCCGGACAATTCCTGATACGATGATGCCATTCATGCTGGCCTTGGATCTATCTAATCCGGACCTGTACCTGTTCGGCAGTCATCGGTTGGAGAAGTATCGGTTCACGCCCGGAACGAAGCCGACTATCGGACAAAGGATCGCCGACTACTGGAGGTTCTTCGTCCGGCCAGGCTGTGGCTTTGGAGACGATCTGCAGTTTTACTCATTGAAAGATACCGGAATCACGAATATGCTGGGCGACGGCGTTCCCATCTCTTTTGTCCAACAGCAGGCGGATCATTCCAGCGTGGCCATGACGGCCATCTATGTCGGAAAGAGCCCGGCAGCAAATGCCGAGCTCAAGGGAGTAGACATCCTACGGATGAAGAAGCTTCAGTAGCGGTTTTCTAAAGATCCAAAAGGCTTCAGCTGCAGCAAGCGCCAGCAGCCACCAGAATGCGCCGATCCGGAAACGTTGCCATGGATTCAGTTCCCTCTCAACTTCCCTGGTTATGACATGCGCCTTTTCATTGGTGTTTCGGACAGAGCTTACAAGATAACGCTCCGGCAGCGATATCTGATAAGCTAACTTCCTGGGTTTGTTGTTCAGGGTATGGTGCAGAAACCCATCGTGGCCAACCCATGCATTGGATTCTGCTATCGACGTTTCTCGATGCGAAGTGTCCCCGATATGGACGATGGCCTGGTCGGCCTCCAGCGGGATGGAAACATAGATGGTCGTGTCGCGCCAGGCTGTACTGTCGCGGTATTCCGTGACCGTGACCGTCTCCGTCTTGATGACGACCTTCTCGCGCTGGCGAAGGAGGGCGCAGCCGGACGCGGCGAATAGAATTGCCATGAAAAGAATCGTATACTGAAGTGTCCACGGCGGCCGGCTGCGATGTTGACGTCCCGTCATCATCTTTCGACCCCTCCAAGCTTGTCGGCCAGGCTTTCAGTATAGAACCAGTAGTAGTCCATGGATCTCTTCGGGTTCCACCAGGCGGCCCAGAGCAGGGACGGAAGGCCCACCACGAACAGGTACAGCGGACCGAGGATCATGCTTTGGATGGAGTGTCCGCGCTCGTGGTACCAAACCTTGCTATCCGTAAAGTTGCGTCCGGAGACAAGGATATACCGGCCGAGGGAGATCCCGCCTGGGGAACCTTCGATGAAGTAGAACATCGAGGACGGAAGGCGGCTCCTCCAGCCGTCTCCCCGGAAGTCGATGGGAATGACGCGCCCATAGATGGCCAGGAGCAGAAGCCCGAGCAGGTTCTGCGGGAGCTGCCAGATGTACAGGATAATGTTGATGATTGTCTGCATGTCTTTTCAAAAGGACACCGGTAGGCCGAAAGATGAATGAATAGGGATAGGCAAGGCCGTCCCGGTGTCCTATGCTTAGTTGATTTCAATTGTAATTTCTTCGCCTCGGTCAGCCGCTGCTTTTAATATCTTGTAAATGGCCTTGAAAGTTGCCTTGCTCTCGGTCAGTTGTCCAACCTTTGTATTCTTCCCCACTAAGATACAGCCGAGGGTGTCAAGAGCAGTATTGCCTGGATGAACGAGGATACCCTCGAAGCCAGGTACATTCAGGAGCCGTGGCATCTTCCCCCTGCAGAGCTGCCAGTACCAGGACACGGCGGCGTACTTCGGGCTGGTGACGTTCAGCGCCACCCCGTAGGTGCCCTTCGGGATCGCCGTCTCGCCATAGACCTTGTGCGCTTTGATGTAGTCCTTGCTCTGCGTCTGAACGAGCCCGCGGTCACGGTCTTCCAGGGTGTTGCAGTAGTACAACCCGTCGATGTACAGGCGGCCGATGGTGTAGGTGGGCTTGGGCCACCGGCGCTCCACCTTAATCTTCATGGCTGTCCTCCTTCCGGACGAAGCGTCCGCTCGCATTCCTGGGCTGCGTCTTGCCGTTCTGCCCGCGGCCGTCAGATCTCGCCGGTTCCGTCTCCGCCTGGAGGTCCTTGAGGGCGGCCCGGAGCTGGCCGTTCTCCCTCTCCAGGGAGTCGACCTTCCTGCGGAGCTCGTTCACCTGGTTGGTGAGCGTCTCGATCGTCGGCTTGTACACTTTTTCCACGAGCTTCTCGATGTTCTCTATCTGGTCGGCCTTGACCTCCGTCTCGGCCTTCGCCGCGCCGGCCTTCTCCTGCCGGACGCGGGAACGGATAGTAAGGATGCGGGAAATCCAACCGCCGAGCACGGCAGCTCCAACGAGTTCCCCGACTTGGATGATGTAGGGCATAATGTTCTCCATATCGGTCTTATTTAATCACCCATAGGGCAATCGTTCCGACCACCCCGTAGGCGAGATTATGATACCATTTCGGTATGTAGTTCAAGTCACAGTCCTTGGTCTTATTACGCCGGATGCCAAGACTGTTGGCGAGATTGTGAGAGGCCCACTCCCGTTTGAGAGAGCCCTCACTCCTTTGCCATAGCGGGCAGGCCGGATGAAGGTTGCGGATGGACTGCAGCTCCAGCCCCATCTTCTTCTTGGAGACGAGGTAGGAGTCAAGCAGCTTTACGCGGTCGGATAGGATTCGGTACTTCATTTCTTCTTGTCGCTCTTATGGAGTTCCTTGTACTTCTCACTCGTAGGGTCCCAGCGGGAACCGTGGTAGAAGAACTGGCTCAAGGTGTACGCGAACACCTCGAAGATTCCGATGAGGAAGAGCGTCATCACAACCCATTTCGCCACCTCCAAGAACAGGTTCTCCTCAATCACCTTACCGAAACAAAGCCCGATAACGAGCATCACCACGGCCACGATGACCGCAGTCCAAAGCATGAAACGCTTGCAAAATGTCTTAACGTCCATAATAGTATCTGTTAAATGGTTATTCATCGAAAGGAGAGCTCACATAGTCAGGGTTAGCATTATCAGAATGGCAGTAGTTCCACCAGGTGTCTAACTTCGCAGAGTAAGCCGCCCAATCCGTGTCGGCAAGGTATTCATCAAGGACAGCTTGGTCTCCTGCTTGCGACTCTCCTGGGCCGACATAAATCTTGGATATAGGGTTAAGTGCGCCACTCAAATTTGTACTTATGCGAGACGTTGGAACTGCTATCCCAGCATATCCAAGATGAAGGATTCCTCCACTTTTCAGCGTTTGCGCTTGATAGAAAAGGTTGCCGCTCGTTACCCGCCCCATCAATTCAAGGAACTCCAAATTACTCGTCCCGGACGTATAGAAAAGGCTAAATCCAGCGCCGACCATATTCCCACTAATGCGGACGCTTTTTCCGATGCTATTTGAGAAAAGGAAACATGAACTCTGGCAGGTTACATTTCCTTGTATGATATAGTGAACAAACCGCGGCGAAGGAACACCGTTCCTGGATTGCAAAGTGACATTCCCAATTAACTTGACTGTTCCGGTTCCATCACCAGCTCCCGCGATACTATTTGAGTTAGTTGTTTTAGCAACAAGGTCTTTGATTTTGGCGCAGTTTCTGAAAGCGTGTTGGCCTAAAGTAACATTAGGGATGTTAAAACTTCCTGCAAGTTTCGAGCAGTTGTAGAAGGCATAATAACCTATGCTCGCCAACGATGTAGGGAAAGTGATAGAAACAAGATTCGTACATCCACCAAATGCTCCCGGATTGTCGGCAGAGTTATTTCCGTAAATGCTCGTCAGCCCGGTGAAAAACCGCAACTCGTCAAAACTCGTTATCTCGGTATTGCCACGGAAATAAGTGGAGAGGTTCGTAACCACTCTTGCTTCTACAGTACTCAACACGCCATCCCCATTCGTGTCCCAATGGCCAAGGCAAACAGCCTCGACAGCGGGGTCAACGAACCGGATGCCGAGTTGGTTAGGGTCATAGATGATATAGAAGTTCGTTCCAAACAAGTCGGACAATCCTTTCTTTAGCGTGGACTGGTAAGTCTCCTCCGAGACTATCTGCAAGGAGTCGAACTCGTCCGCGTAGATGCCGTCCATCTGAACAGTCCCCTCTACATCCGGTTTTCCGGATTGAGTCCCTGGCGTGTTATTCTCATAAGTGACACGACCTGCAATATTCGCGAGAGCCACAAGCATGCTTACGCCAGTCCACTGCAAGATTCCGCTCCAAATAAGTGTGGCATAGGCGAGAGAGTTGTTCTCCTCGGCGAGAATGGATGCTACGATAGCGAATGGATTGAGCAGAGCGCAGTTGTTGATGTAAAGGTTCACGATACCGGCAAGTGCGGGTAGCGTAAGCCCCTCATTTTCCAAGAACGGCAGGGAGTGCATGAACACAGTAGTGGCCGCCGCCGGGAATGACACCTCCGTCAGTTTCGCGCCGACCGGGAGGTACAGGCCAGCCGCCCCGGAGCCTTCAAAGAGGACTCTACGCAGGCGTGGGCATCCGAGCAGGTCTACCGTGTTCGTGATAGACGCCGTGTTACGAGCGTCCAGTTCCACAAGGGTCGGAGAAGTCACGCCGAACACCGTCGCGTTGAATAGCACGGTTCCTTCGCCGCCAATCTTGAGTACCTGTAATCTCGCTCCGGTAATGGAGAACGGTATGGAGGATGAACCGCCGCGAGAAGTCAGTTTCATCTGCGAGAGGTCTCCGAGGGATGCCAACCAATCGCCACCGTGGATGGAGTTGTTGGAGTCGCCGGAGGTGGAGATGGTAAGGTCATCATATTCCCCAGCCGGGGTGCGCCTGCCGACCACATCGTCCTCAACGAGAGATACAACTGGATAGAGGTCAATGGCCGGGGTGAGGCGGAAAGTGAAAGCCTCCGCAAGCGTGAACACGATGGCGTTCATCCCGGTGTCCGTTCCGTGGAATGCTCCGATGTGGTACTTGGAGAACATATAGGCTATTCTCCGCTCCACCCAGAGTTTCTCCCCCTGCAACTGGTCGCCGAGAGCCTGCGTAAGCGGATAGACACCGTTGTAGGTGTCCGGGTAGGTTTCCCCGTTCGGTTTCATCTGCCCGGCAAGCAACCACGGCTCAATGTAAGACCAACGACGGTCTGCCTCGTATGCCGTTGCGGGGAAATACTTGGATGAGTGTTCCCAACAGTGGTAGGAGACGAGATTGAAAAGGCTGCGATGCGCACCGCTGCCAGCGATTCCGAGTTGCGTTGCGAGATCCGTGGCCGCAGATGCAATCTGTCCCATCATCGTCCGGCATTCCTCCTCGTAGTTGTTCTTGATAAGCACCCACAGGGCCGCATCCCCCCCCTGGAATATCTGCACGTTGTCAAAGGTGTCCAGATGCTCCACGGAATACGGCTTCGTGTTCGTACCGTTGTTGTCGGTCATCAACACGGAGTCAAGGTCATCCTGCCGCCACCCCCAGCGGTTGCCCGCACCCGTGGATGAGAGTTTTTGGAACTTGAACGGGTAGGAGTTCTTCGCATAGTTATCGGTCACGGCGAAGAGCAGACAGAAGCAATAATGGTAGAGCGTCTGGTTCACGGAGAAATAGTTCCCCATCGTGGCCTTGAACCTCGCTCCTCTCGCCTGTATAATCTGTGCCGTGGTCGGGGATGACGTGCTTGCCCCGATTGCAGACAGGTAGGTCGAGAGGTCGGTAAGTGCGTTCTTCTTGCCGGCATAGGATGCGGGAAGTTTCTCGTACTTTCCGGTGCTTCTGCGGTAAAAATAGAGGTCGTAGGATGAGTCGTAGAAAGCGATGAACTCGTTCTTGATAATCATCCCATTCGTGCGACCATCCTTGACAGCTCCAGCGTTACCGACGGTGAGAAGGTCTGCAAGGGTGGTAATGCTCGGATTGGCGAGGCCGTTGATGACCTCCTGGTAGGATGCGAGGTACGGGGAGTTGTCGTAGACGCAGTTGTATGCGGGTTGCCACTCCGTGTTATAGAGGGCAAGGATGTTGTCCCAGTCGGACTGCGTACCCTCCGTGCTGGTCTCGTACTTCACATAGTCGCAATCCCAGCCTTCCTCACCGCCGAAGGTAAGGGTTTCGTCATCCGGACTGTATGCCACGTCAACCCATGGGCAGAGGAATCGCGTCCCCCTCGGAGCGTGGTTCGGGCCTTCAATGGAGAGGCAATCCGGGTATTGGCTCTTGATGTAGCCGAAAGTCACTTTAGAACCCTTGTCCGGGCCGCAGGTGTAGATGCCGATGAACTCGTAACTCTGGTTTGCGGAGTTGTACTGGAATCCCACGAACGGGAACTGATAGACAGCCACGCGGTAGTCCGGGTCGGGCAACTCGGAGTTGAGACCGATTTGGTGGTAAAGGTCGTTGTAGAGTCCGGTCATTCCCATCTTGTGACCCTGCGGGGAGGATGCGATGTTCTTCTTCGCCGTGATGCGGTCGACCTTCACATAGGTGGTATCGTTAATCATCCGACCCTCCTTTCCGTTGGGGAGGGTAGTCCCGTCTCCCATCACCCAGGTAGTGCTGCTCCCGGTTTTCCACCGAAGGTTCCACCGGAAGTATTTCTTGGAGGTCGTACCCTGTCCGTCCATAGACACGTTGCCAACCGTTGCGTTCTTAGTAGGCTGACCAGCATACTCAAAGCGGACGATACACCCGTCAATCGTTACCTTGTTGTCCACACTCGGAATGGCCTCATCGTGAGGGGTAATGACTACCATAGTGTTGAACCCCGCTCGCTTCACGAGGTCATAGTCAACCGCGCTACCGAGGAGGATGTCGTTCTTCGCATTCAGAGTTGAGCGATTGTACTCGATTCCGTCCACGATGCAGTTGAGGAAGTTGTTGAACACAGCGCCGGATTCAAGGGCGACGCCGTACACCCTCATCTTGTAAAGGTACGCATCCGTGTGAGCCTGTCCGATGGTAAGGCTTCCGTTGCCGAAGGAGGTGTTTCCGTCAAAGGCGAAGTTGACGTTGGAGATGCCGTTGACGTACACCGAGCAGAGGTTCTTGCCGCTTGCCCCCTCGTATTTCTTGAGGATGGTGATGCAGATGTGCGTCATCGTGTTCTCCGAGAAGTTCACGGTCTGGTAATCCTCATCCCGCTCGGAACTACCCCACACAACAATCTTCGTAGGGTAGATGAGAATACCGAGAGGGGTTGAGCCGCCGGAGGAGATGGAGAACACAGGCTCGGAATAGTCTGACGGAGAGCCGCATTGTAGCATCATCTCAATCGTCAAGCCGTCGTATGCCGAGATGAGGCTCAAAGGCTTCAAATCGGTCACGGTCACGGAACACCCGGCTGGGATTGAGAGCGCCTTAACCGGGCCGAGAGGCGGCTGGGTATTATCGCTCCCCCAACCGTCGTTGTACCAGGAGAGTCCAGACCACACGGCAGAGTAGGTTTCGGCAAAGTTCTCCGATGCCCCAGCCTCGTTCACGATGACCTCGCGGTTTGCAGTTCCGTTGGAGCGAGTTGCCGCATTGAGGTAGAACAATGCACCAGGAGTGGCAAGGTAGGAGTAGGTGTTGTCAAAGATGGTGGACGCCGTTGCGGTCACGCCCTCCGTGTTGTTCTGGTATGCCTTTGCGGATATGCCGAGAGAGCCGAGTTTCGTTTCGTTCGCTCCGGTGTCAACTTCAAGGGAATATGCGAACGGATACTGAACGCCATCCTCACGGTCAATCGCTTGAATGTTCGTGGCCACGACGTAATTCACGGAGTTGAGCGTGGCAGACATATCGACGACGACCTTGTTGGCATTATAGACCGCATAGGAGAAGATAATGCCAGAAGTGAAGTTGTACGCCTTGTCTGCGATGGCATTGATAGCCACGAGCGGGGTCGTGTCTCCGGTTGCCACACACATAATATTGAACGAAATCTGCGGAGTGGAGACACCATGCGCGGACATCCACAACTTGACAGAGTGGACTGCACTACCACCGGGCGGGAATGCGCTTGCTGGGATGGTGTAGTAGGTGGCCGTGGTCGTGTAGGACTGATTGGCAGAGTAGGTGATGGGGGTCAACTCCACCCCGTCAAGGGAAACGTGGAGTTCCTTGATAAGATTGCCGGAGAATCGGATGCCAGTGATGTTGTAGTCCTGCCCCTGCGTCCACACATTCTGCCACGCATGGTTGCAGGACATCGTGAGGGTGGTTAGAGTTCCCGTAAACACGGTCGTTCTCGTCTGCCCGGAAGATGTTCCTGTCACTGAAACACGGATGTAGTTGTCGCCCGTTGAGAGATACGGCTTGAGGTCAAAGGTGGCACTTCCCCCAGTGGTTATGCTCCCGGTCACGCGGTCAACATAACCAGCACCGGAGTTCACGGCCACCACGTAGGTGTATGGCTCCGGGAACGGCTCTTGCGATGACGACCCGAAAGAGGACACCGTGGTGGAGGGGGTGATGGTCATCATCTTCGTGGTTTCATCGGCAAGGACGTAGAACACTTTCGATAGGTTGCTCTGGATGTCAATCGTATAGACCTGACCGCCCAACTGCACCGAGCCGAGGACTGTTCCGCCCGGCTGGTCGTAGAAGGTGATGGTCATCGTCTGCGAGTTGAACTCCACATGCCCGAACTTGCCACCCAAAGAGGCCGAGAGCGCGGTCAATTGAGCCTTGATGAAGGTCTCAACCTCAAGTCCCGAATGTCCGGCCCAAGCCTCGTTTATGTCAATGATATCAGCCATACTCTATCTCTTGTTGTCTTTCCAAGTGTCGTTGTCCAACCAAGGCTTCGCCTCAAGCCAGATGCCCGTGCCGTAGCAAGACCTCGCCTGCGCCCATTTGAGAACCAATCCCCAATAGACTGCAACCTTGTCCTTGAGCCTCGTCACTATGGCGGACTTCGCCTTGGAGTCCTTGTATATCATTCCTCCTCGTCAACGAAATATCTCTTGTCGGGGTCAACCTGCCCCGCGTTCACCAATGCCTCGTACTCTGCGACGGACAGATCAACATCCCTCGCCTCTACCCATTCCTCAGTGGCATAACCGGAGAGGTTGAGCTGGGTCGTCCCGATCTTCGACCACTCATATCCTCCCCCTACGTTTTGGACGGTCACGTACATATCCTTGATGGAAGAATCCTGCGCATTGGGAACGAGGTATACAGCGCCTGTTGTAGCCGAGGAAGCGGTCGGGAGCGTCTGGACGAGGATGTAGCCCATCCCGCCCACCGCCGTTCCCGGGGAACCGTAAGGATATATCGTGGTCGTTGCCATTACTCTATGATTCCGTTTTCTTTCAAGTACTCAATCGAGCCGGGAATCCCTTCAAGGGTGATGTCTATTCCCCACAGTTCGGGGTTGGACATGGATCCTTCCGGAACTTTCACGATCTCCAGCTCAACCTCACGGTCAAAGATGTCCGAGATCGCCTTGTTCGCGTCCCTCTCGGCCTCCAGATACTCCAGATGTCCCACGACGGGCTTATTCTTCCGGCGGTATGCTTCCACGGCGGCGAGTTCGTCCTTCCAGTCCTCCTGGAATTTGCGGACGATTTCGCCCTTGTCCTCCTGGGCGGACTTGAGGAATTTCCGCAGGGCGAGGTAGTTCTGCATCAGAGCGGACTTCGCGGCCTTGTCCTCCATCTTGTTTATCTTGACCCCGGCGAGGATTCCGGCGATCCGGTTGATGATGTAGAGTTTCATAATCATAATGTATTAGAACGCTTGATTGCACACACCAAAGGTTACACCTCCTATCTTCACGGAGTCCTCTCCGCTCCCGTCGAACAATTCCAGATACGGACGAATCTTCGTCAAGGTTGCGGGAACACCTCCGGCGCGTTGGTTATTGCTATTCAGCACAAGCACGTCACTATACAGGCAACCGATATAGACCGTGTTTTGAGAAAGGGCCTCGGATGTGTTTATCCGTGATACGGTCCCGTTCACGACCTTATATACATCCACCTTTTGCCTTGCGGTCGGCGAACCATAGTATGACGGGGATAGTTTTGCATAAATCCTATTCCCGTATATCGTATCAGTACCTCCAGTTATCTTGAAACGAATCTTGAGAGACGTGTTGTTGCCAGCGTTGAAATAGTACCTATTCTCATTCTCTATAACGCCATAAGGGTCCGGAGAGGGAGGAGGGCTGAAATAGTTCGGGGTCGGCGGCGCGGGGTTCGTGAAACTGGACGCGACGGGAGCGGAATTGCCACCAATAAGCAAATCGAAGGATAATGTAATATCGTAGCCCGTTTGCTTTGTAATCCGGCCCGTGAAAACACCTTCTGACCATCCTTGAAAGTAAGGGAGCGGAAGGTATCTTGCACCGGCGGGGAGTCCGCCGAGAGTCGTCTGCACGGTGTCACAAAGGCACAGATAGTATTCAGTCCCGCTCGGAAAATCCTGGTTAGGGAGTTCACTATACTCCAAGGTTAACGAAGGTGAAAGCGCGGATGAAAAAGGTTGTGATACGGTCTTGATATATGGAAGCCCGGTCGTTGCGCCGACCATATAGACGCAGAGATAGTAGTTTGCGAGTGTCGCATAGTCCTGAAGTGTCATGCTCCCGACGGAGTTGACAAAAGACGCAAGCGAGACCGATCCGCCGGATTGCGATATTGTCACGTCTCCGCGTCCGACAATCGGAGAAGTTGCATTGTGCCTATACTCGTTGAAGTCCATAAACCGGAACCAATCCGTAGGCTGACCCACCGGGCGAGTGTAGGTCCAAGCGGTGTTCTTCGTGTCTGCGGGGTGGCTTGATGCAACCGGGGCCGTAATGCCATAGTTGATAGCCTTCCTTTGTGCGTCGGTCGGAGTCGCCGGAGAATTGATACTGACGGGTTTTATCTTGGAATGCGGATTGACTATCGACCGACCATTCCCATCCACCGCCGTAATGAGCGCACCGATGTCGTTCTTGGAAAGGCCGAGGACTGCCTGTATGTCTGCGATGGAGATACCAACCGGGGTAGTCCCGGAGGTGTCTATGTATATTCTTCCGTTATTGTCGTGTGCCATAGTTAATCCTCCAGCGGTTTCTTTTCAAACGCGGAAACAGCACCAGTCGCAAACATGTTTCCGTTAACCCACAAGGTCTTTTTATCCACGTCGTAGGACACTCCGGGAAGGCCGTCGTACACTTGCGTACAATCTTCCTTCTCCAAATCCTTCACGGCTTGTTTGAGCCCGGCGATGTCGTTGTTAATGCCCTTCTCGAACTCCCCGAACTCTCCGAACAAGGCGGAGATACGGAAGATGAGGATTATCCCCACCGCGATTGCGACGAGGGAAAGGACGAGGGCGATGATTGCAATTACTAACATAGTCTTATGAGTTTTGTTGGACCCCTCCGGCGGCTACAAAGCCGTCCGCGTAGAGGCCGTAGTTTTCTGTATCGGTAGAGTCCTTCTTCGTGATGTGAAGCGCCTTATGCGTGGCATCGTACTCGATCCGCAGCGGGCCGATGTCGATGTGTGATGTAGATGAGAGGGCGAGATCGCCGGAGAGGTCTGCATCCACGGAGTACACGCTACTCCATCTGTGGTCGCTTCTGCCAAGAGGAACGCCGCCGCCCTGCTTGAAAAAGCCGCTCCCGGAGTAGAACATATAGTTCGCCGCGTTCGTCCCGGCAAGAGATAGCTGTAAATAGCCATCTCCAAAAGCGATGTTCCCCCTTACCGCCTTTGTCTCGCCGTCCCGGAACTGGAAGAAGGAGGTGTAGATCTTTCTAATGAAAGCCGCGTTAAACCGATAATCGTTACTCCCAAGCGAGTTAGCATCATCGACGGACGGAAGGATATTCGCCCCGGACATCGTGATTCCTCCGGAGAATGTCTTTGCCCCGGTGATGGTCTGGACCCCATCAATGGTGACGAAGTCCCCAAGGGCGTAAGTCTCACCGGACGTACCCGTGATGGTGAACGGGTACTTGTCTTGTTTTCCGGCAAGTGCGGAGTCTATCTGTGCTTTTGTGTAGAAACTCGCGGAGGTGTCATCCACGGTGATCTCCGAGTAGTTCGCCCCGTTCGTGAGAACGACCGAAGATATGGTTGGCGTTTCGTCGCCGGAGATTCCGAGCGCTTGTTTCAGTGCAGCCGTCGTGATGCTTCCACCAATGTTCACGGAGATCCCGGCGATAGATACACCTTTGTTGGATATCCAATTATCGATGTTGGATATCTTCTCGGTCGTCAGGGAGGGAATATGTGCGATATTGATTTCAACATCCGGTTTGTCCGTATTGCCTGTCAGAGACTGCCATACGCGGTTAAGGTCGATTCCGCCACCACCGGAGTCGTTGCCGATACCACCTGACGCTATCCATCCGTCCGCATACAGGTTTCCCAAAAGGTGCCATGCTCCAACGCCGGTACCGCCTGCATTCGGTTCCCAGACGATGAGCGATTGTTCCGACCCAGTAGACGAGAGGGAATTGCTGATGGCTGCCACTCCGAGAAGAGTGGCTCGGGCCGGAGAATTCGCCACCATCGTTCCTCCGATATAGAGTTTTGGCAGACGGTCGAAAGGGACGGTGTTCCCGCTGCTCCCGTCGTCCATCGCCCAGGTCGCCACCCCAAGGTCTTCGGTAGCGGACAGTTTCACATCCGAATCAAGGGTGTGACCATTGATTTTTCTGTTCTTCGGGACGTAGTTGGCCGTAATTGTGTTGATAGAGTTCTCATAGTCCAGATGCCTGTGCGAGAGGTCTGCCCGGGTGGTGTCTCCGTTCTTCCAATTGAAATCCAAGGTCCCATCCTGGTTGGTAGTGACCGAGGAAAGGTGGTTGATGTTCCCGATAGCGGTCGTGAGGTCGTTTGCCGTTACATACGATGATAGGGCCGTAGTCAGGTCTTGCGTAGTCACATACCCCGAAAGGTCGATATGGGGAATGAGGGCATCAACCTGTGGCTTCGTGTAGTAGTCGGAGAGCAGGGACGACCGACCCACATTCACCCAATGACTACCGTTGTAGGCCAGCAGGTCGCCGCTCTGCCTTCCATCCACGGAAACATCCACCAGATCATAGAGCGCACGTGCCCCGCCACCCCCTCCGGAGCCTGTACCCACTCCGCCTGCGGCTATCCAGCCGGGAGCCCAGAGACCTCCGTATTCGTCCTTCAGCTTGACATTGCCGTTGCCGTCCAGTTCAAGGAACTGGACCTGTTCCAGGGCTGCGATACGCTGTTCGGTGGCCGTTATGCGTTGTGATAGGGACGTAATCTCATCGGATGTAATCAGGTCCGCAAGGATGTCCTGGAGATCGGAGACCGTGACATAATCGGGCAGTTCCGTCCAGCGGACGTAATCCGAAAGATCCGGAGCGACGGCCGACCGTGGGATGTTCACCCAGTCGGCGCCGTTCCAGGATAGCAGGTCTCCGATATCCGGTCCGGACAACTTGACGTCCTCCAGTAGCGATAGCCGGTCGACACCATCGAAGACGATCTCGGATGCTATATCCAGCGGGCTGTCTGACTTGCCGAAGTAGAGCACGGCTGCCACCTTGTCCGGGATACTCGAGTACTTGAGCCCGCCCGGGAAGTTGGCATCCTCGGTGATAACAGTCGCAATCCTTAGCAAACGGCCATGGCCAATGGGTCTGTCCCGAAGCGAGACATGGACAACGAGCGAATTTCCGTCGGCGGACAATTCGCAGTTGACGAAGGTGTTTCCATTCCTTTCGGCCACGAAACGCCCGTGACCCTTGGCTGTGAAGTATTCTATTCGTACGCGCTGGGGCACGGGAGCAGATGCTTGCCCCGTGCTGAAGCTCTCCGTGATGGAGAAATCATCGCGCCAGTGGATATACCTCATGAGCTACAGGATAATGGTACCGGTCACCGACATATCCCCGTCCGAAGGTCCGTCCCACAGAAGGACAGAAGTTGACACCTTAGAGGCGACACGCTTCTCGCCACCGTCGAAGTCTTTGTCCGGGACGATGGACACCGTTTCCATGAGCATCCTGCCTGCACCGATATACTGCCGGCTCAGCGCAATGAATACGTCGATGCCGTCCGGTGCTCTCTTGCAGCGCAAGCAGCTGCCGTCGGAGAGGAAACGGGCATCGAAAGTGCCCGCTTTCTCCTCCGTCGTAAACCGGATATCGACCCGCTGCGGCGGCTCGACGGTTTCCCCAGCCTGGTTCCGAAAGGTCAGCCGAAAGACGAAATCGCCTCGTTTATTCTGCCGTTGTGTAGTCATAATCCTCAAGTTCGGTATCGTTGAAATAGCGGCCGGTGAAAGTGTCGGCATAATGGTAGGTGACCGTGGCTCCGGAGAGCTGGTGCTCGGTCATCTCATAATCGATTTGGGTCACGGAAATCCGGCGGGCGACATCACCCTGTAGGCGGACATACCGTTCCGTCGAGCGGGCGAATTCCTGCCACTGCAGCATCATCCTCCGGTCCCGGATGTGCCCGGTCTGTACCTTGAACAAGTCTTCCGCTTCGTTGGAGAGCTCCTGGTCCGTGCGGTTGATCCGGACCCGGGTGACGGCCGACTCGGTCTCCCTGCCTACATCTCCCGTAGCGAAGACCGTGTCGATTACTCCGAGGGAGTTCCGGAACAGGAATTCCCGTCCGCGAAGACGGACAGGCCTGAGAAGGAATCGGTGAGCCATTACCGAACCGGTGAACACGTCGTAGGCGATCATCGAGTCGCTGGACACGTTGGCAAGCCCTTCGATGACGGTAGGGGAGCAGTCTACCATGCCGATTGATGCGCTTCCCTGGGACGCGAAGGACTTCACCGTAACGGTCACAGGGGAGTGATAGGCGAAATAGACTTTTGCCCGCACGGTCACGGCCGTTGAAGGTGGCACGATACAGGAAAGGATTTCCCTTGCCCATTCCCAGGTATCCGTGACCTGCGGTTTCCAGGTCAGCCAGTGTTTCGTGTAGGGGAATGCTGCCCGAAGCTCGTCACTGCCACCCCGGAAACAGACCATGGATGACGTGCTCACGGATTCTTCTCCCTGGACGGCTTGGATGGCCACCGTGTTCGAGTACCGATAGGATCCGGCCGTCAGGAACTGCGCGTCATCCCCTTTCGGGAGGATGGCTTCCAGGATCTCGCGGAACCGGAGGATGACCTGTCCGGAAAGGGAGGGTGTCAGCCCGAACGACGAGACGGCCGTCCCGTTCAGGAGAACCGTGAACTGGACGGTCCCGGAGCGGATGGATGCACCTGTGACGATGATGTCCGAAGCATTCCTGCTCCAGACGAAGGCGCCACTATTCGGATTGACGAAATTCATATTGCAAAAATATACCGGCGGGAACCGGGAGAAAGGACAACGCTACAGGCTCATCAGCTCAGCCGACGAAACCGGATGGTCCTGCCCCATGGACAGGTGAAGTGTCAGCCGTTTCACGATGAACATCCTGTTCCGGACCATCACGGCGTGCCACATCCGGAAGGACGAGATGTCTGTCAGGCTGAGATCCAGATCCACCTGGACAATCTGCCGGTCCTTTGCCAGCCAGGCCTCGAATTTCTGATGCCGTTGATAGAGGGATTCGGCGGACAAGGAGTACTCTGTGCGGCTGTCAGCCCCTTCAGCGGACATCTTGTACCCCTTCCCGACCAGCTGGCCATCCTCATAGACGCCGATAATCATCTTGGAATCCCGTTCCCCACCGTCCGCCGGGAAGGAGACAAGACCGGCCATGCGATAAGCTTTCTCGGTGACGATCCAGATTCCCCCTTCGGGATAGGAATCGTCCTCGTCCCATTCTTCCCGTTCGGTTAGCGTCGGAATATTCCTGATCAGGCATGCCGACAGGTGGTTGTCCACCTTCTCTCCTTCTATCTCGGTATCGTAGTCCTCGTCCGACACGTGCAGAATTTCGCAAACCTGGACAGTGTCATGGGCGCTGTCCGGGCCGAGTCCGATGTAATTAGGCGGAACGGAATAGGTGTCTCCGGTCCCGGAATGTTTGACCGGCACGTACTCTCCGGGTTTCCTGGAATCCAGGACACCTCTCAGCGTAGACACCTCCGCAATTTCAGAGGAAGCCTCGCCCTTGTTTCCGTTGTCTTCCTTCGGATATCCGAAACCATACCCCTGTGCCGGCTCCCGGGAATAGGAATGTCCCTCGGCCACTTTCGCGTCCCAGTCTTTCACAACGACATAGCCAATGCTGTCGAACTGCAGCAGCGCATAGCCGTCTCCATCTTTGTAGATGGCAGCGCAGAACATCTTGCATACCTCTTTCAGAACATCCAGGAGGGTGACGTCTGGGAGCGCCTGGGCGACGGACAGATAATCATCGTACCCCTTCAGGTTCCCGGTGAAGCGTTTGTAGAGACCAAGAAGGTAGATACGGCTCAGCGAATAAGGTATCCCCTGTGTGTCCAGTTTCAGGCCGGATACGGCTCCGATCATCCTTTGGATGCTGACACATGGCGTGAAGCGGGTATCCACATTGGAGCCGGGAAGATTGTGGAACTTCGAGACAGCCCCTTCCGGATCGAAGAGCAGTGGTGCGCCCACGCCAGGCACCTCGCCGGAGCGTATGCTCGCCGCAAGAGCATCCGCCGTCTGGAGGTGTGGCTCCTCTTCAGTCTGACTGTGCGGGAGATCCAGTTCCCATAACTTCTTATCCAGGTCGTCGCCGAATTCTTTCTCTGTGAACGTGTACACCAGGTTCCCGTCCTCGTCCACGCTATCGTACACCAATGTGCCGGACAGCAGCGGTATTCCGCTATGGAGGAGTGTGGCTGCGACCTTCGAGACGGTTGGCGGGAGGAGCATCGCCGGCAGGTAACCGAAGACGGACCGGTTCGTTTCAGAAGGAGGGAAGGGGATGGCGGTCGAAAACGCCACCGGGATCCGGTCGCTCTCCAGGAGGGGATTCGACATCTCGATATCAAACGCTGCATCCGGTGCCAGATCCAGCGATATGCCGGTATGGGTTCTGATTTCAATCATAGCTGCCCCCTGCTTTTCATCCGGTTATACTCCTCGAAGCGGCGCACCAGACCCTTCCGGCCGGTCATCACCACCTCCGCCTCGATACCGTCCTCCAGGATGGCGCTGAGCCGGTCAACGGTCTCGGAAAGCCTGGTAAGATCCTGCATGACGGTGGGGGAGATGCCGATGGCCCCGGAGGGCGTTCCATCCTGGGTAAATCCACCATCGGCCCGTCCTACAACGGGCTGGGCGGGACGTACCGCCTCCATCCGGAGGCTCCGAAGCCGACCGGTCTTCCGAGCCTGCTCAATGGTGTCCGCGTAGGCTCGGATATCTGGATTCTTCAGTGCCTCGGCCGATATCACGTACTCCGGACCTTCCTCTCCGACAAGCACGGTCGGCTGATCGACGTATCCCCGTCTCGTAGGATCTACCTTGGCGCGGAAAGACCGCCCGTCCTGGGCACGCTGCACTTGGATCTCGCCGCCTTCAGCATAGCCCACCGGCTGGGCGGCGATCATCGCCGTCTGCGCTGCACCCATTGCGGTCATAATGGCCGCAGGAGCGATACCTGCAGGAACACCCCACTGGGCCAGCGTTTTCGTGACGCCGAGAGCGGTATTGATGATGGATTCAACGATGGACATGGTCTTTGTGCGCTGCGCCTGCTCCAGTTCCATCTCTTCCTGTTTCGCCTGCATATCCGCCTCCATCTGCTCCACCTCGTCATTGTACTGACTCTCAGTCATCAGGCCGGCCTTGTACCGATCCTCCAGCGATTTCTTCCGTGAATCCTGCCCCTTTTTGTAGTCATCCAGGGCTTTCTTCTCCTTGGCGTTGGTTAACTGGATAGCCTGGTTAGCCAGCTTGAATTCCTCCTGGGCGGCGCCTCCTATGCCGGTGATGGCCGTCTGGAGATCCTTGGCATTGAGGGTGCCATTTTTAATATTCAGGAAGAAAGTGTCCCAGTCCGACTGTTTGACACCGAACAATACGCCGTCTCCTGTTCCGGACAGAATACTCTTAAGAGTCTCCCCGAAACCCTTTCGCTCAAGTTCATCCAATTGGACTTCAGCTTCTTTTAGCGATTTGAGGATTTCGAAGAGTTTCAGACGGAAACTGTCCAGCTCTTTCTGGGACAGCTTTTGGCCGTCCAGCATGCCGTCAACTGTTCCGAATGAAACGATTCTTTGCAACTGCTGTGCTTGTGCCTGTAAATAGGCGACGTTTTCAGAAGCGGTAGAGTATAAATTCTCCCGTGTCAGTGCTGCCTTCTTTCTAGAAGGGGTCTGCGCTGATTTCAGCTCGTAGGCATATCTTTCCTGAATGGCAGCAAGGTTGATTTTGTGCTGCATTTCAAGATCCTTTTGCTCAGCCTCAATAGCGTCCAGCCGGATTTTACGAAGGTTGTTTTGATGCTGCCGTTCAAGCGTCTCGACAATCTGCTGATAGTTCGATAGCCCGTCTTTCTTCTGGCGATATCGCTCCAATTCCTCTTTGAAGCGGATATTTTCCGCCTTCTCCTGGGCCTTCGCCTTCTCTTCGTGGTTATCGACAGTCGCGATAAAGGCAGTAAGGTATGACTTTTCGAGTTCCTGGATCTTCTTTTTCTCCTCAGCTTCTTTCTTTGCCCGCTCCTCATTCTGCTTCTGGACCTTGGTATTGTGAGCCATCGTCATGTCTTGAATCTGGCTCTCAATCTTGAGCCGTTTTGCCCTTTTCTCCTTGTTCAAGGCCAATCGAGCTTGCAGGGAAGAGACCTCAAGCTGGTAGATCTGCTCCTCGTATTCCTCCTGGCTCTTGATAGCACCCTCGTTGTATTGCCGGGTCAGTTCTGCTTTAGCCGCCAGATAACCTTCATCGGCCTGCAGGGACCATGAGTTCTTGCTTTTCCCGCCATTACCACCGGATCCCGAGCCGGATCCTGAACCTGAACCAGATCCGGAGTCATTGCCCGAGGAACCTAGGTCTGATCCGGAATCATCCGCCAGGGCGTCGGCCGCGGACTGCAGACGGGCATAGGCATCCTGATAGACGGATAGTTCCTTCTCGATGCGCTTCTTCTCCTTCTCGATGCGGCGCCGGCTGCGACGGTCATTGGCCTTCTCCAGGTCCTCGTCCAGTTTGTCCATTTGCGACTGCAGGTCCTTGACCTTCTGATCCGCGACATAGGCACGGCCTTCAGCCGTTCCATATCCTGCCGTAATGGTGTCAACGGTATTCTCAACGTCAGCATCATGCCGGCTGCCGGGAGTGATCCAGGTGACGATCTCGGTGAGGTATTCCACGGCCTGCTTCAGGAAGCCGGTGCTTCCCTTCAGCTTCAGGATGAATCCCTCCCAGGCCGAGGAAAGCTTGTCGATGGCACCAGCGAGGGTATTGGCCCGCTGATCGGCAATCTGCTTCAGGACGCCGTCCGTCTCCTCCAGTTCCGCTCGGAGGGCCGCAGCGGCATCGGTACCATGGAGAAAAGTGTTGAACGCAGCGACGGACCGTTTGTCAGTCAGTTCAAGGGTTGCAGCAAGGTCAATGCCCTTCTCGTCCAGGGACTGGAGCCCGGCAATCAGGTCATCGAAAGTCCGTACCGGCTCACCGAGTGCCTTTGCCAGTTTCCCGTTGGCATTGGCCAGGTTTAGGATGATGTTTCGGGTGGCCGTTGCTGCACTGGAAGCGTCGAAGCCGGCATTCGCAAGGCTACCCAGTAAGGCCGTGGTGTCCTTGACACTGAATCCAAACGTGTTCGCGACCGGGCCGACCGTGCTCAGGGCATTCTGGAAGAAGGAGAAGGAGAGTGCACTTTTGTTGGTGGCCAGGGCAAGCGTTGCGAGCGTGTCCTCGGTATCCTTGGTCGAGAGGCCGAACATTCGGAGCGTAGAACCGGCCAAGGCCGCCGCTTCCGGCAGGTCCGCTCCCACGGCTGTGGCAAAGTGCAGGACACTTTCTTCCATCGTAAGAATCTGACCCTGGTTGAAGCCGAGTTTAGCCAGCTCGATCTGGAGTCCGGTTACCTCGGACGCAGTGTATTTGGTCGTTCTGCCCAGCCGCTCCGCTTCGTTCGTGAGCATGGTGATTTCGGAAGTGGACTTCCCGAGGATAGTGGCCAGGGTCACGTTTCCCTGCTCGAAGTCCTTCAAAGTATTGAAAGCGCCGCCAAATGCTCTGGCAATGCCATAGACGACGGCCATGACGACCCCAAGCACAGCCTGAGCCTTTGAGATGGCAGCAGCGGCAGCATCGGTATTTCCTTTTAGCTGTTGCATCCGGGCCGAGGTCGCCTGCAGTTCACGGTTCAGGGCCTTCCATTCCTTGGAATCCGGACGGAGCAGATCCATTTCGCGCTTCAGCGTCTTGATCCTTTGTGACAGTTCCTGCATGGTCATGTCGTTCAGCTTCAGCCCGGACCGCAGTCCCTCCAGCCTTTTCTTGTTCTGGGTGATGGAGGCATTCTCTTCCTTGATGGAGGCAGATAGCTCCTTGTAGCGCGCGGAATTCGTTTGGCCCTGCTGAGCCAGCATCCGCATCTCCTTCCGGTACTCCTTGACCTTCGCCTTGCTGTCAGCGATGGCCTTTTCAGTATCGTTGATTTCCTTCCTGGCCTTGTCGCCTTTCACATTGAGGACCAGATTCAGGATTTCTTCTTTCAACCGTGCCATAAACATCCAATTTATGGCACAAAAATAGCCGCATCGCTGCGGCTATAAAGGACGGGGGAAAAAAGCCTATTCGGTTTCTTTCTGCAATTGGAACCCGTCAATGGGATTCTCCATAATCTCGCGAATCTTCGGGATAAGCCTGTCGAATTGTTCCTGGATGAAGGCCTTGATATGTGAGACGGCCGCTTTCTCCAGTTCATCCGTGTAACACGAATCGTCGGATCTTAATGTCTCGAACTCGAAAATGTTCTTTCTCCCGGCCCGAGCGGATGCTTCGCATTTCTCGACGGAGACCGTGTATTTACCTTGTTCCGGATGGATGTACACATACATCTTCACGATGGCTTGGATCTTTTTCCTTCCTTCCTGGAATGAACAATCCGAGAACAGGAACCATGACGTATGATGCTTGGAATCATACTGGTAGATATCGGGGGCGTTGTATTCACGGCTGGCAAACATGCGGTAATCTTCCGCCCGGGACACTAGGTCGCTCTTCGAGAAAGCGGGAGCATCGAACGTATAGGACGGTGAAAACCGCCAACTGTTTTGTCCGAACAGCGGGAGGGCAAGCAAGAAGGTGGCGAATATGAGGATCAGTCGTTTCATGACGATTGGATTCTGACTATCTAACAGCAAATATCTTGCCTTATTGTGCCACCCATAAGACTATCGTTCCAGACTGGCACAACAAAGCCCCGGCATCGCCAGGGCTGGAAAGGTCAGTGTATATCAGGGTGAGCTGCTAAATAGCGATCTCGAAGTTCGAGACTCATTAGTTTAATGATGGAATATAGGGAAATCTTCACAGTCTTCTTACTCCCATCTGCATCGGTCAATTCAACCTCTTCGGGTTGATAATAAATGTAATTCTTAATCTCGTTGAATAAAGGATGATTCATGTTCCCAAGTAGCACATCAAGGGCACTATTCTCTACGTCAAAGGGTGTTTTTGGGGTTTTATTCTCAACTTCGCTGATTAAAAAACCAATGTTACTGTCAATGGCAACCCGTGCCCCAGAAATATCAAATAGATTCCGCCCTAAAGCCGTCATTACCCGAGGACTGCATTTTTGAGATAACCGGTCAATCATTTCATCGTCAATGTGCATAATCCACTTTGAGATTGTGGTAACTTGCTCGTTAATAGAATCCAGAGTCTCCTTCATGGACGAGTGCTGCTGAATGGATTGGTGATGAGATTCACATGGAAGCTCATTCAACTTTTTCTCGCTTTCATTGATTTTATTGACGTATTTGATGATTTTTATTGTAATGTATACCGTTATGATGACGAGAATAATGGCCGCCGCCAAAGCTGGGTAGTTTTCCAATACCCATTTAAGAATCGTGTTCCACATATACGGTAAGTGTCAGTGTCAAGCCTTCAGTTCCAACTGCAAAAATAGTGGTTTTTCGAAACTTTACTAAATAATAAGTTAAAAACTCAGTTAAAAAACTTAGTTAAAACTTTGTTTGTCCTTCAAATCACGCGCCAGCCTGTTCCATTTCGGCGCGGATGCGGGCGGCGACGTCTTCGGTAAAACCGTACATGAGCTCCCGGGCGATGGCGTTGTAGGTGCCCATGACGAAACGGTTGTGGATCTGGCGGGATTTCGGCCGTTTGGACTCGGTTGAACCGTGACGGAGACGGCGGAGATCCAGGAAACGTTCCTGGACGGTGTGGGTGAAGGTGAGGGTGCCGCTCAGCTCGCCGCCCTCGGTGACCGTGATGTTCCGGCGGCCGTAAGTTTCCCGGGTATGGAAGCGCAGCGCTTCCTCCATGGCCTGGCCCTGGGCGCGAAGCATCCGCTGCCCCTGGCTCTCCAGGGTTTCCTTGATGAAGCGTTCCTTGACTCCCATTATTCAAGGACGATTTCGGCGTAGTACCCGCTCCAGCCGCCGAAAACGGAGTACTCCGGTACCACGTCCACCATGGTAAGGTCCAGCCCAGTCAACTGAGGGCACGGGGCACCGGTCTCCCCACCGATCAGATCGTCCGTGAGGCGCTCAAGGCAGGCGTCCAAAATGCCCAGGAGACGCCCATAGGCGACCTGGGCAGACTCGTTTGTCCGGGCAGGCCCGTTGACCTTCGAAAGAACGAAGATGGCGAAGGAAACCGATTCGTCGCATCCGTCGGTATCGGCGCCGGAGCACCGGCCTTCCGGCAGTGCGATCAGCAGCTGGTCCCCGGAAGATCGGGCGAGCTGGGAAGTGGCGTTCTCCTGGTTTACGGTGATGATAGGCGTGATGTCCGGACAGGAGGGGACCCGGAACCGGGACACGTAGTCAGTGACCTTTGCGAGCCTTTGCAGTCTCTTCATAGCGCTTCGCTTCCTTATAGTTGGACCACATGATGGCGAGAACCGAAAACAGCGGCTCCTCTTCCACGCGGTCGATGTTTCCGAGTGTCTGTTCCCGGGCGATATGGAAAAGGAGGTCGTTCCAGGTGGCGGACGGTCCCTTGACCGAATTTGGATCCTGATACAGGAGGGAAAGGTCCACGTCCTCTCCATTCAGAACGAGCTTTCCTGTCTGGAGATACTGTAAGCAGGAGCAGAACCACAGAAGGACGAGGCGCTTCTGCCAGTCCGGAAGACGATGTGCCCGCCGGAGATCCTTCCGGAATGCACGACCGGTGAGCGGCCCGGCACGTCTCCCGGCCCGGTTCTCCCTGGACCATCGGCTCCGGTATAGGACCGCAACGAGCTCGTCCAGGTCTTCCTTCCGATGCTCCTTCAGGAACGCCTGCTCCGCCCTGGCGGCAGCGCGGAACTCTCCGAAGGTAAGGTCCTGCAGCAGCTCTCCGGGGCCATGCAGCCGCCTTGTACGTGGAAGGGGATTGGCCAGGCCATCAAAGGTCAGACCTTCCTCCCCAAGGAAGCCAAGACACCTTTCGCACAGCATGGCCACGTTCTCGGCCATCCGGGGCGTCGGGCGCTTCCGGCCGGGTCGGATTCCCAGCAACGCATACAAGATCCGCACGTTCCGTTCCATGACGGACCATCCTTTCCGGATTGCCTCGTCGTGGAGTTTGAACACCGTCTGCACCTGATCAGGAGTCATTTCCGCCCAGGAGGATGGCATCGTCACCTTCTTTCCGGTCTCATATATCTCTATCTCGGTCATTGTGCGGAGAAGAATTTCTTCCGGGGATCGCCCGAAGGGATGGGATCAAAGTCGGTAAAGGGGTTCCCGCCGGCGAGTACTTCGGCGATTTCGGCGCGGATATCCTCCAGCTGGGCTTCCAGGCCGGAGACATAGGCGTCAATCTCGGTCCGGAGGGCCGCCCTGGTAGCCTTGTTGCCCTGGTAGGACGGCGAGAAACGCCTGGCGATGGTGAGCGGGAATACTTCCAGGTTCCAGCGCCGGACGGCCTTGATGAGGGCCGATATCACAGCATACCGCTGGCACAGCGGCAGCAGATCCTTGTGCAGCTGCTCGGGTGCACTACCGATCATCTTATCCCACACCTTGGTCCCGACCATCCGGCGGATCCGCGGCTGGCTTTCAATGACAAGGTTCTGCAGCATGTAGTACACGTAGTAGGAACCATCCACAGGATACACCCGTTCGAACTCCTGCAGGGACCCGACGATGGACGCCTTATAGGCCTTCCGGATGTCGGATTTCATCCAGGATTCGTTCTGCGTCTTTTCCAGGAGTCCATACAGGGCGTCCATGGAGCGGAACCAGCGCTCCCGCTGAGCCTGTTCGTCCCGATCGATCATCCACTCCCAGGGAAGCTTCGCATTTTCATCCCCGATCACCTTGGACCCGGTGTCCTGATGGGAAACCAGGTTTCCCTTGGAGAACCGGGAGACGGCGAGCACGGCCACCGCCTGCTGGACGGCCCATACCAAACCGTCAGTGTTCTCGGCAGAGTTCTGATAGGCCTGTTCGGCCGCTTCCACGACGGCATCACCTACGAGTCCGGCAACTGTACGGGTGGCTTCCAGGATTTCAGGAACCAGGGTGCTGAAATCATTGGATGCGTAGGAAAAGCCTGTGATTTGCTGCAGCTCTACGCTGCCGTTATCGTCCCTGTTGAAAAGCATGGCCTACTCGTTTTTGATACGGTCGTTGGTGGGTGTGGCTTCCTCGGTCTTCACGGACCGGTGGTAGAACCCCACACGAAGGTCCTTCCCTGGGAAGTTGAAGGCGATCGCCTGGTTGATGGGCTCCAGAACCGTGGATTCTGGAATCTCGGTGTCGCTGGAGAGGAAAAGCTTGAAGGCGTACAGCAGCTCCGAGCCGCTGGCCAGCTTTCCGTTGATGATCAGGTTCGACAGGGCCGGGTGCAGCCCCATGCCGGAGGTGATGGCCGAGGAAGACGCTTCCGCGATCTTCAGCTGGCTCTCCACGAAATCCTTGATCTTCTGGTCGATGGGCTCGATGGACCAGGTCACAGGTTTGCCGGTCACTTCGTCGATGACATCCACCGTATGGAAGAACTTGCCGGCATTCTCTTTCCCGGACAGGACCTCGGTGAGGTTTGTCAGGAACCGGTCGGTCATCTTCCGGATTTCTTCCTCGATCTTGGCCTCGTCAGATTCCCACTCCGGATGGATTTTCCGGAGCCATTCCCGTTTCGCGTCCCAGTATCCCTGCGGAGAGTGTACATGATAGGCGAGATTCAGGCCATTGTCGGTGACATACTTGAAAATGGTCGGTATCTCGGAGCCCCGGACGATCCAGCGCAACGTCCCCCAGTACTGGGGAACGGAATAGAAGTCACGGCCGAAGGAATAGGTATGGTTGTACGAGGCTGCTGCCGGGTATCTCCCGGGATTCCGCCGGTCATAGACCGGGTACTTCATCGTCCCGGTACCGGTGCAGTCGTGCTCGAAGTCACCCACGATGATGTGCTGGACATCCCGGATGTTCCGGGAGTCGGTCCATTCCAGGCGGGCGTTTTTCGCCGGGATGTGCTCCAGCATGGCGATTCGGGGCTGCCGGCCGATGCGCCGTCCCCTCTCCAGGTACGTGGCATTGAAGTACCCTTTCAGGTGCAGGTAGTCCGCCAGGGCGCCTTTGATAAAGGATGGAGCGTCCCAACTTCGGAGCCACTCTTCTACCTCATTGTCCTGGATCCACTCCCGGACGATCTCGCCATTCCGGTAGGCCAGGCGGTACAGGAAGGGACCTTGCCCGTAGATGAGACCCAGCTGACGGTCCAGTACCCCGGGGGCGAGGTTGTTATCGTCCAGGATATTCCTCAGTTGGACGGGAAGCCGGTTGTCGTGGCCGAACGGGACGATCCTTTCACCTCCGATATCCATGGGAAGCACCTCCCAGTTCGGATCACCCATCCTCCAGAAGGTCGGAGGAATCCCGTCCCCCAGTTTATTTGACAGCAGGAACACCCGTCCATCGTCCATGTGCGCCGCCCATGCATGGCGGCTGATTGCTTTCACTTCCGTCATAAGGTCACTTTTTCGCCGTTGAATTCCATCAGGAGGGGATGCCAGAACCGGCGCGGCTCGTTCGTGTCCAGGTTCAGGTAGGCTTCCTGGTCCTCGGCGTTCCGGTTGAATTCCTTCCGCTCCCGTGCCCGCAGCTTAGCCGACCGGACATGGATGATACCATCCGACGTTCCTTTCGTCTCGTTGTACGACATATAGGAGAGCGAAAACGGGACGCCCTCCCGGGTAAGCCGTCGCATTTCGTGTATGGCGTCAAACAGTTTCACAGGTGCAAATTTAGCAGGACTTTATCCCGGGAAAAGGACATAAAACTCCCGGGAGAACCTCGCGGCGGTCCCGGGAGAGAGGAATCCTTTCAAAAAAAACTGAAAAAACTTAACGACTGCAAAAATAGCAGTCGTTTTCCCCGTCGAAAGGACAGAAATGGCCGTCGTGGGATGTAAAATGGCCGTCATAAAGGGGTGTTTTCGGAGAGTGTTTCCGCTACAATGCTGATATTCAGTCTTATAGTTGTGCCCGGTGCGAAAAAGGTCTTTTTCATTTGGTTGCCGTAGCCGGCCCGCCGACTACGTCGGATGCGACCGCACCGGTGTCTGAAAGGTGATATATGACAAGGGGCCCCACCGCAGCGCGGTGAAGCCCCGATTCCGGACTAGGCCGGGCTATTTCATCATGGGATCCGCATTGCCGGCCGGAATGGCCGTCGCGCCCCGGGCGATGGCCGTCAGGTCCTTGGACATGCAGAAATACTTGAAAGCGTCGCTGGGGTTCGTCGATTTGGTCGGAAGCTCTGCGACGGGCAGTCGCTCGGAGTTCTTGTTCTTATACACGACATTCTCCTTCACGATGGTCATGGCATTCTGCAGGGACAGCCGGAGTTCCTTCGCGGCGTAGTAATCGATGCGCACGATGGGGAGCCTCGGGTTTTCCTCGCCCAGCAGCTTCAGCATGAAGGAATACTCTTCGGATTGGGTAATCGTAGCCTGGTGCATACTCATCAGGTGTACCGTCCATCCGGTCCGCTTCCCGGTCTCCCCGTCCACCTCGATAGCCTTCTTCAGGTCCCCGACCTGGGACTTCCCGACCTTCTGGTACTGGTTGCCGGCACGGTCGTAGTACAGATACACGATCCTGTTCCTGTGCTGGGCAAAATAGGTGCGGAACTTCCGTCCCAGGTCGGCCACATACTCGGGTGCGAGGGTGTACAGGAACTTTAGGATCCGGAGGCACTTGCGTCCCTTATCCAGCCCTTCCTGCCCTATGACCATGGAGCACATATTGCCGAAGTCCACGCCTACGCGCAAGGGTCTGTCCTTGTCCAGGTACCGGAGTACCGTGCAGTCTTCCGAATCCCGCAGGGTCAGCCGGTCATAGGCAGCCTCGTCCTTGCCGTCCAGGTAGAAGTGCTCCTCCCGGAGGGCGGCATAGAACCGGTCGCCGGAACTGATGGACGCCCGCATGGACAGGATGGCCGTCTTGAGATCCGGGACGTCACCCTTGACGGCGTCTGCGAACCACTCGGCGGAAAGGATATCGACATTGACGAAGCTGGAGGCCCGGATGTAGAAGTTGCTGCTCTCCTTCCTCAGGCGCAGCAGGATCCAGCGCTTGTACCAATCGTTGGCAATCCGGAGCAGTTTCCGGCATTCGGTCAGGTCTTTCCCGTCCTGGGTCTTGGTCCACCGTTCCTTGGCGGCCAGGTAAGCACGCATGGCCTCGTTGTACACCAGGCCGGCTTTCATCACGAGCAGGATGGCCTGGACATCCATCGTCTTCGCATATTTCCCCATCCAGTCGTATTCGCCGATGCGGGACGGATCTCCCACGTCGGAGGTGAAGGTCACACCCCGGTAATAGACGGAGGAAGCGTATTCCGGATAGCCACGCACGCCTTTGAGCATCGTGGCCACCTTCTGCTCCTTGAAGTATTTCGCCTCGTCTCCGATCAGATGCACGAAGCTTCGGCCGGCAAGGGTGGACGGCCTGTCCAGGGATCCGAAGGTGAAGTTCGTGCCGGTGAAGAAGATGATCACCCGCTTGAAGGAGATGATCCGGTTACGGGGCTTCCAGAAGTGCGGCTTGAGCCATTCTTCCAGGTCGGCCTTCTCGGCATCGTTGAAAGAAGGCGGCTGCTTCTCGATGACGTAGTGGACCCCTTCGTGGTAGCCCTTCCGCTCCAGCGACTCCAGGACGGTAGGGATGACGTTCTGGGTGAGGTTGGCAAAGGTATCGGATATCCAGGCACAGGGGGCGCCCGGCATATCGAAGACGATCTCCAGCATCCTTTCGGTCAGGATGTCGGTCGTCTTCGAGGATCCACGCCCCAGCTCGGCATACAGGTTCCTGGGGGAAACCAGCGCGGCAATCTGGGCCATCTTGTTCATGTACTGGACGTCAGCTACCTCCTGGGCGCTGCCGTCCGTCTTAATCTGCCTCCTGTGACTCATTCTCCATGATTTCCTGGATATCCATGTCGATGATGCCTGCATCCATCTCGATGCGCTTACGCTCGGACTCCGGCGCTCCGGAAACGAGCACCCCGTCGATGATCTCCTTCAGTTCCCGGCGGTCGGCCTTGGCCAGTCCGATGGACTCAGGATCGAGGGAGAGGATCCGGTAGGATTTCTTGTAGATGGTCCGGGTGAGAACCACCGGATCCTCCCGATCCAGCCCCAGTACCTCGGCCTTCATCTTCAGGATCTCGGCGGCATTCTTGTAGTCTTTCGCTGTCCTGGCCACGGTGATGGCGGCCATGTAGGCGGCATCCAGCTGGTCGGCCGTCTTCTGGCGCATTGCATCCTTGCTGATGCCCCGGTTCGCGTAGAACGTCTCGATAGCCTCGGAATAGAGGTCGGTCGCCTGCGAATAGCTGAAACCAAAATAGGGGGATACCAGGAATTTGATGACATTCCGTTTCCCGTACTGGCTGTCCAGCGAGAACACGAGGTTCAGTAGGTCCAGGTAGTGCTCTTCCTGGGGCGAGAGACGTCCCCGGCTTCCGGATGCGATGTATTCCTGGACAGCCTCCCATGCGCCCATCTTCACGGGACCGCCGAACAGGTCCAGCTTGGAGAGGGGAGCGTCCTTGTTCGCCACGACATCCTGGAATCGCATCAGGCCCAGGGCATCCAGGATGATGGCCTCCGGATGGGTAAGGTCCAGTTCGCCCCGGTAGTTCACCGCCTTCGGCTCAGGCTTCTTCGGCTGTTCCGGCATTTCCGGATCTTGGTCCGTAGGATTTCTCATAGTCGGCAATCATTTTTTCGATTTCGTTCAATTCCCGCTCCTTCGTTTCCAGGAGAGCGGCTCTCCCGGGTGCGAGGTCCGGGCGGTCTCCGGAGCGCAGCTGCTTGCCCAGTCTCCAGATGGCATCACGCAGGTTGCCCCGGCGCCGCTCGAGACCGAGTATGCCCATGGACACGAGCTCCCGGCGGTGATTCATCTCCTCGAAGACCGGGTGCTTTCCCAGTACCGTTCCATGCTCTTTGTAATACGCAAATTCGGAGAGGATTTTCCGATTTTGGGAGTAAAAAAAGATGCATTTTTTTGCCGTCTCCAGACAGTCTTCCAGGGTAATGCAGGCATACAGTTTCTCGTGCTCCTGGACGTACCCCCGCCATGCGGTGATCTTATCTGCCGCGAGGATCTTCAGCTCCGGCGGACAGTCGGGCTTGGAGAGGAACGGCCAGTCCTCTCGGAGGGACCGGGAACGGACGGCTGTTTCCACGATGGTGCTTCTTTTCACGCCGGTGAGCGTTTCCACCAGGAGACGGCGGTATTTCTCCGGATGACGTTCTACCATCCGGGCGAGCCATGGGTTGGGCTTGTAAACTGACAGGAGCCGAAGCCCTTCCTGGACCCCGGCTCCCGACTTTAGCCATTGTTCGATCTCGGTCATTCTTCCTTCAGCAGTTTCTTGACCAGGCCCGTGACGGCCGGCCAGCCGGCCTGATTCACATAGAGGAAGCGCTTGCGGATGAGGGCCTCGATGACGATGTGCTCGCAGGGATTCGCCCGCAGCACCTTGGTGTAGTAGTTCCCGAAATTATGGGATACCTCCAGGGCCCTGGGGACGTTGTCCTGGACATACTGCCTGACGAAATCCTCGTCGGCAAGCTGGTCATGCTCCGGGAGCCAGTCCACGAGCACATCCTTGTCGAAGGTGACGGGAGTACGGCCCCAGAAAGTCTGACGGGCGCCGTCGATATCCACGAGCGGTGTCTGAAGCTCGCTCCAGCGGACCGGGGTGACGGGAACCAGGTTGGCAGGGACGACGACAAAGCGGTCCGCGATGGCTTCGCCTACCTGGCCGGCCAGGATGTACTCCAGCAGCTGCTTGAGACTCCATGTTCCGTCCCAGGTAAGCACGACGAGCGGCCAGTCGCAGGACTGGCGCCAGATCTTATCGACCAGTGGTTCCGACCCGGGATGGGCCAGAACCACGATCGATGTGAGACGCTCCTCTTCCATTAGGCTCCGGCTTCAGAGGAAGGAGCGTCGGCGAGGGCGGGAAGCGCACCGGCGTAGGTGCCGATGACGAACTTGTCCGGCATGTCCTGCTTCCAGACGAACTTCCGGTTGGACGCCTCCTTGGTGTTGCTGTATTCCGGCTGCATGTACAGCGGATTGCACTTGGAGCCGATGACGAGGCACTTGCCGTCGGACGAACCGTCGCATTCGCGGACCAGGGCGATGACGCCCCTGTTCAGGAACGCCTCCGTGTGGTTGGCGATGGCGACGGAATTGCCGGGATGGACATACTCGACACCCTTGATGATGCCGCGGGAATCCACCTCGCCGGACTGCTCCTCCGTCGGGATGACGGTGGAAGGAGTTGCATAGATACCGACCGCCTTCGCGCCCGTCTTCAGGGCGAAGTCGCCGGTGACTTCGGTGTTTCCGAGTTCGCGCGAGGGCTCGGTCTCGACGTCGTTGATGTCGATCAGGATGACCGTCGCGTTCTTGATGGTCGGAGCCCCGCCGTCTTCGTTGCGGGGGATGGATACTTTCACGTAAGCCATAGTCGTACAGAATTAGATGATTTACGCACCGGATTCGTCGCCGGAAGTCTCGTTGCCGGAAGCCTCGTTGCCGGAAGCCTCGGCGCCATTCTCCCAGAGGTTGGTGTCGATGTCGGCCTCGCTGCGCACGGACTCGTACGGAGTATAGCCGTCCGGGACGGAAGCGAACACGGCCTCGGCGATGGCGAAGCCCACGGAGAGGGAGTACTCGCCGAAGATCTTCACGTCGTAGTTCTCCTTCTGGATGTCGTTGATGCAGTTCTCCGGGTGGGAGAGGTCCACGAGCATCTTCATGTTCTCCTTCGGGGTGGTGAACAGGATCGGGGAGTTGTACATGGACTCCATCGGAACGAGGACCGCGCTGGTGAAGCGGATGGAACCGTCATTCTCCTTGCCGGTGTACACACCGGTCAAGGCGAACTCTGCGCGCTGGTACTTGGTCAGGATCTCCGGAGCGCAGTGGATCTCGATCTGCTTGTTCACGAACTGGCCGCGGACGGCATCGGCAAACTTGTCGATGTAATCGTGGCACTCCTTGTCGGTCATCGAGCGGATGTCCCGGGCGTTCTTGTAGAAGTTGATCTTCGCGGCCGCCTCGTTGGTGCCGGCCTTGCCCTCGACCAGGATGGTCTCGATACCGTCCATGGAATCCTTCGCGGCGGACCCGGCGGTACCAGGCTGCAGCTGGGACACATCCACGGCCGTGTACTTACCCTTGGCGATCATGGACAGCTGGATGTCCTCCTGGACCTTCGGGAGGATGTGCTGCTCGATGACGTACCGGATGAACGGCTGCTCGGCCTGGCTCTTGCCCTGCTCATAGAGGAAGAGCAGCCAGCTTGCGAGCAACTGCGTGGGCTTGATGGCCTCGTTGATCTTGTGGCGGCGGTACTGGATCCGGATCGGCGTGAACTTCAGGGAACCCTTGGGCGTCCACTCCGGCGTGAACTGCTGGGATACCTCCGTGTGGATGGCATCGGTGGCGATGTAGTCCGTGTTCGTGTTCACGCGGGTGAAGAACTTTGCATCGGTGAAGCCCTGGTAGATCCGCTTCAGGAGGATTTCCAGGCGGAACTTCGGCGGCATGGCGATGGAGAACTCCTGGTTGAGCTCGGAGATGTCCACGTTCTGGGCGGAGAACTGGACGGCGAACGGGTTGCCGGAGGCGAGCGCGGCGGCGACCACGGCGTTATGGCGCGCCTGCATGTCGATGGCGGCGAGTTGGGCGCCGGCCTGCGCGGCAGGGGTCTTCGCTGCGGGCTTGCCTTCCGGATCGGCGGCAAGCGTCTCGATGGTGGAACGGAGCTCCGCAATCACGGCGTCCTTATCCTTGACGATTTCCGCGGCCGCCCCCTGGACGGCTGCGTCGAAGAGGTCGGTGGCCTTGGCGGCGGCACCGTCGGTGAAGTCCGTGGCCTTCAGCTTCGCGAGGAAGCTTTCTCCATAGGTCTTCCGGATTCGGTCTTCCTCATCCTCGGACAGCTCGATGGAGCCCTCCTCGGTGAGACCGAACTCTTCCTTGTGGAAGAGGGAAGCCACGACCTTGACCATCTTGTTGTTGGACAGCTTGGCGGCAAGCTGGCCCATGGTGGTGGTTTTCTTGTTCATAAAGCTGGTATAGAATTAGGGTTTGAATTCAGCGCGGATGAAGACGTTCTGGACGCATTCCTCCAGGGTGGCCATGCCGTCGGCGAGCCCCAGCTGGAGGGCGTCGCCGGCGAGGAAGTCGGCTCCGGAGAGGACGCCGTCCGCGTCGGTCTTCAGGGAAGGCCGTCCGGCTTTCACGGCGCTGTGAAAAGCCTGGACAAGCTTGGAAAGCTGCTGCTGCATCTTCTCAGGCTTGCCGTCCAGGGCCTCCCGGTAGGCGAGGTTCTTGTCGGTGGATTCAGGAGCGTAAACGGTGACGACCTTGAAGCCGGTCTGTTTGTCTTCCCGGTCATCCAGGAACTGTGCGTAGGCACCGATGGAGCCGAGGCCGGACAGGGCGTTGTCGGCAAAGATGGCATCGCATTGGCTGGCAACCCAGTAGGCGGCGGAATAGCAGCTGTCGACATGGGCAATGACCGGCTTGCCGGCCGCCTTGATCCGAGCAATCGCTTCGACCATGGGCGCGACGGCATTGGCCGCACCGCCCGGGGAGTCGATATCCAGGACGAATCCGACCACGGACGGGTCGGAAAGATATCGGCCAATCCGTGTGGCCAACTGGGTGGTACCGTAGTTCTCGCACGTCTCGTATTTGGTCATCGAGCCGTGGATGGGAATGACGATGACGCGCCTGTTCTGCGCCTCTTCCTCCGTAGCCTGGACGGAGTCGCCGTCGGCGGACATCCGGAAAGCAGGAAGGGATAGCTCCGGAAGGGGATTGGCCTCCGAGAGTTGCCGGCTGAACAGGGCGTTGACGAGCGGCATGAAAATGCCGGGATCCTTAATGAGCCAGCTTCCGCGCCTCAGGTCAAGGAGAAGCTGGACGACATTCGTGTTTCTGGCCATCTGCGCAATGTTTGATGCAAAGATGGCCTTTTGCTGAGAGGGAGAAAGGACATACCCCTACAGGGCATCCTGCCAGTCGCAGGAAATCTTCAACGGGTTACCTCCTGCGATGGACAAGCGGACGGGCATCTCTGAGGTCCCGATCTGGATCCTGATACCGCTGTCATATACGGCCATGATGCGCAGGTCGCCGGTGAGCCAGGAAGGACCGGACGGGTGGATCCTTTCCAGGACCGCATTCAGCCGGAAAGTCCTGACTGGTCCGTTCTTGCTGTCAGCCGTATCGATGTCGAGCGTCCCGGATCCCGGGACCATGTCCATGTCCGTCCAATCGACGTCCGAAGGAAGCTTGTAGTGGAGTTCGATGAGGTTGTGTCTCATGGTTTATTGAATGTTAGGCCGTCGTAATTGATGGACTCGTTCAGGTAGTATGCTTTCCGGAGAAGACGTTGGCGGATTCTTTCCTGGGCGCGCTGCTGGTTGCGATAGACGCGCTTGTGCAGGGCGTCGTACGTCTCGGGGGCCAGGTGGCGGGAAAAGATGTAGGCTTCCACGATATCCATCTTCCGCATACCCATCTCATCGCCCTTCCGATAGTAGCCGGCAAAATCCAGATCGAATTCCGCACGGAGCGCCAGGTTGATCCGGGCAACGGCTTCCTTGGAGAAATACACGTAGTGGTTGGTGAGCGACGTCGTTGCATTGTCGTACCGGGGAATGTCCAGCATTACCAGATGATCTCCGGTGACCTCGCTGGGCATGAGCGCCGGCCGGGCGAATGCAACCATGAGCGCTCCTGTGGGCCGGGACACCGAGACACGGCACAGCTCCGACCCTTCGGCCGGAGGGAACAGGTATCTCAGGAAGTCGGCGAGCATCTGGGACTCGACATTGATGACGCTCTGGTACATAGGGCAAATATAATCAATTTGTGCCAAAGTACGGCACAATATAGGGGTGGGTCGGTCGAAAATACACCTATAGGCAATCTTGCAAAACACCCCATACCAAAAATCGGATAAAATGTGTGCAAGTGTGCTTGTTGGGCTAATTTGTTGATATATAGACAATTGAATAGTTCACACCATGTGTGCTAGGTCGAAGCGTGCTGTTTAGTGCTGATGTGTGCTGCATCTGTGCTTTCTGAAAATCGGATTATTTGAAGTGATTTCAATATTGCAAATGGTTTAATAAGAAATACTTATGCTCAATCACCTAAAGTATATGAAGCCATGTAGCTGAATAGATAGCACACTTGCACACTTTTTTTCTATTCTTAGGGGTAGGGTTATTGAAAAGAATATAAAATATATAAATATGTTTATAAATAGCTGATTTCCAATTTTTCCGCTCATTCCGTCTGTTTTCTCAGTCCTCCCGTTCAGATGATTATTTATAAAAAATGGGGGATACAAGGGGGCTACAAGGGCCCCGGCAGTTCAGTTCACAAGTTCAAAAGCACAGATTCACCCTGAAAGGTAAAGCCCGATCCGGGCGCTATTCGGCCTCACGGCCGGCACCCGGCGGGCATGAAAAAGCCCCGGATTGCTCCGGGGCTTCCGCTCCTTACGGGGTGTCGGGAAAGGTCAGAAGATGAAAGACAAGCGGCGACAAATTCCCTTTATGCCGTCGTGGATTCTTTTCTGCATCTCGGGACGAGGGTGACGCTGTCCGTTTGCGTAGTGGCTGAGCTGCTGCTCGGCGATGCCGGTTTCTTTGGAGAGAGCCTTCCGGGTAATAAAGTTGTCACAGTACTTTAACTGGGCCCGCGTGCTAAGGATAAACTCAGGCTCCCATTCTCCAAGAAGTTCCGCAGGGACCGGCTCTCCGTCCTCCTGAAGCCCTTCCACGTGGAATTGCAGGGCGCTTACAATGTTTTGCTCGACTTCTTCAAGGGTTTTGCCGGTGGCCACGCATGCGATATCCTCGTTTGCCGGGGAAGCGCCGTAGTTGTCCGGGACCCAGTCGATGTTGATTCTTACTTTAGCCATATTTCGATTTGTGTTTAAAGTTGCTCTATTTCAGACGGAAGAGGGAGGGTGGATTACTTCCACCCTGCCTGCTTCCAGATGCTGTTCAGTAGTTCTTGACTCAAATTCTCGCTCTCCTTTCCGTTGACTGTCACCGTTCCGGGCTTGCCTTTGGTATTCTTGAGTTGGCGGTGATCGCCTTTCGTTCTCTTGATTTCCCAGCCGTCTTTTCGGAGGAGGTCGAGGACTTGTTTGACTTTGTACCGTTTCATCTTCTTGTCTTTTGCAATACAAAGATATAAAATAATATAACAAAATCCAAATTTAAGATATAATATTTTATATCCTTTTATGTTTATATGTCTGATTCGCCGCTTTGCAGCATCTTCCGCGCCTTTCTTAAGCACTGCCGGCACACGCACCCTTCCGCCGTATCCCGGATCCATTCCGGCGTCACCTCGGCAACGCAGGATCCAACCAGGTGGCGGCCACAGAGGACACGTCCGGTGGTCCAGTCAAAGATGTGCAACCTCTCGCCGCCCGAATCGAACAGGCGGCCAGAGGTTGAGTAGGTGAAAAGGTTATGCCTCATGAGGAGCGACCTCCTCTCGCTGGATCTCGATGGAGCCATCTGCAGGGAAGCGGATGGAGAACTGGATGCGGCCCTTGCGCATCAGGAGGCACAGGAGACCGATGGCGAACTCTTCGGAGCCCTGATGAACATGGACGACAGTCCAAACGTAGGGCTTGAAAGACCGATCATACCAGGCTTCATAGTTTCTGATATACATTCCGATGTGTTCGGCATAGTTTTTCCGGAACCGCTGCTCGTCACGGTCATTCCGGATGAGGAAGTCTTCGAACCTGGCCATGTCAATTCAGGATCTCGAGCATGGAAGAAGGATATCGGTTCAGGCGCAGCTGGTCGCCGCCGCCGAAGTCAAGGAACCAGGTGCTGTCGATGCCGAACACCTTGCCGGCATCGGCGCCATCGACGCGGACGATATCACCTTCGTGAATCATCCGGCCGTTCATATCAAAATGTCCTGTTGCTGTATTCATTTCTCATACGATTTGCTATCATTGTCTGCGAATTCAAGTGTCAGTTCCGGAGGCGCAGGAGCGACGACGCCGGACAGATGGCTAGTGTAGTACTCCGAGTCCCCGACGATGAAGAACTCCCTGCCGTTGGATTTGTCCGTCCGGATGGGACGGCCGTCCTTGTCATAAGAATTCCAGGTCTTGGTTTGCGGGTTGTACAGGTGAGGGTTCAGGTAGTATTTTTTCAGCCGGACATAATACCCCAGGCGCATCGAGAAGGACTTGGGAGAATAGGATATCTTCGAACTCCGGGCTGTCTGGACATGCTCAATAAATGCCCGGTACATGTCTTGCCGGAGAATCCGGACGTTAAGATGTCCTGCGTCTTCTGCAAAATACTCTTCTGCCCAAGTCATGAAATCTTCGCCGATCTGCTGTGCGAGGCGCCGGTCCTCCAAGCGGCTGTCGGGAGCCGGAACATACCCGAAACGGAAATATATCTGGATACACTGGGCTACCAGGTTCCAGAATAAGGTCCATTGGTCCGTGTCCCATTCCTCGAAGAATAGTGCGCCGAAGTCCTGGACAGGCTGGTGGTCCTCGTTATAGTAATCGCTGAAGGCCAGCGGCCATTGGCGGGCGCGATAGGAAGATCCGTCTCCGGATACGGAGAAGTTGCTGGAAAGATAGATCTTCGGAGCCTTTCCGAACGGGACGGTATAGGCCGCCTGTCCCTTGGGGTTCACCGGCCAGTCAGAGGTGATGAGCGAGAACAGGGAATCAAAGTCGAAATCCTTCATCAGGTCATCGCCGATGACAATCCGGGACCGTTCGTCCAGACCCTCCCAGATGAACTGCCGGTTGTTGTTGCTGACGCCAAGCGCCTTTCCGTCCAGGACTTTTGCCCGGGGGAAAATCTGCCGGAGGGCGAGCCCGACCAGAGATTTCCCCGTGCGGCCGTTTGCCTCATCGAACTCCTGCTGCTTCCCGTCCATGGCGATGACGGCTTTGGCCTGACCCATGTCCTTGTAAGAGTAGGCAAGGTATCCGATAGCGGCCAGTTTGCTAATCAGGTGCTGCGCATTGCCGGCGATATCGATGGCCTCGAGCTCCTTCGCCTTCTTCCGCCAGGTGAAGTTGGACGTATTGGCCAGGAACTGCAGGAAGTGACAGCGCTGCCCGATCTCCGTCAGTTCGGCGTGGAAATCTTGATTGGTATCCTGCCAAATCTTGATCAGGGGCGGTAGTAGCTGGATGCCGGAGAAGTCATGGATGGCATCTTGCCAGATGTTGAAACGGATCTCCTTTAGATCGCTTTCGATGATGCTCCGCTCAGTGATCTTCCAGGCCTTGTCTTTGAAAAACAGGTAGTCGAGCCCTCGTGAAGCTTCGAAGAAGGAGCCCTTGAAAGGCTCCAGCTGTTCCAGCTGATAGGGCCCGACATACTGTGTTCCGCCCCTGAGGAGGAGTTCCCTGACATCCTTGGGCAGATACGCCTTCGTGAATTCGTGGATGAAATTCGATACCTTCCGGGGTGTGACGGCCTTGACGATACCGTTTTCGACACGAATCAGGAAATAGTTGTCATCCGAACGTTCGTAGACGTGGAAGCCCCGGCGTTCGAGAAAGGTCATGGCGTTGGTATACACGAATTTCAGGGGCTCACCCTTGCGGGTCTCATCCTTTTCCCAGAACTGTTCGTCGATCTCGACGGGGCTGGCAGAAACCAGCTCGCCCTTTTCGTTGAACTTGTACTTCCAGCCCATGCATATAAATTCACGGAGCACCTTCAGCTGGTCTTTGTACTGTTCGCAGAATACCTGTGCACTGGTGAGAAAGAACTGTTCCTTGATTTTCGTGGTAGTGACCTCCGTTATATTGTACAGCTGCACATAAGTCCCCTGCAGGAGATTCTGATGCATGGCCGTGTCGATATCCTCCCTCAGGCTGTCCTCCTTCCCCTTCAGGGAGTTCGTGAGGAGATCGTCGATCCCTTTGTCCCCGGCATCATTCTTCCTGACGTGGCCATAATAGACTTCCACATAAATTTGCTGGTTTACCAGCTCGTTCATGTAAGACTTGTACTTGCAGACGGCCGAGAAGAAGGCGGAAGGCCGTTGATTTACGGGTTTCGTCTCCGACAGGTTCCTGGAAAGGTCGTGAAGGTCCGAGTCCATTAGGAACACGACTTGCTTGACCTTGCAGTCTCGGATGAGCTTGATCAGGTCCTGAGGCAGTTTCTTGTCCGGCCCACCCAGGTTCTGAATACCACTTATGGCCACCGAAGGTATCCCGTGCTTGCAGGCTTTCTCAGCCTTCTTCTCTCCTTCCTGGATGAAGAGCACATCGATGGGCTCTTTCGTCCTGTACGCGGCACGTACCCTTTCGGGATAATAGATGAAAGTAGGTGATCCCGCTGGAGACCTGTATTTCATTGCGCTCCCTGATTTGTCTTTATGTGCGTCCGGGAATTGGTACCTGATCCGGTAATACGGCCTTTCCACGGGCTTGTATCCCTTGGGGGAGTACGTGTAGGTGCAGGGATTTCCCTCGATGTCATAATATCGAATCACCGCATCGTCGCCGGCGGGGTCGATTTCATATCTGTCATTGATGGTTCCTTTTTGGAAGGTGACAACCTCACGTGCATCCGAATCACCCAGGGCAAGCCGCACATGGGCCGTTACGTCCTCTTTGGTCAGACCGGACTCTTCGAGCATTCTGGAACAGAAGGACCTTGAATCGTCTATAGCGTTGTCGTATTTCTTCTCTTCCCTCTTGCCGGCCGTGGCCTTCCTGGCGGGCATCTTCCGAGGCTCATCGTAAACGGGAATCTCGCCATAATGATGGCAGACGCACTCAACAGCCTCCTGCAACGACATCCGGGGCCCGAGTCCCATCAGGAAGTTGATGGCGTTTTTTCCGCCGACCTCATTGCAGGAAAAGCATTTGTAGATCATCTTTTTGGGCGTGACGATGAGCGACCCCGCGTGACAGTGGGGGCAGACAAATGTCGTCTCTGCGTTGCTCCGTTCTTTCGGATCACCGGCTACTTCCTGGATTACGTCCAATAGTAGCTTCTCATCCTTATTAACCCGGTCGTATATTCCGTTCAGGAAATCCTTGTTAAGAAATGCCATTGATATTAAAGTGGATGAAAATCCACCCCTCCCCTATTGTTTTAAATCATTGATACAAAGTGAAATAATTCGCAAAATTTGATAAATAAATTTTGTTAATTCAAGATTATTTCGTACCTTTGTAATGCCGAAAGGGAAGAGCCCTGGAGAGTCGGAAATCCGAAGCCGGCAAGTAGGAAAAACTAAAACCGAAGAGACATGAGCTTTAGAATCATCCTCAAGGTTTGGAGATTCAAAATCGAGTTGGCCCTCAGTCTTTAATCTCCAGCCAAGGCTCCCGGGCAAGGCCCGGGATGCCTCTTCGGCTTTAGTTCACCGCAAAAGTACGAAACAATCATGGAAGAAACAAAACTTTCAAAGAGCTGGGGCGGCGCCCGCGAGGGAGCCGGCCGCAAGGCGATGGATCCGTCCGAGAAGAAAGCAGCATGCACTTTCTACCTGGATCCAGAGCACAAGGAGAAGATGAAAGCCGCCGCCAAGGCGGCAGGGCTTTCCCTCAGCGAGCTCCTGGCTCGGATGATCGACAGCCTCTGAGATCATTCTTTCAGGACCAGGCTTTCCACCATATCGAGAAGCTTCCCGATCCGGTTTTGTTTCTGCGCTATTTTCACGGCCTCTTCAGGCGTGAATACAGGGCCATTCTCGATACAGTCCTCTACGGATTCCAAGTGCGCCTTTAGGGCGCGCTTGATTTCGTCTATGTCGGTAGGGCCCAATGGGCCCAGGTAGTACTTGGCCATAATAATTATGAGTCGTTCAAAATGGTGAAGGCCCCGGAGTCGAACCGGCCGGATGTCCGTATCCTAATATGGCTGATCTCGACTAAACACAAAACTGTCGGTCATCCGTTGCGCCAGCGCAGGCCTTCATGGGGTGGGCGGCTCCGGCTGCCGCCCAGGGTGGGGGTTATCTACTCGTTCCGGTACGAGGGCTTTGGCGAGCTTATTTGTTGAGAGAATTGATTGTGTCGTTGAATGTGGAAGGGTCGGAGAAAGCGTGCAGGTCCTCCTTGATCCAGACGAAACGGATGTAGATGGTCCCGCAGCGCAAGGACGCGGAGTCGTAGTGTCCCTGGACGGACACGTCGTGCGGCCAGTCGCAGTGGAAGGAACAGGATATGTCTTCCTGCTTTGCCCGGCGGTTCTGTTCCAGGAACAGCTGCTGTCGCTTGATCAGGAAGTCCCGGAATTCCTCGATCCAGATCTTGCTGCAGTTGTAGTGGATAAGCGGCTTGACAAGGGGAAGGAGGTGGCGGGACGCGGCCTTCAGGTCGGATAATTGGTAGTTGATGGATTCGCAGAAATACATAGTTTTCTATTTTTCTATAAAAAGATGTCATTGACGAACCGGATCAGGTGGATCGGGTGATAAGGCACCAGCCGTAGTCGGGCTTCTGACACTTCCTCTGAAGGTACCATTTGCAGCGCAGGCAGGCATTCTTCGGAAAATAGTGGGGGGGGTAGAATTGAACCGTTTCATCGTTCAAGGACTTCCTGGATGCTTTCCATGAGGGATTCCAAGTCATTGTAGGCGGAGTCCAGGGAATCGACGTTCTCGTATAAGGCCTGTCCGCGTTCGCTTTCCTGCAGGCTTTCCGGATAGTTGTCGTATGATTCCTGTTCTTCGTCCCGGATTTCTTCCAGGGCGGTCAGCTGTTCTTCCAGGGCGTCGTACACCTCCTGGAGGCGTTTTCTTCTGCCTCTATTCATTGGGATCGTGTTTTATGAGGAAAGAAGCCTTCCCTACAAGTTTTTTGCAGTCATAATACTTCGGAAGCATTCCGTACACGCCACCTTCGAGGCAAAGGGAATATTCGTCTTCAAGATCGGGATCGACAATCAAGGCGGACACCTCCAGGGAATTGTGACGACCATACAAGGCCATGCTGATGCTGATCAAGGAATCAATCGAAATGTCGAAGCAATTCATGTAAATGTAGATTCCGCAGGTACGCTGCTGGACGGCGACTTTGGTGGTCGGTCTGAATGCAGGCAGTATGGCATCCATGACTGCATCCATGTCGATTTTCGGGTATTCTTTTTTCTTTTCCATGATAGATCAGTTACTGATTTCGTCGATTTCCAACTCTTTCATCAGGGTTTCTTCTCCAAACTTTTCGACGACAGTTTTGTATGCCAGTTTCTCGGCCCGTTTGCGGGTCATCTTTCCCAGGATCACATGAATGGCCACAAGGCAGGCATAAAAAGCATGTATAGACTTGCCGCGTTCTGTCATCTTATGGCTCAGTTTGAGGGCGGGACGGAAGGGTAAAAAGGGCGGCAAGGCTGCGAGCCGCCCTCCGGACGTGAATCGCCAGAAACCGTCCGGTGTACGAGTATGCCAAGGCAGCCTTTTGTCTCGTAGAACGGAAGATCTTGCGCAGTACGACAACCTCCCTGGGACCGGTTACCAGCCAGGAAAGGCCGACGGCGCCTATGAGGTTGAAGAGGTAGTTGTCCGGGAACCGGGCGAGCTGCCCGGTCAGGGTCTCCACGCCGGCGCTCACGAAGAGCCAGGCGAGGACGGCAGTGAACGCATAGACGGCGAACACGGCCCGGTTGAAACGATAGTGGTGCATACTCGTACATTTTATGGGAGTTTATTTCATGTTATCTCTTGATGTTGAGTTGAGTCTTGATGATTACAGGGGCCAGCGGATCTGCTTTGTCAATAAGATGAACGACCCGGACGCGGTTGGATTCCAGGCACCGATCAAATTGGGCCTCCGCCTCCTGGAGCGTATCGAACTGTTTCTTGTAGTGTCGTTCTACGGACACCCATGACACGGTGTATCTCTTCCTCTCCATAGTCACGGGAAAAGCTGATGGCGGGTGTAGGAGGTGCCAAGGACTTCGTTGGTGGCCTGCATGACCAGGTGCTCCATGGGGAAGGATCCGGGGCGGGACTTGCCGTTCACCCACTTCCAGAAGGTGACGTCGGAGACGTGGGTCAGGGCGATGACTGCAGCCCGCAGGTCTCCCTGCCGGGAACGGTCCAGGCCGTTCCATACATCAATAAACGTTTGATTTTCTGCCATATTTTATATATTTTTGCTCTTTAACCGCGTTAATAACTGCGTTTGAACTATTCATTACCTGATGCAAATTTAAGCGATTAAAGTTTAATTCGCAAGTATTTAGGTTAAATTTTGTTACATTAATATTATTATGTCTGATTTTCAGCGGTTTATAGATGTCAATCATATCCTAAAGAAAGAAATCGCATCTTTTCTGGGTGTTTCGAATGCGTTTATTACCCAGTTGTGCGATGGCTCAAAACGCGTCCCTGCGCTGAAGTTGGCTTTAATTAAAGCTAATGACAAGGGCTGGGATACATCAATGTTCGACTCAAGCCAGGCCGTTGGTGATAACAATTCGGGTGTTGTCATCAATGGGGGAGGAAATAACTCCACCATCGACAACCGCCATTTCTATTCTGATAGCCCGGACGTTCTCCGGGCCCAGGTGGAGTTGCTGGAGGAACGCATCCAGGAAAAAGAGGAACGGCTGAAAGAGAAGGACGCCCAGATCAAAGAGAAGGACGCCCAGATCAAAGAGAAGGACGCCCAGATCAAAGAGAAGGACGCCCAGATCAAAGAGAAGGACGCCCAGATAAAGCAGCTCCTGGACATCATCCAGGGCTTGAAACAATAGTATTTTTTATGGATGAACTAGAGCGCAATCTGGACGAAGTACGTCAGCTTATTCAATATGTCGAACATGTCAACGAAAAATGGAAAGTCGGTCTTCCAGAAATTGATCCAAGTTTTCGCCCAACCGGATACAGAAATCAACTCGATGGAATCGGACAACAAGAACGAATCCTTCGAAAGCTCCGAGAGCGAGCGGCAGGACTTGAGCAAAAAATCAACAGTCGTAGAAACCATGATGCCGGAGATACAACCGGAAGCTCAGACCTTTTCACCCAGGAGGGCGCCACGCAATGTGGAGAAAAAGAGAGTCTGTACGGAGAATAGAGGATGGGCAGAAGGAAGTATGCCCGATAATTATTTCAATGGGAAGACAATCGTAATTACGGGTGATATGTTGTTACTCGGCGAACGCAATCCTCTTGCTGGTCTACTCAAGAGCTTGGGTGCCAGGGTGACATCGTCCGTCAGTCAAAAGACTGACATCGTGGTTGTAGGGGAGAAACCGGGTCCTTCCAAACTGGAGAAAGTCGCGACCCTTGCAGGAGAGGGCGTTGACATCCGCTTGATGACAGAGCTAGAGCTTATCCTCACGCTTCACGATGAAGGAGTCAATCTCCTGGAATTCGTCCAGGGTTTTGAAGAATAAAGCGTCCTGGACATCATCCAGGGCATGAAATAACACGAATATATGAACACTGCCGAAAAGAAATCAATGCCGCCACCGGCACCGTCTCCATCCAGGGTGCCCGAACCGCAGGAACACAAGAAATTCTGAGGGCGTCTTAATTAAACGATGGCCAGAATGACAAGCAGGATCACTCCGATGAAGAGCGAGGATACGGTTGAAATGACGGCTACCCTGTAAGGCTTCACGATGGATCTTAGAACGCCTTGATTGAAATCAATGAGTCTTTGCCTTTCTATCAGGTTACAGGCGAGTAAATACCGATGAGTTTCTTTCTTGTCGCAGTCTGTTGCCCGATCCATCACATCTTTCCGAAGCATTACGGAAGGTTGTTCGCCAGGCCCGAACCAGGAGACGAACAGGAAGTTCTTGAAGACGACGAAGAGAATGATTCCAAGGGAGGCTCCTAAACCATAGCTGGCGATAATGAGGACATCGGATGAGGTGGATTCGCCCCAGGTCTGGGAAACAAGGACAGCGACCATGGATGAGGCCAGGGTGACCAACCAACCGACAAGAATCCAGCTCCGGGAAATCACGCCACGAAGCGATTGGTCCAGATATTCCAGATGCCGCTGTGCTTCTGTATTCAAGTCTCTCAAGGCCTCTGTACTGAGAACCTGAACGGCTTCGGACACTTGTTTGTTTGCCGGTATTTCATCGATTTTTTTCATGGCCGAATGCTTTCCACAAAGGTAGAAAATCGGGCAGAAAAAGCAAATTTCGCAAAATGCAAAATGCGCAAACGACTACGTAAATCACTGTTTCATCTCAACATGAGAACACGTGTACCGGGACTCAAACGGGACAAAATTCGCCGAATTGCCTCCGAGATTCGATAATAAGTTTAGAATTTGAGAATAATCTTATCGCAACACAATATGGAACCCCCTGAGCAGCAAATCTCTACATCTCAACGACTATCGGACCACGATCCGTTCGATCCTCCGGGGAATGGAGGCGAGGATCTCGTAAGGGATCGTTCCCAGGACGTTCGCCAGTTCGGTGACGGTGGGGTCCGCGCCGAAGACGGTGACGGTGTCGCCTACCTTCACGTCGATGCCGGTGACGTCCAGCATGCACATATCCATACAGATGTTGCCGATGGTGGGGGCGCGGTGACCGTTCACGCTGAAGGACGCATGTCCCTGGCCCAGGTGACGGTCGATGCCGTCGGCGTAACCGACGGGGATGGTGGCGATGACGGTGCCCGGACGGGCTTTGCCCCATCGGCCGTACCCCACGGTATCCCCTTCACGCAGATGCTTGATCTGCAGAATCTTACATTTCAAGGAAGCGACCGGGGCAAGTTGGACGCCCGGCAGGGCGCTGATGCCGTAGATGCCGATGCCCAGGCGCACCATGTCGTACTGATGCTCCGGGAAACGCTCGATGCCGGCGGAGTTGAGGATATGGCGCATGGGCATGTAGCCGATCCCTGCTGCGATGGACTGCGTGTTCTGTTCGAACAGGCGGAACTGGGCGGCCGTGAAGGCATCTTCCTCGGGATCGTCGGCGACGCAGAGGTGGGAGAACATGGATTTCACCTTCACCTCCGGGTGCGCGTTCAGAAAATCCACCAGCGCAGGAATCTCCGAAGTCATGAAGCCCAGGCGGTGCATGCCGGTGTCCAGTTTGATATGGACGGGATAATCCTGCAGGCCGGCCGCCCGGAGATGGCTGCAAAAGGCCTCCAGCGACTCCAGGTTCGGAATGCTGGGTTCCATGCGCGTGGCGATGATCTCGGGATAGAAGTCCGTTCCCGCCGTGAGGACGATGATCGGCAGGCTGATACCGTTCTGCCGCAATTCCAGGCCCTCCACGGGATAGGCGACGGCGAGGTAATCGGCCCCCGCACGCTGCATCATCGCGGCAAACTCCACGGCTCCGTGTCCGTACGCGTTGGCCTTGACGAGAACGAGCAGTTTCGTCTGCGGCTCCAACAGGGAACGGAAATACCGGTAGTTCCGCTCACAGCCCTTCAGGTCCAGTTCCAACCGGGAAAAATCATCCTCTCGCATCATCGCATTCAGTAAAATAGTCAGCAAATTTAACAATATCGGCTGACATTTCCGTATAAAATGTGTATTTTTGTAGAAAAGGAAAACGCGATATGAGTACTTCCATGATTTGGATCCTGATGATCATCGTGATGGTCCTGAGCATGCTCATCCAGGCCCGTCTGAAAAACCGTTTCGAGAAATACCAGGAGGTCCCCACCGCCCTTACGGGTGCCGAGGTCGCCCAGCGCATGTTGCAGGCCCACGGCATCCATGACGTGAAGATCGTCTCCGTGGAAGGCACCCTCACGGACCATTACAACCCGCAGACCAAAACCGTGAACCTGAGCCACGACGTGTATTACGGGCGCAGCGTCGCCGCCGCGGCCGTGGCAGCCCATGAATGCGGCCATGTGGTTCAGCATCAGGAAGGTTACGCGCCGCTCCGGCTGCGCTCCGCCCTGGTTCCGGTGGTGAGTTTCGCCAACAGTTGGGTGTCCTGGGTGCTTCTCGCCGGCGTGGTCCTGATCAACGTTTTCCCGCAGCTGCTCTGGATCGGAATCGGCCTTTTCGCCATGTCCACCCTGTTTAGCTTCGTCACCCTTCCCGTGGAGGTCAATGCCAGCGCCCGGGCCGTCAAATGGCTGGACGGGGCCGGCATCGTCAATTACGAGACCAAGCCCATGGCCGCGGACGCCCTCAAATGGGCGGCCTACACCTATGTGATCGCCGCCATCGGCTCCCTCGCCACCCTTCTCTATTACATTTCCCTTGCAAACCGCAGAAACTAATCTCCCCATGAACGGAATCTATATTTTCCTTGCCGACGGCTTCGAGGACATGGAAGCCATCGCCACCCGCGACGTGCTCCTCAGGGGCGGCGTGGATGTCCAGACCGTATCCATTACCGATGATCCTTTCGTGACCAGTTCCCACGGCATCACCGTGAGCGTGGACCTCACCCGGGACGACTTCGACGACGACACTCCCGCCGTGATGATCTTCCCCGGCGGCATGCCCGGTTCCAAGAACCTGGCCGCGGACAAGGCCCTGATGGCCCTGATGCGCAAGTGTTACGCCGGCGGCGGCATCGTCGCGGCCATCTGCGCAGCCCCCGGCCTCGTTGCTTCCCAATTGGAGGATGTCGCCGGCAAGCGCTTTACCTGCTTCGAGGGATTCCAGGACGCGATGATTGCGAAGGGTGCCGTCTATACGCCCGAAAGCGCCGTTGTGGACGGGCAACTCATCACCGGCCGCGGTGCCGGCCACGCCGTGAATTTCGGCCTCGCTATCCTGGAAACGCTGAGAGGAAAAGAAGCGGCCGACCGCGTCCGGGCCGGCCTGATGCTGTAAGGGTTTTTATTCCAACACCTTGCGCAGAACACGCGTAAGTTGGTCGGAGCAGGAAGTCCCGCGCTCCTTACAGTCGATGCCCGAGAGACGCTCCAGGGCGAAATCCGCGCTCTGGCCTTCCAGCAGGGCCCCCAGGGCCTTGAGATTGCCGTTGCATCCCGCGATGTACCGCAGGTTGTGGATCTTTCCGTCAATGAGGTCGAAATCGATCTGACGGGAACAAACCAGGGCAGAAGGCACGGCCGTAATATGACGCACCCCGTTCACGGTGCTGTCGCTCAGTATCTGGATATCTTCAGGCATTTCTAAAATAACGTAGGGTGATTCTCTTCGAGTTCCGATAGGATCTTGGACATGATGGCTTCCCGGAAGAGGGCGGCTTTCGCATGGACCTTGAAGCGGGAGCAGTACTCGTCCACGGCGGCCATTTCGCTGTCGTTGAAATACAGGACGTAGCGGTTTTTGCGCAGGAGGGCGGCCTTCTGCTTTTCGAGGTAGGCCGGGTCCACGCCCGGAATCTTGCGTTTTCTTGCCATCGGATGCAAATTTAGCAAAAACCCTTCAGAATCAGCGCTTGGAGCGGAAAAAATCCTGCATCAGGGCCGTGCATTCGTCCGAAAGGACGCCGGCTGTGACCTCCGTCCGCGGGTGGAGGAGGGAAGGGGAGAAGAGGGAGAATCCGCGGCGCGGGTCGATGGCCCCGTACACGATCCGTCCGACCTGGGACCAGTTCAGGGCGCCGGCACACATGGGACAGGGTTCCACCGTTACGTATAAGGTGCAGTCCTGCAGATACTTTCCGCCCATGGCCTCGGTGGCGGCGGTGATGGCCACCATCTCCGCATGGGCCGTGGTGTCCCGGAGCCGTTCGGTCATGTTGTGCCCCCGGCCGATGATGCGCCCCTTCCAGGTGATGACGGCGCCGATGGGAACTTCCCCGGCGGCGAGGGCGGCGGACGCTTCCCGGAGCGCCTCCCGCATGAATTTCTCGTCCTGTTCCATTGCGTGCGTATTGAGATTGCTAAGATACGGATAATCCCGGATTATTCGCGGATAAATGTTGAAATAGTATCATTATTGCAGGAATTCGGAGAAATTCCTACCTTTGTTCCATGAGCCAGGTCCTGCAAGAAATCACCCCGCTGTCCGAGAAGGACTGCTTCTATGTGGTAGAACGCCACAAGTCGGAATTCGTGTTCCCCATCCACTGCCATACCGAGTTCGAACTCAATTTCATCGAGAACGGCGCCGGCGTGCGGCGGATCGTCGGGGACAGCGTGGAGGAGATCGGCAACTACGAACTGACGCTGGTGGCGGGAGAGCGGCTCGAACACGCCTGGGAGCAGGGGAACTGCCGCAGTGCGGACGTGCGGGAAATCACCATCCAGTTCTCCCGGACCCTGTTTCCGGAGGAACTCCTCGCCCGCAAGCAGTTCCGGACCATCCGGGAGATGTTCCTGAAGGCGGCGAACGGGCTCACCTTTTCCCTGAAGGCCATCATGAAGGTATATAACCTGCTGGATGTCCTGGCCTCGGAACCGGATGGTTTCGAGCAGTATCAGCGTCTGCTGCAGATTCTTTACACCCTCTCCAACGATGAGGGTGCCCGGGTGCTGGCCAGTTCTTCCTTCGCCAACATGGAGCACAACGTGGAGAGTCGCCGCGTCCGGAAGGTCCAGGAGTACATCAATGCCCACTACAGCGAAGAAATCCGCCTGGAAGACTGCGCTGCGATGGTGGGGATGTCTCCCTCGGCCTTCAGCCGTTTCTTCAAGCAGCATACGGGCCGGACGCTGATGGACTATATCATCGACATCCGCCTCGGAAACGCCGCCCGGCTCCTGGTGGATACGTCGGAAGGTATCTCGGAGATCAGTTACGCCTGCGGTTTCAACAACCTGTCCAATTTCAACCGGGCCTTCAAGGCCAGGCGGGGCTACACGCCCCGGGACTTCCGGACGCTGTTCCGGAAGAACCGCGTCTTCGTGTAGAATTTACAATCTGCAAGAAAGTATCGGATTTAGGTTTTATTGTATTTGTCCGTGCGCGTTCCAAAAAGTATCTTTGTATCATACTTTTTTGAAGCGCGCTACCACAATGAGACAAACACTGAAAACTGTCGTGATCGCTGCGACCGCCCTTCTGGCCATCGCCTGCGGCCCTAAGCCCAAGCCGTCCCCGTACGTGCGGGTCGAGAATGGGCAATTCGTCCGTAACGACCGACCGTATTCGTATATTGGTACCAATTTCTGGTATGGGCCCATCCTGGCTTCGGACGGTCAGGGCGGGAATTATGACCGGCTGGTCCGCGAACTGGATGCGCTGAAGGAACTGGGTATCGACAATCTCCGCGTCCTGGTGGGCGGAGACGGCCCCGACGGCGTCTTCTCCCGCGTGGAACCGACGCTTCAAAAATCGCCCGGCGTCTATAATGATACTATTTTGACCGGCCTGGACCGTTTTCTGACCGAACTGGCGAAGCGGGACATGCAGGCCGTCCTGTACCTGAACAACTCCTGGGAGTGGTCCGGCGGTTACGGACAGTACCTGGAGTGGGCTGGCGCCGGCAAGGCGCTCATCCCGCTCGTGGACGGGTATGTGCCTTTCATGAGCCAGATGGCGCAGTTTTCGACGAATGAGAAGGCGCAGGAACTGTTCTTCAATCATCTGAAGGCGATCGTGGGACGCACCAACAGTCTCACCGGCAAGCCTTACAGCGAGGATCCGGCCATTTTCTCCTGGCAGATTGGCAACGAACCCCGCTGCTTCTCCTCCGATCCGGCCGTCCAGGACGGATTCATCGGCTGGCTCACCGAGGCCGCGCGCCTCATCAAGGAGATCGACCCGAACCACATGGTCTCCGTGGGCAGCGAAGGGCTCTGGGGCTGCGAGAACGACCCGGCGCTGCTGGAGCGTGTCACCGCCATCCCCGGCGTCGACTACATGACCGTCCATATCTGGCCCTACAACTGGAGTTGGGCCCATGCGGAAAGCCTCGTGGAGGACCTTCCGAATGCTTTCGAGAAGACAGACGAATATATCGCCGCCCACCTCGGGCTGGCGAAAAAGTACGGGCAGCCCGTCGTCGTGGAGGAGTTCGGCTTCCCGCGGGATGGCTTCTCGCCGGAGCGCAGCGCGACGACCCAGGGGCGTGACGCTTATTACCGCCACATGTTCTCCAAGGTCGGAAAGGAACTCGCCGGTGCCAATTTCTGGGGCTGGAGCGGTTTCGCCCGTCCTTCCCACACCCAGTGGGAAAGCGGGGACGACTACACCGGCGATCCGGCCCAGGAGGCCCAGGGCCTGAACGGCGTCTATGCGGACGACACCACCGTAGAAATCATCAAACAATCCATAATCAACATCAACAATCAACCAAACAACCAGTAGTAGCATGAAAAACAAGCTGTTAACCTTCATGCTCGCGCTCCTCGCGACCGCAGGGTCCCTGTTTGCCCAGAACAGGGTCACCGGTACCGTCACCGACGATATCGGACCGGTCATCGGAGCCAGCGTGATGGAGAAGGGCACCCAGAACGGTGCCGTCACAGACCTGGATGGAAACTACGTGATCACGGTGAAGCCCGGCGCGACGCTCGTGTTCTCTTCCATCGGCTATGCAACGCAGGAGATCGCCGTGGGCAGCCAGTCCACGATCAACGTCCTCCTGAAGGAAGACACCGAATTCCTCGACGAGGTCGTCGTCGTGGGTTACGGTACCATGAAGCGGAGCGACCTCTCCGGCGCTTCCGTATCCATGAAGGAAGAGGATCTAAAGGGGTCCATCATCACCAACCTGGACCAGTCCCTCCAGGGCCGCGCCGCCGGTGTCACCGCGGTGCAGACCTCCGGTGCCCCGGGTTCTTCCTCCTCCATCCGCGTCCGCGGCCAGGCGACGGTCAATGCCAACGCCGAACCGCTGTATGTCATCGACGGTGTGATCGTCCAGGGTGGCGGCAATTCCGGCGGCGACTTCGGTCTGGGCGGACTCGGAAACGGCAAGGTTTCCACCATCTCCCCGCTCGCCACCATCAACCCGGCCGATATCGTGTCCATGGAAATCCTCAAGGATGCTTCCGCGACGGCCATCTACGGTGCCCAGGGTGCGAACGGCGTCGTCCTCATCACCACCAAGCACGGTAAGGCCGGCGACGCCAAGTTCTCCTACGACGGCATGTTCGCGGTTTCCCGCCAGAACAGCCGCATCGACATGATGGACCTCCGCCAGTTCTCCGAATACTACAACGACCTGGCCGAGCAGGGCCTCGTGGACCACAACGGGTATTATGCCGATCCGTCCATTCTCGGCAAGGGTACCAACTGGCAGGATGAGGTGTTCCGCACCGCGCTCCAGCATCAGCACCAGATCAGCGCCCAGGGCGGTTCCGAAAAGGTGCAGTACTATGTGTCCGGTTCCTACATGGACCAGCAGGGTACCATCATCGGTTCCAACTTCGACCGTCTGTCCTTCCGTACCAACCTGGATGCGCAGCTCAAGGACTGGTTCAAGCTGGGCGTGAATGCCACCTACGCCGTGACCAACGACGACATCAAGCTTGCCGACGGTCAGGAGGGTGTCATCTTCTATTCCCTGAGCACGCTGCCCGACATCCCGGTCTATGACCTGGACGGCAACTACTCCACGACGGTCCGTGAGGGTTACACCTCCGCCAACCCGGTGGCCCTCGCCATGCTGGACCAGAACCTCCTCAAGCGTCAGAAACTCACCGGAAACGTCTATGCGGACCTCACGCCCGTCAAGCATTTCACCTGGCGCAGCGAAGTCGGCTTCGACGTTTCCAACTCCGAGGCGACGACCTACAAACCGATGGTGAACCTCGGCGGCTGGCAGCGCGGCAACAACTCCATGAGCACCCAGCGCAACGCCAGCACCTACTGGTCCATCAAGAACTACCTGACCTATTCCAACACCTTCGGCAAGCACAGCCTGACGGCGATGGTGGGCCAGGAAGCCTGGGAATCCCGCTGGAACTACCTCGGTGCCAACAACACCGGCCTTCCTTCGGACGATATCCACAATATCAAACTCGCCACCGGCAACCCGACCGTGAACTCTGGTTTCGGTTCCTCCGCGATGGCTTCCTTCTTCACCCGTGAGACCTACAACTACGACGACCGCTACCTGGCTACCTACACCTTCCGCCGGGACGGTTCCTCCAACTTCGGTCCGGACAACCGCTGGGCGAACTTCCATTCCTTCGCCGCCTCCTGGCGTTTCACCAACGAGGCCTTCCTGAAGGACTTCACCCGTTCCATCGGCCTGGACAACGGTAAGATCCGCGTGGGCTGGGGCCAGACGGGTAACGCCAACATCGGCGGCGGCGCCTGGGAGTCCGGCATGAGCAAGATGCCCACCGGCCTCGGCGACAGCCAGCGTCCGGCGAACATCTCCAACACCGGTATCCACTGGGAGAAGCAGGTGCAGACCAACGTCGGTTTCGACCTGAACTTCCTGAAGAACCGCCTCAACCTGACGGTGGACCTCTATAGGAAGGTCTCTTCCGACATGCTGATGTCCCTGACCCTCCCGTCCTACATGGGTACGCAGGGCAACGGTTCCTCCGCCCTCGCCGCGCCGAAGGGCAACTTCGGTACCATTGAGAACAAGGGTTTGGAAATCACCCTGGACACCCATCCGATCGACAACAAGAACTTCGGCTGGGACAGCAACTTCCAGGTCTCCTTCAACAAGAACAAGCTCGTCGCCCTGGACGGCTCCGCCAATGCGCAGCTCGTGGGCTACGGCCAGTGGAGCGACATCGTTTCCGTGACCGAGATCGGCCAGTCCCTCTACAACTTCTACGGCTATGTCGTGGAGGGTGTGTACGAGTCCCTCGAGGACATCCAGAACTCCCCGAAGGCGGAGAAGTATCCGGCCGACGGCGTGTTCAACCGCGCGACCACCGTGTGGGTGGGCGACATCAAGTTCAAGGATGTCAACGGCGACGGCGTCATCAACGAGCATGACCAGACCAACATCGGTTCCCCGCTTCCGAAGTTCACCTTCGGCTGGACGAACTCCTTCCGCTACAAGAACGTGGACCTGTCCGTGTTCCTGAACGGTTCCTATGGCAACAAGGTCCTCAACTACAACATGATGGGCCAGGGCTACAACGGCCTCGTGCACATGAACAGCACCTGGACGAACCAGCACGTGTCCATCCAGGACCGCGCCCGCCTCGTGGTCGTGGACGCCGAGAAGACGTACGCCGACGGTTCCATGTGGTATGACGACATCACCAACGTGAAGGTCGCCAACTCCGGCACCAAGACCCCGCGTCCGACCATCCAGGACCCGAACGACAACGACCGCCTGAGCACCCGCTACATCGAGGACGGTTCCTACCTCCGCATCAAGAACATCACCCTGGGCTACACGTTCCCCAAGACCGTGCTCCAGAAGGTGAAGATCGACAATGTGCGCGTCTATATGAACATCCAGAACCTCTACACCTTCACGAAGTACACCGGCTTCGATCCGGAAGTGGGCGCCTCCACGCAGGATTCCTCCGGCCTGACCTTCGGTGTGGACAACGGACGTTATCCTTCTCCGATGACCTGTTCCTTCGGTCTGAACATCACTTTCTAAACATGGGAGGATCAGAAAATGAAAAATACGCTTAAATATATCGTCCTCTCCGCGGCCCTCGTCCTGAGTTCCGTCTCCTGCGAGAAGTTCCTGGACCGTCCGTCCGAGGATTCCTACACCACCGCCGACTTCTATAAGAACGACGCGCAGGTCGAACAGGGTATCAACTACCTGTACAACTCCCCGTGGTACGACATCATCCGCTTCTACATCTATGGCTCCGAAACCATGTGCGGCAATGTCTATCAGGGCCAGAACGCCTATTCCACCCTGACCGTGAACGGAACGGACAAGGACCTCAAGAACATGGCCTATTCCCTCTGGGCGGTGAACGCGCAGTGCAACACGGTCATCAACAACATCCTGAATGCGGAAACCACCGCTTCCCAGGCTGTCAAGGACCGCTGCATCGGCGAGGCCCTCGCCTGGAAGGCGATGACCTATTTCCTGCTGGTGCGCACCTTCGGCGACGTCCCGATCATCCATGACAACACCGAGGTGATCAAGGAAGCCAGCTACAACGAGGTATTCAAGGTGCAGAAGGCCGATGTCTATGAGTACATCGTCATGACCCTCGAGAAGGCCATGGAACTTCTTCCGAAGAACGCCTATATTGGCAAGCTCAACCGCATCGACTACTATGCCGCCGAGGCCCTTCTCTCGAAGGTCTATCTCACCAAGGCCGGTGTCTCCGGTTCCCTGAACCAGGACGATCTCGCCGCCGCGGCCCGCTATGCAAAGGATGTCATCGACAATTCCGGCCGTACGCTGACCCCGAAGTACTCCGACATCTTCCGGATGACTCCGGACAAGTACCAGCAGACCGGTGAGGAACTCTTCACCTGGCACTGGCAGTGCAAGCAGGAGGTCTGGACTTCCCAGAACTCCATCCAGTGCGACGTAGGTCTGGTCGGCTTCGACGAGAACGGTAACCTCTGGGGCGACTGGAAGGGCCCTTCCATTGACCTCCAGGAGGCCTTCGGCGTGCTGGCTACGGACGACCCGACCCAGCGGACCAATACCGACGACCGCCGCCAGGCGACCATGATGATGTTCGGTGACCAGTACGACTATTTCTGGACCGACATGGGCGGTTTCGACTTCTACCGCTTCTTCTATGACGACAGCTACGCTCCGGGCGGCCTCTCGGCCAACGCTTCCAGCAAGTCCTTCGGTTGCTCTTCCGGTGCCAACTATGCCAAGCACCTCTATGGCGACGTCGCCGACCACGTGGCTGCGTTCGGCTATCCGTCCTTCGGCATGTACAACCAGCTTCCGACGCACATCCTGCGCCTGGGTGACATCTACCTCGTCTATGCCGAGGCCGCTTTCCTGACCGGCAACACCTCCGACGCCCTCACCTATGTGAACAAGATCCGCGAGCGTGCCCATGCCACTCCGCTCACTTCCGTCACTTACGAGGACATCTGGAAGGAGCGCCGCCTGGAACTCGCCCTCGAGGGCGACCGCTGGTACGACTATGTGCGCCGTTCCTACTACGATGTGGACGCCTGCATCGCCGACCTGCTGGCCCAGCACCGTTCCAAGTGGAGCGGGGACCTGAACGGGGTGTACAAGACCTTCGTGACCGACGCCCAGGGCAATTATGTCGGCCCCGGCGCCCGCGAGTTTGACGCCAGCGCCATCACTTACGATCCTTCCGAGGACCTTGCCGACGTGAAGCCCTCCATGTTCACGATTCCTTTCCCGACGGAAGACGTCGTGATGAACCCGAACGTGGCCTCCACCGCCGAACCGGTCCATGTGGATGTCCGCGAGACTTATTCGTATGACTTTTAATGCGTGATCCGATGAAAGCAATTACCAAATATACCGGCTTCATCCTGGGTGCGATCCTTTCCGTCTCCTGTGCCAACCTGGACTATCCGGACCGTTTCAAGGAGACGACCGGTGTCCCGACGGTCCACTTCGTCCGTTACGCGGACCGGGACATCGCCATCACCCAGGCCAACATGGAAGAGCTCGTGTGCGTGGTGGGCGACAACCTCACCAGCGTCCACGACATCTACTTCAATGACCAGGCCGCCGTCCTGAACTCGAGTTACATGACCCCGCACACCATCGTGGTGGCGGTGCCCAAGAACATGCCCGTCGAGCAGACGGACAAGATGTACCTGATCACCCGCGACAGCTCCGTCGTGGCCTATGACTTCAAGGTTCTCCCGCCGGCTCCGAAGATTTCCGGCATGTCCAACGAGTGGGCGAAGCCCGGTGAGACCGTGAGCATCTACGGCTCCTACCTCTTCCCGCCGATTTCCGTCGAGTTCCCGGGTGCCGATCCTGTGGAGGTGACCACCGGCGACGGTACGGCCGTCAGCGTGGTCGTTCCTGCCACCGCCCAGCCGGGCAAGATCAAGGTCAACAACGACTCCGGTACCGCCCAGTCCGTGTTCATGTACCGGGATTCCCGCGGCATGCTGTTCGACTTCGACGGTGCGACGGGCCTGGACAACCATGGCTGGAACGGCCACAGCTCCCAGGACGACGACGGAACGGGCGTGAGCGGACGGTACTTCCAGTTCGGCGACGGCGTCACGCCGCTCACCGGCGACTGGGAAGAGGCCCACTTCTCCTTCGTTTACTGGCCGGGTTCCTGGAACGATCCCGAGAATTATCAGGACGGTCCGATGGGTGCGCGCCTGATCGACCTTGCCGACTTCACCGACTGGAAGAACATGGCCCTCAAGTTCGAGATCTGCGTTCCTGCCTCCAATCCCTGGACGGGCACTCCGATGCAGCTCACCATGGCTGGTGTGGACAAGGTGTCCTTCGGCGGCGCTGTGACGGATATCTACGGAAACCAGTGCGCCGGTGCGAACAACACCTACATGTCCAGCAACGACACGCCCCGCGGACTGTATCGTCCCTGGGCTGCGACAGGCAGCTTCGACACGGGTGGCCAGTGGGTGACCGCGACCATTCCGCTGGCGGAATTCACCTACGGCTGGGACGGTAATCCTTCCTCCGGAACCCTGAATGCCGACAGCTTCTCCAGCCTGTGGATCTTCATCTGCGCCGGCGGTGCCGAGAAACCGGCCGAGCCTTGCACGCCGATCATCAAGATCGACAACATCCGCGCTGTCCCTTACAAATAATGAGAGGAGATTGAGTCTATGAAAAAAATACTGAAATACTCCGTAATGGCGTTCCTCTGCCTCTCCGCGGTCTCCCTGACCGGCTGCAAGCAGGAGGAATACGATACCGACCAGTATGCCGGCGCCGTGGCGCTGAGCGCCGTCGCCCCGAATCCGGTGATGCGCGGCGGTGAACTCCGCATCCTGGGCAGCAACCTGGAGAACGTCTCCGAGATCCGCTTTGCCGGCGATGTCACCGTGACCGACTTCACCGTCACCAAGTCCGGCGCCCACGGTGAACTGCGTGTCATGGTCCCGCTCGAAGGTCCTGTGGTGGGCAAGGTGTCCATCGTCACCAAGGACGGCACCGTCCTGGATTCCTTCGCGGACCTGGAGTTCACCGAACCCATCGAACTGGATTCCTTCGCTCCGGCGGAGGTCCTCTCCGGCGATGTGGTCACCGTCAAGGGTGAATACCTGAACAACGTGCAGGAGGTGATCCTGGGCGGTGTGTATATCACCGAATTCGTGAGCAAAGACCGCCACGAACTCAAGTTCGTCGTTCCTTCCGATGCCGTTACCGGCTATGTGATTGTGGGCGACGTGAACGAGATCGCGGATCCCAACACGATTCCGAACCAGATCTATTCCGCGACGGAGCTCGTCGTGGGCGACCCGACCGTGAACGCAGCCCAGAAGGCGACCTACAAGAGCGGTGACGTCATCACCGTGACCGGCGCCCATCTGGACATGATCGAGAAGGTGGACCTTGTCGGTGCCTCCGAGGTCGAGTTCACCGTGGCCGAGGATGGCAGCAGCCTGAGCTTCAACCTTCCCGCCAGCGCTACCGACGGTGGGATCACCCTCACTTCCTATGCCGGCAAGACCTTCACCGCCGGTGAGATCGAGACCGTGACGGTCGCCGACCTCGCTATCGAGTCCCTCGCCGAGGACGGCCGCTACAAGGCTGGCTCCGAGGTGAAGATCTCCGGCAGCGACCTCGACCTCGTGACCAAGGTGGACTTCACGAATGCCTCCGCCTCTTCCTGGTATTATTCCGACGGCGTCATCACCGCGACGATCCCTGCCGAGGCCAAGGACGGTGCCGTTACCGTCACCCTGGATTCCGGCAAACAGGCCTATACGCCTGAAATCGAGGTGGTGAAGCCGGTCGCGACCGGCGTGGACAAGACCGAGGCGGTCGCCGGCAAGGACAAGGTGGTCGTTTCCGGTACGGACCTCGACCTCGTGACCGGCGTCACGATCGGTGACAAGGTCCAGTCTTTCATCACCTGCGAGTTCTCCGTGAACAGCGCCGAGGAAGCGGTCGTGACCATTCCTGCCGCCGCTTACGACGGTGTCCTCACCCTGACCGCGGAAAGCGGTTACACGAGCGAGACCGAGGTCATTGCCATTTCTTACAACGAAGAGATTTCCGTCGTCTACGACGCTCCTTCCTTTGAAATGGGCGAGGTCATCTCCTTCACCGGCACCGACCTGCTGAAGGTGGAGTCCGTCTCCCTCAAGGGAAACAAGGTGCTTCAGTATCTTGTCCGTGAAGACCAGGCGATGGCCTTCACCATGCCGGAAGGCGTGGGCCCGGGCGTCTATCGCCTGGACTTCACGCTCATCGACGGCACGTCCCTGACCTGGCCGGTCCCGTTCGAGATCACGGCTCCTTACACCGAGACCTTCCTGTTCCAGGGCTCCCAGGATCTGGGTTCCTGGAGCATCAACTGGTCCCTGACGCCTGCCGATGCGATGGTTCAGGCCGGCGCCAAGGCCGGTGACATCCTCCGCATCTACGGCACGCCGACCGCCGACTGGTGGCAGATCCAGATGTTCGACGGCCATTGGGGCGGCATGGACCTGGGTCTGGGCAATGGAAACAATGTCAATCCCAACATCTACGACCTCTCCGAAGGTTATATCGCCATCGAACTGGATGCGGATCGCGCCGAGAAGTTCACGACCCTGACCGACTGGGGCCAGTACGCCATCCTCCAGGGCGAGAACTTCATCGTAACCGGCATCTCCCTGATCCAGTTCGGCCTGACCGAGACCGTGGTCTGGGAAGGCCCCAGCGCCCACACGGGTGATTATGACCTGAATCAGGAACTGGGCTCTGAAGACGCCTGGCTGAACGCTGGTCTTCGTGAAGGAGCCGAAGTCCGCATCTATTTCACCCCGGATGACTGGAACGACTGGTCCATCCAGATCTTCGACGGCCACTGGAACGGCATGGGCTATGTCACGCCGAACGGTAAACAGTGGAATGTGGAGAATACACCCGATGCGGCCGAGAAACACTATGTGTCTTTCATCGCGGAAGGTGACGCCTTCAAGGCCCTGACGACCCCGGCGGGATGGGGCTATGCGATTGTCCTGCAAGGCAAGAACATGGTCTTCGACAAAGTCGTCTTCTTCTAGCGACTCACTTTCAATCCGGAGGGGGCTGACCCTCCCTCCGGGTTCCATTTTGTCATTCTGAGCGAAGCGGAGAATCTAAAGATATGACTATGAAACGATACCTGTATATCCTGGCCGCTGCCCTGACGGCACTCCTCGGGTCCTGTGAGAAGGAACCGGCCGGCAACACCGATCCTGTGGACAACACACCCAAGGACATCACCCTCAGCGCCACCTCCTTCGAGGCGGTGACCGCGGGCGGTGACTTTTCGCTTACCGTCACGGCCCCTTCCCGGCCCAAGGTTACCGGGGAACCTGACTGGATTACCGTTAAAGACGGTACTTACAGCAATTTCAAGATCACTTACGGATTGACCGTCAAGGAGAACACGACTTACGAAGAACGCACCGCGACGCTTACCGTCACGGCCGGAAGTCTCTCCAAGACCGTCTCCGTCAAGCAGGCGCCCGCCGAGAAGCCTGAGCCGGTGACGCCGGCCGGGATCGATGAGAACCTGACCAATGCCAAGGCCAGCGCCGCTGCGAAAAAGGTCTATGCCTTCCTCCGCGAGCAGGCTGGCTCGAAGGTCCTGAGCGGCGTCCAGTCCGGTGGAACGGCCAACAACAATGACCGGATCAACGAGATTTTCCAGAAGACCGGCAAGCATCCCGCCCTGGCCGGCTATGATTATATCTTCCTGCAGTATTCGCCGACCCCGGCCGGCTGGAGCTGGGTGGTGAATTACGGCGACATCTCCGCAGCCAAGGAGCAGTGGAAGAACAACGGTCTCGTCTCCTTCATGTGGCACTGGAACGTCCCCAATTCGGAAGCGGACTGGACGAAGGGCAAGGCGGGCGATTTCTCCGGCTATAACTTCTACTGTGATAAGACTTACTTCAGCATCGTCCGTGCCCTTCAGGAAGGAACCTGGGAGAACGAGTTCATCCTCAAGGACATCGAGAAGGTGGCCGGCTATCTGAAACTCCTTCAGGCGGAGGGGATCCCGGTCCTGTGGCGTCCGCTGCACGAAGCCGCCGGAAACTATACCCTGTACGGTTCCAACGGTGCCTGGTTCTGGTGGGGGCGCGGCGGTGCCGAACCTTGCAAGAAACTGTGGAAACTCCTTCGTGACAAACTGGAAGGGGAGTACGGCCTGGACAACCTGATCTGGGTCTGGACCCTGGATGCGACGGTGGGCGCCGAGAAGGATTATGCGTCCTGGTACCCGGGAAATGATCTCGTGGACATCGTGGGCGTGGATATTTATGCCGATGACACCGAAGCCAAGTCCCGTCAGCACAAGGCGGCCGTAGATCTCTCCGGCGGACATAAACTGGTGACGGTGAGCGAATGCGGCAACATCCCCGATCCCGGAAAATGCCTCTCGGCCGGGGAAACGTGGAACTGGTTCCTGGTTTGGGATCTGGAAAGTTACAAACTGAATACGGACGCCTATTGGAAGAGCCTGATGTCTTCCAGCCGCGTCCTGACCCGTGAACAAATGCCATCCCTGAAATGATGAAAAGATACCTGACCCTCCTGGCCGCGGTGCTGGCGGCCGTTTCCTGTGGCGGAGACGACCCCGTGGACCCGACGCCCACTCCTTCCGCACCTACGTCCATCACGCTGAGCAAGAGCTCCTTCGAGATTGCCCAGGCCGGAGAGACGGTGTCCCTGGATATCACCGCTCCGGCCCGTCCGCAGGTGACGGGCATGCCGTCCTGGATGACGTACAGGGACGGAACCTACAAGGACTATAAAATGACGGTGAGTTTCGTTGTCACCGCCAATGACACGTACGAGAGTCGTACGGCCTCGCTCTCCGTCGCGGCAGCCGGAGCCTCCGCCCAGACCGTGACGTTTACCCAGCCCGGCAAGGATAGTATCCCTACGCCCCCGGAGCCGTCTCCAACGGATTGGGAATATGCTGCGACAGCCGTCCGCAACATGGGCGCCGGGTGGAACCTGGGGAATTCGCTGGATGCCAACAGCGGGGACCTGGACAACATGTGGATCGAGGCCTATTCGGACCGGAAGCCCGCGACCTATGAGACGGCGTGGGGGCAGCCCGTCACGACCCGGGCGCTTTTCCATATGTTCAAGGAGGCTGGTTTCAACGCCATCCGCATCCCCGTGACCTGGTATCCGCATATGGGAAAGGTTACGGTGACGACCTATCATGCCGACGACGGCGAGTGGCGGGGCCGGTGGGATCCTTCCACCTGGACGGGCTACGACATCGACCCGGCCTGGATGGCCCGGGTGAAGGAGGTCGTGGACTATGTCATCGACGAAGGCATGTATTGCATCCTGAATGTCCACCACGACACCGGTGCGGCCTCGACGGCCTGGCTTGTGGCCGACGAAGCCGGTTACAAGGCGGCGGAGGCCCGTTATCGGGCGCTCTGGCAGCAGATTGCCGATACGTTCAAGGATTACGGCGAGAAACTGCTGTTCGAGTCCTACAACGAAATGCTGGACCCGTATGATTCGTGGTGCTTCGCCTCGTTCGCCACGCCGGCGCGCTATGACGCCGCAGTGGCCGCATCGGCCTACCAGGGCATCAACAGCTATGCGAAACTCTTCGTGGAGACGGTGCGCGCGAGCGGCGGGAACAATGCGACCCGGAACCTGGTCGTGAACACCTATGGCGCCTGCAGCGGGGACGGGACCTGGAACAACCATCTGAAGGATCCGCTTTCCTCCCTGGTCCTTCCCGAGGAGCCCGGCCACATCGCCGTGGAAGTCCACAGTTACTGGGAAGCCGTCAAATTCGAGGAACAGAAGGCCGACATCGACCGGCTCTTCTCCAACCTGAACCAGTATCTGGTCCGCCGCCTGGGCGTTCCCGTGATCATCGGGGAATGGGGCGGCGGAGAGGCTACGGACGGGGAGACCGCCCGATTTGCCGGTTATTTCTCCCAGAAAGCCCATGACACCGGCATTGCCGCCCTGATGTGGATGGGGCTGTCGAGCGAAGCGGACCGGGCCGTCCCGGCTTGGACCATGCCCCTGACCAAGGACGCCATCCTGAAACCTTACCTGCAATAATCCATTGACCATGAATAAACTGATACCCATGCTACTGACCGCTGCGGCCCTCGCATCCTGCTCTTCCGGCGACAAGAAGCCGGTGGAGACGCCCAAGGACCGGCTGGTCCATGACCTGTTCTCCCACGTGGAAAAAGGAGAAATCCTCTATGGCCACCAGGATGACCTGTCCTACGGCCACAACTGGAAAGTGGAGGACTGGGAGAATGACGACCTCACCCGGTCCGACGTCAAAGCCGTGACGGGCATGTATCCCGCCATCGTGGGCTTCGACCTCGGTGGCATCGAAATGGGGGACAAGGCCAACCTGGACAGCGTCGATTTCGGCCTGATGCGGAAGGCGGTCCTCACGCATGCGAAGCGTGGCGGCATCGTCACGTTCTCCTGGCATCCCCGGAATCCGCTTACGGGCGGCGACGCCTGGGATGTCTCCTCCGACCAGGTGGTGAAATCCATCCTGGAAGGCGGCGAACTGCATAACCTGTTCATGGACAAGTGGCTGAGGAACCTCGGAGACTTTCTGGAGAGCCTGGAAGGAACCCCGGTCATCTTCCGGCCCTGGCACGAGAACGTGGGCAGCTGGTTCTGGTGGGGCGGCAAACTCTGCACCGAGCAGCAGTACAAGGAACTGTACCGGACCACCTGGACCTATCTCGTGAAGGCCCGCGGCCTGACCAACATCCTGTGGTGCTATTCACCGAACAGCAACATCTCCGTGGAGGAGTACATGGGCCGCTATCCCGGCGACGAGTTCGTGGACATGCTGGGCCTCGACCATTACGAGTATGTGGGCGAAGAAGGCCTCGAGGAGGCCGGCGTCCGTTTTGCGGAAGAGCTCAAGCGCTCCCTTACCTACATCAACCGGGTCGTGACAGAGCATCACAAGCTCATGTGCCTGTCCGAAACCGGCCTGGAGAGCCTTCCGGACCCGGTTTGGTGGACGAAGGTCCTGTATCCTGCCATGGCGGATTTCCCGGTTGCCTATGTCCTCACCTGGCGCAATGCGCATGACAAGCCGGAGCATTTCTACGCCCCCTGGGAGGGCTTTGCGAACGCCTCGGATTTCCAGGCCTTCAGCGCCCTGGACGATATCGTTTTTCTGAATCCTTAAAACCTGACCGATATGACTTTCAACGAAAGGCTGGTTGAACTCAATTACAACCACGAAAAACTTCTTTCCCGTCCCAACGAACCCATTATGGGCAACGGTGTTTATGAACGGTACAAATATCCCATCGTGACGGCGGAGCATGCCCCGCTGTTCTGGCGCTATGACCTGGACGAAGCGACGAATCCTTACCTGATGGAGCGCTTCGGTATCCACGCGACGCTGAACAGCGGCGCCATCAAGTGGAACGGCAAGTATGTGCTGGTCGTCCGCGTGGAGGGAGCCGACCGGAAGTCCTTCTTCGCCGTGGCGGAGAGCCCGAACGGGGTGGACAACTTCCGCTTCTGGGACCGTCCGATCACGATGCCGGAGTACGGAGAACCGGCGACGAATGTCTATGACATGCGCCTGACGGCCCATGAGGATGGCTGGATCTACGGGATCTTCTGCGTGGAACGGAAGGATCCGGACGCCGCCCCCGGCGACCTGTCTTCTGCGGTTGCGGCGGCGGGCATCGCCCGGACGAAGGACCTCGTGAACTGGGAGCGCCTTCCGGACCTCCAGTCCAAGAGCCAGCAGCGGAACGTCGTCCTGCATCCCGAATTTGTGGACGGGAAATATGCCCTGTATACGCGTCCGCAGGACGGTTTCATCGACGCGGGCAGCGGCGGCGGCATCGGCTGGGCGCTCGTGGATTCGATGGAGCATGCGGTCGTGGAGGAGGAGAAAATCATCAACTTCCGTCACTACCACACCATCAAGGAAGTCAAGAACGGCGAAGGCCCGCACCCGATCAAGACCCCGCAGGGCTGGCTGCATCTGGCCCATGGCGTCCGCGGCTGCGCGAGCGGCCTCCGCTACGTCCTATACATGTATATGACGGCCCTGGACGACCCCACCCGCGTGATTGCGGAGCCGGCCGGCTTCTTCATGGCACCGGAAGGGGAGGAGTACATCGGCGACGTGATGAACGTACTCTTCGCCAACGGCTGGATTGCCGATGAGGACGGGAAGGTGTTCATCTACTACGCTTCCTCCGACACCCGGATGCACGTGGCGACCTCCACGGTGGACCGCCTGGTGGACTACTGCCTGCATACGGCTCCGGACGGCCTGCGGACGGGACTCTCCGTGGTGACCCTGAACCGGCTCATCGACAAGAATCTCAGAAAATAGTGTATATTTGTAGGAAATAACACTTTCGCTATGGCCAAACTCTCCGAAAAAATCGGATATGCCCTGGGCGATGCCGCCGCCGGCGGCATCACTTGGAAAGTCATGTCCATCGCCTTCCCGCTGTTCTTTACCAATGTCTTCGGCCTCACCGTGGCCGACACGGCGACCCTGATGCTGGTGGCCCGCCTGTTCGACGTCGTGACGGACCCGATGATGGGCGCCCTGGCGGACCGGACACAGTCCAAGTGGGGTACCTACCGTCCCTGGCTCATCTTCGGCGCCATTCCGCTGGGCATCGTCTTCGCCCTGCTGCTGTACACGCCGGACTTCGGTCCCGTGGGCAAGCGGATCTGGGCCTATTCGCTGTATCTGCTGATGATGGCGGTCTATACGGCCGTGAACGTGCCCTACGGCTCGCTCCTGGGCGTCATGACGGACGATGACAACGAGAAGAACGAATTCTCCTCCTACCGGATGGTGGGCGCCTATGCCATGGGCTTCGTCACCCTGCTCTCCTTCCCGTACCTGCAGAAGATGGTGGGCGGAAGCGAGGCGCACCAGTACGCCACCCTCGGCGTCATCCTGGGCGCGCTGGCGGCCCTGGGCACCCTGGCCTGCGGCCTCCTCACGAAGGAACGGCTCAAGCCCATCCGGGCGGAGAAGTTCTCCTTAAAGCCCTTTGCGGACCTGTTCCGGAACCGGCCGTGGATCATCCTCACGCTCATCGGCATCTGCACGAACTTCTTCAACGGATTCCGCTATGCCGTAGCGGGTTACCTGCTGGAATACTGCCTGCACGGGGATGTGACCGTCTCCGGCCTCATCATCAACTACACCGTGTTCATGACCTTCGGTGAGGTGACCTGCATGATCTTCGGCGGCCTGTCCCCGAAGTTCACCAAGTGGGTGGGCTCCAAGCGCAAGGCCTTCGTATGGTCGGCCATCATCTGCGCCGTGACCTCCATCGCCTTCTTCTTCATCCCGATGGACCCGAAGTACATCTGGCTGATGATCGTGATGGTCATCCTGACTTCCATCGGCATCGGCTTCTATTCCCCGCTGCTGTGGTCCATGTACGCCGACGTGGCGGATTACGCCACCGAGAAGAACGGCACCTCCTCCACGGGCCTCATCTTCTCCTCCGGTACCATGGCCCAGAAGTTCGGTTCGGCCATTTCCGGCGCCCTGGTGGCCCTTCTGCTCGGCATCGCCGGCTTCGTCTCCGGCACCGACCCGGCCACCGGCCAGACGGTCGTCACCATCACCAACGAGGCCTCCGTCCAGCACATGATCTGGGCCCTGTTCTCCATCTTCCCGGCGGCCATCGCCCTCCTCATCGTCCTGCTGATGCGGTTCTATCCGATCCAGAAATAAACGAAAGAATCCCGGCTGTGAGGCCGGGATTCCTTTTAGTATTTGATCAGCATCTGGCTGATGAACTTGCGGTATTCGATGGGCGCCATGCCTTTCTTCTTCCGGAAGATGCGGATGAAATTGGACTTGTTGTTGAAACCGCAGTCGTAGCAGATTTCCGAGGCGCTGAGGGTGGTTTCGGCAAGGAGGGTGCAGGCCTTGGCGACGCGCTGGTTGTTCACATAGTTGATATAGGACATGCCCGTGCGTTTCTTGAAGAAGTGGGAGAAGGCCGAGTCGGACATGTTCACGAGAGCGGCCACTTCGCTGAGACTCAGTTCCTTGTCCAGGTTCTTGTCGATGTGCTCGCACACTTTGGAGATGCGGCGGCTCTTCGCGTTGGCGCCGAGTTCCTGCTCGTACAGGTTGGTGACCAGCCGTTTCCGGTTCGCGTTGGCCATGAGGTTCAGGATGCCGAGGAAAGTCGTGACCGACTGGAAACCCTGCATCCGGGTCAGGGCGATGATCTGTTCCTTGATGGCGGCCTGCTCCGGCCCTTCGAAACTGAGCCCGTGGACGGAATCCTGGAGCAGTTGCCGGATCGGGGCGAAAATCCGCTTGGAGACCATCGGGTAGGTGAGCATGTCGGCCGAGAACTGGATGGTGATCACATGGTTGGTTTCCGCTTCGGATTTCCAGGCGTGGGGCAGGGAAGGGCCGACCATGACCAGGTCCGACCGGCCGAAAGTCTCCTCGGAATCTCCGACCACCCGCGTTCCCGTGCAGTCCATGACCAGGTTGATCTCGTATTCCGGATGATAATGGACCGGATAGTCGAACTTGGCGTTGGGGTGGTTGAGGATGATGAAGAGGTCATCCTTGTTGATGGGGACGATTTCCTGCTGGAACTCACTCATGGTGCTGTGGTTTGTACAAAGGTAGCAAGAATTCGGAAAAGAGAACCGGCTTTTCAAAAAAGTACACTTTTTTAACCGATATATACAACCTACCGTCCGTCGCATGCGCTATCTTTGCATTACCACAGAAACTAAAGCGCCATGGGGTCCATTGCTATCGGTTGGGTCGATGTCGCCATCATCGTCCTGTATCTTGTCTTTATCGTCTGGTGGGGACTCCGCCACGGCAGGAGCGGGGATGCCGGATCGTATTTCCTGGCCGGACGGTCCATGCCCTGGTGGGTGGTGGGGCTTTCCCTGTTCGCAGCCAGCATCTCCTCCACGACCCTGATCGGCCAGTGCGGGGATGCCTATGACACCGGCATCGCCGTGTTCAATTACAACCTGACCGGCGTCGTGGTCATGGTCCTGTTCGCTACTTTCCTGCTGCCCCTTTACCTGAAGTCCCGGATATTCACCATTCCGGAGTTCCTCCAGAAACGTTTCGACAGGCGGTCCCGTTACTATTTTTCCGCCATCTGCATCATCGTCAACATCTTCCTGGACGCGGCCGGGGCCCTGTATGCCGCGGCGCTCATCATCAAACTGGTGTTCCCGCAGGCGGACCTGCATCTGATCATCCTCATCTTCGCCTTGCTTGCCGCTTCCTATACCATCCCAGGCGGCCTGTCGTCGGCCATCAATGCGGAACTGATCCAGGCGCTCATCCTGATCGTCGGCTCCGTGATCCTGACCGTGGCCTGTTTCGCCCGGGGAGGCGGGGAGTACCTCTCCGGCCTGCTCGCTTCCGGCGACCTTTCCATGAAACTGATCCGGCCGCTTGACGATCCGGCGACCCCGTGGCTGGGCCTCATCGTGGGCATGCCCGTTTCCGGCATCTATTTCTGGGCCAACAACCAGACGCTCGTCCAGCGGGTGCTCAGTGCCAGGAGTGTGGACGAAGGACGGAAAGGGGTCATGCTCGCCGGCTTCCTGACGCTGCTCACCCTCGTGATCATCGTTTTCCCCGGCGTCATCGCCCGGAACCTGTTCCCCGGAATCGAACGCCCCGACATGATCTATCCGACCCTGGTGCTGAAACTGTTGCCCACCGGCCTGCTGGGCATCATGCTGTCGGCCCTGCTGGCCGCCCTGACCTCCACCATCAGCGCCATCCTCAATGCTACGGCCACTTTGTTCACCATGGATTTCTATGCCCAGGCCCGGCCCGGGGCGGATTCCCGGAAACTGGTCGTCGTGGGGAAGGTTACGGCGCTCGTGGTCATTGTCATCGCTGCCCTGTGGGCTCCCAATATCGGCAGGTTCGGCTCCCTGCTGAAATACTACCAGGAAATGCTTTCGTACATCGCACCGCCGGTCGTGGCCGCATTCCTGATGGGCATGTTTTCCAAACGGGCCAACGGGAGCGGCGCCTTCATCGGCCTGCTTTCGGGACTCGGGATGGCGGTGGTCATGCTGCTGTGGCGGCATCGGATCTTCGGCGACCTGCATTTCCTGCTGATCATCCCTATCCTGCTCGTCTTCAGCATGGCCGTCATCGGACTTTCGTCCCTGGCGTTCCCGCGTCCGACCGCTGACCAACTCCGGGATACGACCTTTTCCCTCAGGGATTTCCGTGCGGAAGGCGCCGCTCTCCGCAAAGGACCTTTCTATCAGAATTATCGCTTCTGGGCCGGTTGCCTTCTCGCCGCCTGCGCCCTTATCCTCATCCTTTTCCAGTAGGTTATGAAACTTGTCAAATATATAGGTAATCCCATCCTGTCCCCGCATCCCGACCATCCTTGGGAGAGTCTCGTGACCAGCAATCCCGGTGTTATCTACGACCAGGGTACCTTCCATATGCTGTACCGGGCTGCCGGTGACGATGAGGAGCACGTCATCCGTTTCGGCCATGCGGTGAGTACCGACGGATTCCATTTCACCCGCGTTTCCGATGCGCCGGCCTTCGGCCCCAGTGAGGACGGGCCGGACAGCGGCTGCGTGGAGGATCCCCGCATCGTCAGATTCGGCGACACCTTCTATGTCACGTACGCGTACAGGCCCTATGCACCAGGACGCTACTGGACTTTCCCGCACGATACGGTCCGGTATCCCGAGGCCGATGCTTCCGCGCCCGAGGCCTGGAAGCAGAACCTGGGAAACACAGGGCTGGCGATGACAAAGGATTTCAAGCGCTTCCGTCGTTTAGGCCGGATTACGTCCCCGGTCCTGGACGACCGCGATGTCATCCTTTTCCCGGAGAAGGTGGCGGGGAAGTATGCACTGTTGCATCGGCCCAAACAATACGTGGGGCCTGCGTATGGGGTGGCGTATCCCTCCATCTGGATCAAGTTTTCGGACGATCTCCTGGACTGGGAGGACAAGCCCAGCCACCTGCTCCTGGCCGGACGTCCCGGCACTTGGGAGGAGAAGGTGGGTGGAAGTACGCCGCCCGTCCTGACGGAGGAAGGCTGGCTGATGCTCTACCATGGCGTGGCCGACGGCGGCCGTTCCCGGTACAGCGTCGGTGCCGCGCTGCTGGACCGGGACGATCCCCGGAAAATCATTGCCCGGCTGAGGGAACCGATCCTGGTACCGGAGTTCCCTTACGAGACGCAAGGGTGCTACGAAGGATGCGTCTTTCCGACGGGAAACGTCGTTGTGGACGGAACGCTCTATGTCTATTACGGCGCGGCGGATCAGTATGTAGGCGTTGCGACCTGCCGCTTGGACGAACTCCTGCACGAATTGCTCGATTTCAAAAAAGTATAATCATTGAGCAGAAATTAGAATTTATCTTAGGAAAAAACACGGTTACTTTGCAATGTAAGATCAGGACCACATTTCTGACACGGATGAAACGCTTTTGGTTGGTTGTTATGGTGATGCTTGCCTGCGGGTGCTCCCGGACGGAGCGCCTGCGGGTCAGCGTATCGGATGCGGTCCTGCAGTCTTCCTATCTGGGCAACGGTGTCGAATGGGACCCCTACGACGAAGCCCCCGGCTGGGGTGTCGAAGTCTCGGATGCCGATTGGAAGAAATTGACCGCCCGCATGGATTTCCTCCGCCCCGGTTTCATCCGCTGCATGATCGGCGGCCAGAACTTGTATTATGACCACGGTGCCTTCGACCGGGAAAGGAACGCCGGCCCGCTCCTGAAACTGCTCGCTTACTGCCAGGAGCGGGGCATCGAAGTCCTGTTCGGAGAATTCAACCCGCCGGACAAGTCCCTGAAGGCCGATCCGGCCTGGGTGAAGATGAGCGTGGATTATCTGGACTGGCTGGTGCAGGAAAAAGGTTTCGACTGCATCCGCCATTTCATCATCTTCAACGAACCCGACGGGGACTGGGCCACCCCGGAGGGCGATTATGCTTTCTGGAAGTCCATGATGGAGCGTTTCCATCAGGAGATGGCCCTCCATCCGGGTCTGCTGGACAAGGTCTCCCTGGCGGGACCGGATGTGGTGGTGGAATACCGCAACCCGGCATCGGCCTATGACGCCCCCGGCTGGGTGGCGCAGACTGCGGCTGACCTGGACTCCCTGGTCGGCCTGTATGACATTCACGCCTATCCGGGACAGCAGCAGGTCCGGAGCGGCGCTTTCGCCGATCTGCTGCAGGAATACCGCATCCCGGAGGGGAAGCGGCTCGTCCTCGGAGAGGCCGGTTACAAGTACTGGCGCGAAGAGGATGCGGCGCTGCAGGCGGAGAACGACCGCCGGGCGGCGGCATCCCCTTATACCCAGGGGACGGACAGCCAGATGCTCTGCGGTGATTTCTTCTATGGGCTGGACCTTTCCGTCCTGGCGATGGACGTGATGAACGGCGGCGTGTCCGGCATGGCCGTCTGGATGCTGGACGATGCGCTGCACGCCGGCGGCGACAGTCCCCGGAACCTCAAGGTATGGGGCTTCTGGAATATTCTGGGAGAGGAACTCTTCGGTGATCCCTCCCTGGAAGATCCCAAACCTTCTTTCTACGGCTGGGCACTGATGAGCCGGTTTTTCCCAGCCGGCTGCGACATCCTCCGGGTGGAGGCGCCGCCGATGGAAGGCCTGCGGATGGCCGCCGCCGTCCTGGACGGACGGCACACGCTGGCCGTCGTGAACTTCTCCGACACGGACCGGAACCTGGAAGTGCATCTGCCGCTTTCGGGCGCCGTCCGTTATGAATACGTGGAGGGTGCCTGTCCGGCCGATGCAGACGGCCTGCCCGTCCCCGTATCGACCGGTATCGGCGGGAAACGGCACGAAGTGGCCGTGCCCGCGCAGAGCCTGGTCCTCCTGACCGACATGCCATAAAAACTTTATAGTCTTAACGATATGAATACATTCGTCAACCGATTCGTCATCGGGGCATCCGCCTTTGTCGCCGTGCTTTCCTGCACCGAGGCGCCCCGCAACACGGAACCCCTGGTGGACCCCTGGCTCCGTGAGCGTACGCCGGTCAATCTCCGCCTGGAGTCCCAGATCGGCGCCGCCGTCATCTCCGACGACTGGCGCAACGACGGGGAAGGATCCATTGTCGTGAACCTCATCACCAGCGGACTGGACATGTCCGCCGTGAAAGTGGAAGCCCTGGATTTCAAGTTCCCGGACAGCGAGTACTGCCCGAAGGCCAGCGTCGCCCCCGGCGGGACGCTGGACTTCAGTTCTGGAAAGGCATCCTTCACCGTGACGGCCTACAACGGTGAAACACGCACGTACACGGTAAGTTACACCCAGTTCAAGGACCCGCTGGAAGGAACGTATACCTTTACCCAGGTCGGTGGTCTGCTTGACGGCAGCGCTCCTCCCTGTGCCTTCATCATCGTGGGTGGATGGGACGACGCGGTCGTGCGTTCCACGGTCATGGACAAATGGTGGCACTGGGGCACCGGCTACATGCCTACCGACGAGGACGACAACACCCTGAGTTTCCGTCTGGAGGAGGCCGATCCCGAGACCGGCGCCACTTACGGCACCCTGGTGAATACCCCTGGCGACAACGGCCTGTATGCCAATTACATGTACAACAACAGCATCGATGTCAACGACAAGTACCGGATCTTCCCGGCCGGAAAGAGCCGCTGGGCGAAGCCCGGTGACGGGACGATCGTCGTTTACGACTATGCGGACGAGGAGTATGCGAACCCGCTCTGGAGCGTGGAACTCGTCGAAGGAGGCGACCATACTTATGCCGGCCAGACGTTCAACGTACCGAACCTCGCCTTCGGCCGCAGTTTCCCGGGTCCCTTCGACGTCATCGACTGGAACTGGCCGGACACCCGCTGGTTCACGGACAACGTCCGCAATACCTTCTGGCTCGTGAAGAAGGACGCCGACACGCCCATCCCCGACCACTCCGATTATCTGGACTAAGCCATGCGGAAGGACATGAATACGATCCTTTCCCTCTTCGCCCTCGTCGGTGTGCTGGTCTCCTCCTGCGGCAAACCGGATCCGGATCCGGTCGTCCCGTCGGACACCCGGCACATGAGCTTTGCCAAGGACGCCGTGGAGGTGGGCTACGCCGAGACGGGCTTCTCCGTCAGCGTCGATGCCAACTTCGACTACTCCGTGGATATCCAGGCCGACTGGATCGTCGCCGATCCGGCCCGGACCTCCACCTCCACCACACAATACTTCATCGCCCGGGCGAATGAAACGACTTCCTCCCGGTCGGCCAAGATCCGTTTCGCCGACAAGAAGGACCGCTACTTCGCCAAGGACGTGACCGTCACCCAGGCGGCCAATCCGGTGGAGAAGGTGACTCTCAAGATCGTGGACAAGGACGCCACGGATGAGACGAAGGCCCTCCTCGCGAACCTCTGGGCCGTTGCCGACAAGGGATGGATGTTCGGCCACCACGACGACCTCTGGTACGGCCGCTACTGGTATGACGAGGCCGGAAACTCCGATACGAAAGCCGTCTGCGGCGATTATCCGGGCGTTTTCAGCGTGGATTTCGCCGAAATCATGGACGACCGCCACGGAAGCAGCGCCAACGCCATCCGCCGCCGCGTGATCCTCGAAGCCCGCGAAAGGGGAGAGGTGATCCTCGCGTGCATCCACATCAACAATCCCAAGACGGGAGGCGATTCCTGGGACAACTCTTCCAAGGACGTCGTGAAGGAAATCCTTACGGCGGGAACGGCTACCCGGACCAAGTACCTGACCTGGCTGGACCGCTGCGCCGACTTTGCGAACAACCTCAAGGACAGCCGCGGAAAACTCATTCCGGTCATCTTCCGGATGTACCATGAACATACTCAGGGCTGGTCCTGGTGGGGCTCCTCCTGCACCACCGCCTCCGAGTTCGTGGAGTTCTGGCAGTTCACGGTCAAGTACCTCCGCGACACCAAGGGCGTCCACAACTTCCTGTATGCGGTTTCCCCGCAGATGGATGCCAATTACGGCGACGGTACGAAGGACCGCCTCCTGTTCCGCTGGCCCGGCGACGATTGGGTGGACTTCATCGGCATGGACTGCTACCATGGCACCAACGATGACGCTTTCCAGTCCAACGTCAAGGCCCTGGAGGCCCTCTCCCTGGAGAAGAAGAAGCCCTGCGGAGTGACCGAGGACGGCAAGGAATCCTTCACCGAGACGGATTTCTGGACCCGTCACGTCGTGGCCCCCGTCGGTGACCGGCGCATTTCGCTGGTGACGATGTGGCGCAACAAATATGTCGGGAACAACGAATCCGACAAGCACTACTACAGCGTCTATCCCGGCCATCCGTCCGAGGACGATTTCCGGAAGATGTACAACGAGCCGCGCAGTCTGTTCAGCCGGGACCTCCCGGACATGTACACCCTGCCGGAAGGCTATGAAATCAAATAAAACCTTACGATAATGACTAAGACACTGAAAACTGTCCTGGCATGCGCGCTTGCCGCGCTGCTCGGAACCGTCGGCCCGGCGCTGCAGGCGCAGGGTACGCGGACGGTCGGAGGTACCGTCTTGGACGAACGCGGGGAGCCCCTGTACGGCGCCTTCGTCGTCCAGCAGGGGACTTCCAACGGCGTCTCCACCGACTTGGACGGCAAGTACTCCATCCGGGTACCGGCCGGGCAGGTCGTGCTCGAATTCCAGTTCATCGGGTACACGACCCTCGCGAAGACCGTCCCGGCGTCGCAGAGCGTCCTGGATGTCACGATGTCGATGGACACCAACCTCATGGACGAAGTCGTGGTCACGGCCTTCGCCACCCAGAAAAAGGTGAACGTGACGGGCGCCATCTCCTCCGTGAACGGCAGCGACATTCTGTCGGCCCCGGTCTCCAACATCTCCAACGCCCTCATCGGCAACACCCCGGGCGTGGCCGGTCTCCAGACTTCCGGTGAGCCGGGCCGCAACGCGGCGAACATCTATGTCCGCGGTGTCTCCACCTACGGATCTTCCACCCCGCTCATCATCATCGACGGGGTCGAGCAGGCGTCCGAGCAGGCCTTCGCCGAGTTCAATGCCATGGACCCGAACGAAATCCAGGGCATCAGCGTCCTCAAGGATGCGGCCTCCACGGCCGTGTACGGTGTCCGCGGTGCGAACGGCGTCATCATCGTGACGACCAAGCGCGGTTCCCAGGGTAAGCCGGTCATCAACTTCTCCGCCAACTACGGCCTTACCCAGGCGACGCAGTTGCAGGAGGGCGTGACGGCCTACGAGTACGCCCTGTTCCGCAACGAGGCCATCCGCAACGAGCAGAAGGCCTATCCGGGCAACGAAGGCCTCAATTCGTACATCTATGACGACTACGACCTGTGGAAGTTCAAGAACAACCGCGACTTCACCCCGCAGGAAGTGGATGCGATGACGAACCTCACCGACGCGCAGAAGGAGCAGCTCAAGAACAGCCCGGCCCTCTACTATGCCGACCACAACCTGTACAAGGAGCAGTTCAACAAACTGGCGCCGCAGTACCAGGCGAACCTGAACGTGGCGGGCGGTACCGACCGGGTGAAGTACTTCGTCTCCTTCGGTTACTTCCGTCAGGAGGGTATCACGAGTTCCGTGCAGTACTATGGGGCCGACACCCGTTCCCTGTTCAACCGCTACAACTTCCGTTCGAACTTCGACATCAAGATCACCGACCGCACCACCCTCACCGTCAATTCCGCCGGCCAGTTCGGCGAGACCACGGGCCCGGGCAACGGCGCGGACGCCTACGACCTCTCCGGCCGTTACAAGATCATCATGCAGTACATCTACGACTGTAATCCGTTCATCAGCCCGGGCATCGTGGAGGACCATCTGATCAGCGGCTTCGCCGGCATCGCCGGTTCCGCCCAGAACCCCCTCGCCACGAAGACCAACAGCAGCATCGGCTTCCAGAACGCCGTGTACAACCTCCTGACGAGCGGAACGGCCACCGTCTACAACAGCCTTCTGGACAACACCCTGAAGTTGAACCACAGGATGGACTACCTGCTGAAGAACCTCTCTTCCCATGTCACGGTATCCTATCAGGACAACTACAACCGGTATGTCCGGTACACCCCGTCCCTCCCTTCCTACAGCATCCAGCGCAATGCGGAGAATCCGCTGAAGTACGACTTCTTCGGCGGCTCCATGGGCGGCGGCTCCTTCAATTCCTACGGCTATTCCAACTGGAACAAGTTCTATGTGGACGCCGGCTTCGACTGGAACGGATCCTTCGGGGACCACAACTGGTCGGCCCTCCTCCTGGGCAAGGCCTCCAAGTTCACGATGCCGTCCGACTCCTACCACGTGCCTTCCGGCATCATGGGTTTCGTGGGCCGTGTCACCTACAACTACGCCGACCGCTACATGGCCGAGGTGAACGTGGGTTACAACGGTACCGAGCAGTTCGCGGAAGGACACCGGTTCGGTCTGTTCCCGGCCGTCTCGGTGGGTTGGGTTCCGACCCTGGAACCCTGGTTCCCCCAGAACGATGTCCTGAGTTTCCTGAAACTCCGCGTTTCTTACGGCGAGGTGGGTAACGACCAACTCGGCGCCAGCCGCCGGTATTACTACCTGCCCAACACCTGGAACCTGAACCAGGGCGGCTACTGGCTCGGAAACGGCGACGGATCGGCTCCCAACACCTATTTCGAAGGTGCGACCGAGGGCAGTCTCGGCAACAAGGACATCACCTGGGAGCGTGCTCGCAAGTTCGACGCCGGCGTGGAATCCAAGTTCTTCCGGAACCGCCTCTCCATCGACTATGACTGGTTCTACGAGAAACGTAACAACATCCTCACCACCCTGGGCATCATCCCGGCCATCTACGGTGTGAGCCAGAGCGATGTCCCGCCGGCCAACGTGGGTATTACGATGAACAAGGGTTACGAGGTCGTGGTGAACTGGACCGACAAGGTCGGTGACCTGCTTTATACGCTGGGAGCGGACCTGAGTTATTCCCGCAACAAGATCATCTACATGGCCGAGGCCAACAACCCCTACGAGTGGATGAACAAGACCGGCCACATGATCGGCCAGCGTTTCGGCCTGCAGAGCGACGGCCTGTTCAACACCCAGGCCGAACTGGACGCCCGTCCCGAGAACACCTATACCGGCAACCAGGCCACCCTGGGCGACATCCGCTACAAGGACCTGGACGGGGACGGCAAGATCAACCAGAACGACGTGGGCCCCATCGGCTTCCCGCGCTACGCGATGTACCACTTCAACTTCAAGGTACAACTCGGTTACAGGGGCTTCGACCTGAAACTGCTCTTCACGGGCAGCAAGGACGGCTCCTACTACCTGCCCAGCGGTTACACCATCCCGTTCTACAAGAATGCGGGCAACGCCTGGAAATGGCAGTACGACGGCCGCTGGACCGAGGCGAAGTACCTCGCCGGGGAAGAGATCACCTATCCCCGTGCCGTGTACTCCGGCGACACCTCCCACAACAACTTCCTGACCAGCGACTACTGGATGGTCTCCTCCGACCACTTCAAACTCAAGAACGTGGAACTCGGCTACACCTTCGACCTGGGCAAGGGCGGCCGCGACACCATCCTGCAGGGCGTGCGCCTGTATGTCAATGCGAACAACATCTACACTTTCCGGAACGCGCTGACCCGCTACGGAATCGACCCTGAAGCGACGGACGGCAGCACCTACGTGTATCCGCTCACCCGGATCATCATGGCCGGCATCAGTTTCCGTTTCTAAAACTCCGCGAGACATGAAAAAGATTATCACCATACTCTTCACGACGGCGGTTCTGTCCGTCACCTCGTGCAGCCTCTTCCTCGAGAAGCCGGATACCACGGGTACCGTGGACCAGGAGGCGGTGTTCTCCACCACGAAGAATGCCCGCGCCGCCCTGATGTCCTGCTATCGCAACGTCCTCCGCCACGGCTGGCCGGGCGGCATGGGCATCGGCCACTGTACCTACGGGGCCATCTCCGGCGAGGTGGGCCGCGGCTACAACTGGCACGGCAGTTACCATATCTCCCAGCAGGGCCTGACCGTGAACGGCACGGACGGCTCCGATGCGGGTGCCGAAAACTACGGCAACAACTGGCGCTTCATCCGGGAGTGCTACATCGTCATCGAGAACGTGGACAACGTCGCGGACATGTCCGACGCGGACAAGGCCGTGATCAAGGCCGAAGCCACGGCGCTCATCGCCTATCGCTACATGGGCATGTTCTACCGCTACGGCGGCGTGCCCATCGTGGAGAAGTCCTTCGAATCCTCCGACGACCTGAGCGCTCCGCGCGCCTCGCTCGCCGAGATGGTCGAATTCATCACCCGCCTTTGCGACGAGGCCGCCGAGGTCCTTCCCGCCAAGTGGGACGGGGCCAACACCGGCCGTATGACCAAGGGCGCCGCCCTAGCCATCAAGGCCCGGACGCTGCTTTTCGCCGCCCGTCCGCTGTTCAACAGCGCGACCCCTTACCTGGACAACGGCGAACACAATGACTTGATCTGTTTCGGAAATGCGGACAAGGAGCGCTGGAAAGCGGCCATCGACGCCAACGAGGCGGTCCTCGCCTGGGCGGCCGCGAACGGCGTGGCCCTCTTGAACACCGGCGGCGCCGGTGCGGGGCAGCCCAATCCGAATGCCTTCGACGACTACGGCAAGGCGACGTCGGTCCCCGCCAACGAGGAACTGATCCTCGCCTACAAGTTCGACGACACCGGCGGCTGGGATCCCCTGGTGAACTTCATCAACACCTCCCGCTACCAGGGCAACAACCGTTACGATACCGACTGCAGCGGCGTCCTGACGAACCACCTGGAGAAGTACTGGGCCGCCGACGGCTCCGAGATGTCCTGGCCGAAGGTCGGTGACGCGCTTCCCCGGAACGGCTCCGACTGGGTCGCCAACGTCGCGAAGATCGAGCCGCGCGCCAAGGCCGACATCAAGTTCGGCGGTCACGACTCCGCGAACAATCCCGGCGACTATTACTGGCAGAATGCCGGCTGGAACCGCGGCGGCTATGCGGCCGACAAGGACAAGGGCGACGTCTTCCCCAATGCCATCGACAGTGACAAGGGCTGCGGCGAGCGCACGAAGTTCTTCTACCATGCGGGCAGCCGTACCTGGTTCGAACCGCCGCTCTTCCGCCTGGCCGAGACCTACCTCAACCTGGCGGAGGCCTACAACGAGTACGGCAACAGCGCCAAGGCCCTGGAGAACCTGAACAAGGTCCACAACCGCGCCGGTCTCCCGGCCGTCACCGAGACCGACCAGGCGAAACTCCGCGCCATCATCCAGCGCGAATGTGCCGTCGAATTCTTCCAGGAGAACCACCGTTACTACGACGTGAAGCATTGGAAACTGGCCGATATCGGGAACGGTATCTGCGGCGGTGCGATGCGGATGCTCCAGTTCAACATCAAGAACGATGACAGTGTGGTTTGGCCGTACGCGGCGAACAATGTCGAGACTTACTGGGACGCCGTCGCCTACAATTCCTACTGGTCCGACGCGATGTTCCTGGAGCCGTTCCCCCAGACCGAAATCAACAAGGGAACCATTACCCAGAACCCCGGTTATTGATTGAAAGGAGGATTGCTATGAAACAATTGATTACTAGATATTCCGCGCTCCTTTGCGCCTTTCTCGCGGCCGTGACGCTCCCGGCCCAGGAATATGGCACGGGCGCCATTTCCACCGCCTCCGGCGACCAACTTTACAAGACCGAGAACGCCAACCTGTCCAATACCTTCGCCGGTGCCTTCAACGGGCTCGCGGTGATGCAGGGAAGCGGCGAACTGGGCAACAACACGGCCAAGTGGCTTGTCCGCGGCATGGGATCCTACGGCGTGGGCTCCTGGTCCACCGCCAAGATCTTCGTGGACGGGTTCGAGGTGAACAAGGAGTATATGTCCGCCATCTCGCCGGCTGAGATCGAGAAAGTCGAAGTCCTCAAGGACGCCGCGGCCCTCGCCCTCTACGGCGAACGGGGCGCCAACGGCGTCATCCGGATCACCACCCGGCGCGGAGCCGAAGGCCGTCCGACCGTGAGCGCCCGCGTGCGGTCCGGCCTCCAGGCGCCCGCTTTCCTGAACAAGCCGCTCGGCTCCTACGAGTTCGCCTCCCTGTACAACCAGGCCGTGTCCAATGACAACGGCATGGTGTGGACGCCCGCCTATTCCGCGGAGCAGTTGAATGCGTACAAGGACGGAACCGGCGTGGACGTCGATTGGTATGACACCGCGCTGCAGCGCTTCGGAACCTTCCGGGACGCCGACATCATCCTGAACGGCGGCTCCAAGGACGCCCGCTACAACATCAACCTGGACTACCTCGGAGGCGAGGGCATCCTGGGCACGCGGAACACCGACCAGACGAAGAATCTGGGCTACAACCGGTTCAACGTCCGCGCGAACCTGGACTTCAACGTCCTGAAGATCTTCGAGGTCCGCTTCGACATGGGCGGCCGGATCGAGATGCTGCACCGTCCGAACTACGCGGTGTCCAGTCTCTTCGGAGACCTAGCCCGCTATCCGTCCAACATCTACGATGTCTATGACGACGCTGAGCGGACGCACTTGAGCGGTACGGCCGTGTTCCCGAACAACCCGTACGGCTCCGTCAACGAGCTGGGCTGGTATTCCTACAAGGGCCGCAGCCTGCAGACGAACCTCGCCGTGCGGGAGCGCCTGGATATGATCGCCAAGGGCCTGTATCTGGAAGAGGCGGTGTCGCTGTACAGTTACACGCTCAGCACCTATTCCAAGACAAAGGACTACGCCCGCTGGCACAACGGCGTCAATACCACCACCAACCAGACCACGACCATCACCGCGAGCGGCTACGGCTCCGGCGGTATGCAGGACTGGAAGCAGGGCCGGGTGACGCTGGGGTACGACAAGACAGAAGGCCCGCACTATGTGAGCGCCGCCTTGAACGGCTACGTGTCCGCCTACAAGGGTGACGGCTACTTCTCCTACAAGTACAACACGCTGAACCTGAACGGCTACGTGAAGTATGACTATGACCACCGGTACATCCTGGAGGCCGCCTTCTCCGAGTTCGGCAACGATGCCTATGCGCCGGGACACCGCTGGGCCTTCTATCCGACGGGCTCTTTCGCCTGGGTCCTCTCCAATGAGGAATTCCTCAAGGGATCGGCCTTCAACCTCCTGAAACTGCGCGCGTCGGCGGGTCTTTCCGGTTTCTCCGATTCCGGTTCGACCTCGGTCCTTGCGGATTACTCCTCCAACGGCCGTTACCTGTTCAAGGATTACTACACCTACAGTTACATCGGTTCCTTCTACACCGGCGCCACCAATCCGGCCTGGCAGAGCACCCTCGTCCCGATGTTCGTCCCCAATGAGGACGTGCACGCCGAGAAGAGCCTCAAGTTCAACGTGGGCCTGGACGCCCGGGTCGGCGGGTTCTCGCTGACGGCGGACGCCTTCCTGGACAAGCGCTCCGACATCCTCACGCTGGACAACTCCCTGATGGGCTACTACGGCAAGCAGTACAGTTTCTCCAACATCGGCAAAATGACCAACAAGGGTGTTGAGCTGGAGATGGCTTACGAGGGTGTCAGCGGCGTTTTCGGCTACCGGATCTTCGGATCGGCCGCCTATACGCACAACACTGTGGACTATATGGCGGAGGTCACGCCGGCTAATGCCTTCAGTGCCGCCACCGGCCGTCCCTACGGCACGTACATCGGCCTGGTGGCCGACGGATTCTATGACATCGACGACTTCGACGACGCCGGGAACCTCGTCTCCGGCATCGCCCTGCCGGCCTTCGGCGCCGTGCAGCCGGGTGACGTGAAGTACCTGGACCTGGACAAGAATGGCATCGTGGACCAGAACGACGTCACCAAGATCGGCCGCAGTTGGGTCCCTGAATGGAACTTCGCCTTCGGCGGTAAGGTTTCCTACAAGGGCTTCGACCTCGAATGCCTGTTCCAGGGCATGGCCGGGGTGAGCGCGAACCTGCTGGACAACTGGACCCAGACCGTCGCCTTCGTGGACAACGGCAACGCCTACCCGATTGCGAAGGGCGCCTGGGCCTACTATCCCACGGAAGGGATCGACAACCGCGCGAACGCCACCTACCCGCGCCTCACCACGCAGGGCAATTCCAACAAATACCGGGCGAGTTCCCTGTGGATCAAGGACGCTTCCTTCCTGAAACTGCGGAACCTGGAACTGGGGTACACCTTCGCGTCCAAGGATCCGGACAAGGCAGGCGTCAAGGCCTTCCGCTGCTTCGTGAACGGACAGAACCTCCTCACTTTCAGCCCGCTGCTGAAAGAGTGGGGACGGGATCCCGAGAACCTGTCCGGACTGTATCCTACGCTGAAGTCCTTCAATGCCGGCATCGCCATAACCTTCTAAATGCGCACCTGAGATGAAAACAAGATATATCGCACTGGCCATCCTGGCGGCAGCCCTCACCGTTTCCTGCGACAAGTTCCTGGACACCAGTCTGGACCTGAACTCGTCCGGAGAAACCGTGGAAACCAACCGCGGTACCATCTGGAGTTTCGCGAACGCTTTCTATTCCCCGATCATCTACGGATACGGGGTGCTGGACGGCAACCTGTTCGCCGCCGCCTCCGACGAGGCGCAGCAGACGGCCGCGTCCTCCAATGCCCTGTTCTTCAACAAGGGCATGCTCAACGCGAGCGTGAATCCGATGTGGACCTACTACAACAACTGCTACGAAGGAATCCGCGCGGCGAACTTCTTCCTTGACTATGTGGCCGACGGGAAGGGTGTGGCCCTGCTGCAACTCAATCGCAACCTGATCACCGATGCGGCGAGTTATGCCCGCGACCTCGCTTCCCTGAACTGGTACATCGCCGAGGCCCATGTCGCCCGCGCCTATTACTACAGCGAACTGATCAAGATGTACGGCGGCGTTCCCATCGTGGAGCAGACCCAGCAGCAGAGCGGCGGTGAGTTCGTGGAGCGTTCCTCCTACGACGCCTGCGTGGAGTACATCGTGAAGGAAATCGACGGCTGGAAGGACCAACTCGCCCTGAACTGGGATGCCGACAACACCCGTGAAGGCCGGTTCACCCTGGGCGCCGCGCTGGCCATCAAGGCCCGCACCCTGCTCTATGCCGCTTCTCCGCTGCACAATCCTTCGAACGACCGCGCCAAGTGGGTCCGGGCTGCCGAGGCCGCCAATGAACTGATTTCCAATACGAACCTGTCCTATACGCTGGACAGCGACTATGAGGCCCTTTTCCGCGGAGGCAACTCTCTGGGAAGCAAGGAGGCCATCTACATCGTCCGCCGTGCCGCGAACAATACGATGGAGACGAACAATTACCCGATCGCCACTTCCGGCGGCAAGAGCGGCGTGTGCCCGACCGAGAACCTGGTCTCCGCCTATGAGTGGATCGGAGAACCCGACCCGGCCAACCCGTACGCCAACCGCGACCCGCGCCTTGCCGCTTCCATCGTCACGAACGGCAGCACCTGGAACGGCCGTGTCATCGCCCAGGGCGCCGGCGAGACCGACGACATGGCCCGGGCCAATGCCAGCAAGACCGGTTATTACCTCAAGAAGTTCCTCACCGACGGACTGAACCTCACCCAGGGCCAGACCGCCCAGCACAACTGGATCGCCTACCGCTATGCGGAGGTCCTGCTGAACTATGCGGAGGCCGTGAACGAGGCCTGGGGCCCGACCACGGTGCCTGCCGGTTTCCCGATGAGCGCCGCCGAGGCCCTGCAGCGGGTTCGTAACCGCGCTAGCGTGAGTCTTCCGGCCGTCGCTGCGGGGACGGTCGATTCCTTCCGCAAGGCCGTCAAGCACGAGCGCCAGGTGGAACTCGCCTTCGAGGACCATCGCTACTGGGACCTTCTCCGCTGGAAGGATGCCATGACGGTGCTTAACCAGCCGGTCCAGGGCGTGAAGGTCACCCGTACGGGCAATACGTATTCCTACAAGGTTGTGGATGTGGCCGACCGTACTTTCGCCGCCCGCAACTATTACCTGCCGCTGATGCGTTCCGAGATCGAGAACGCCGCCGGAACGTTGGAGCAGAACCCCGGGTATTGATATGAAAAAGTTGCTGACCTCCCTTGCCGTGATTTTCTGTGCCCTGACGGCCGTCGCCCAGGTGGTGTCGGTCCAGGGGCCTGCCGCCCGCGTGCCGCAGTACGGTCGGGCCGATTTCACGGTCATCCTGAAAGGGGAGTGGAACAACCCTTGGCTTCAGGAAGAAGCCGCCCTGGACCTGCTCCTGACGGCTCCTTCTGGAAAGCAGCTCGTGCTGCCCTGTTTCTATGTCGATGGCAAGAGCGGGGCGGAGAGCCGCTGGGCGGCCCGTTTCACCCCGCAGGAGAAGGGAACCTACACCTACCTGTTCCGCTATAGCGAGGACGGCCGTCCTGTCTCGGAATCTGCGAAAGGAAGTTTCGAGACGGGGAAGCCGGCCGGCCACGGCATCCTGCATACGCGGGACAACTGGACGCTCCGGTACGATGACGGGACCCCGTTCCGGGGTGTGGCGGAGAACATCTGCTGGGAATCCCGTGCGAACGACGATTCCAAGTTCTTCAGTTCCCTCCACGAGATGCACGACCGGTACAACTATGACGTGATGCTTCCGCAGTTCGCGGCCGCCGGCGGCAATTTCACCCGGATGTGGATGTGCTCCTGGAACTTCCCGATCGACCGGCAGGACCGTTTCAACAACCCCCGCTACGAAGCGTCGGACGAGTATATGAACCCGAGCGCCGTCGCGCGGCTGGACCACACCGTGGATCTGGCCGAGCGGCTGGACATCCGCATCATGCTGTGCATGGGCGGCGGCAATGTCCGGACGGACCGGGATTTCTTCAATTCGGCGGAAGCCAAAGCCCGTTACCGCAACTACCTCCGCTACATCGTCGCCCGCTGGGGCTACAGCCCGGCCATCGGCATGTGGGAGTTCTTCAACGAGATCGACAACATCCAGTTCCGCGACCAGCGGAATCCGATCCCGGCCTCCGAAATCGTGGCCTGGCATACGGAGATGTCGGCCTACCTGAAGTCCATCGATCCTTTCGGCCATATCGTCACCACCTCCATCTCGCACCGCGACCTGGAAGGGCTGAACAGCGTGAAGGACATGGACATCAATCAGAAGCACATCTACCGGGCCACCTCTTCCATCCCGGGTACGATCACCCGCTATGAGCAGCAGTTCGGGAAGCCGTATGTCATCGGCGAGTTCAGTTACGAGTGGGACTGGTCCCGGAATTTCGACGATTTCGCCGAGGACATGGACCTGGACTTCAAACGGGGACTCTGGTACGGTATCTTCTCGCCGACGCCCATTACGCCGATGAGTTGGTGGTGGGAGTATTTCGAGAACCGCGGCATGGTCCCGTACTTCCGGCATGTCCGGTATGTAAGCGACCGGATGCTCAAGGATGGCAAGGGATCCTTCGAGACGGTCCCCGTACAGGCCGATGGCGCCGACGCTTTTGCCGTCCGTTGCGGGAAGAAGGTGTATGTCTATGCCTATAACGTATCCGACAAACCGGTGTCTTCCGTTTCCATCCCGATGGGAGGACGGTGCAAAGTGACGCCGTACGACTTCGGAAAGACCGCATTCCGGGGGGGAAAACGGGTGAAGCCGCAGGACGGCCGCCTCGTCATCCCGCTGGACCTGGCTCCGCGCTGCGAAGCCCTCTTTGAAATCAAGTAACTGTCTATGAGAAAGTCCATTCTCCTGATTATGGGTATGACCCTCATGGCCTGCCCGCTCGGGGCACAGGAAAGGCATCGCCAGCAGGTGTCCTCCAACTTCGGGCTGACCGCTCCCCACGACCCGGCGGACCTGCCGGTGTCGCGGGCGGCGGTCGTATGGCCGGAGCGGAATCCGAAGCAGGTGCCGGCCCCGCGGCTGGACCTCCAGGAGGATGGCACCTGGCTGCTTGTCGGCGGCTGGGAACTCCGCGCGGGGGATTCCGACGAATGGCTGGACGCCGTCGTTCCGGGAACGGTCCTGACGTCACTGGTCGCTGACGGAATCTATCCGGATCCGCATTACGGGCTGAACAACCTGGTCATTCCCGAAGACCTGTGCCGCAAGGACTGGTGGTACCGGACGGAACTGTCCCTGACGGATGGATTGCTGGCCAAGGAAAAACTGGAACTGCTCTTCAACGGCATCAATTACCGGGCGGAGGTCTGGCTGAACGGCGGGAAACTCGGCCGTATCGACGGCGCTTTCGTCCGCGGCCGCTTCGACATCACGGCCCTGGCCCGGAAGGAGAACCTGGTCGAGGTCCATATCTTCCCGCCGGCTAACCCCGGCATCCCGCACGAGCAGTCGGCGCGGACCGGACGGGGACCGAACGGCGGCGTCCTGTGCCTGGACGGCCCCACCTTCATCTGCAGCGAAGGATGGGACTGGGTGCCGGGCGTCCGGGACCGCAATATCGGCATTTGGCAGGATGTGCGTCTGATCGCCTCCGGCGGACTGACGCTGGGGGATACCCGGGTCGTCACGGACCTGCCGCTGCCTTCCACGGAGTATGCCGACCTGACGGTCCGGACCTCCGTGACCAATTCCCTGGAACATGCCGCCCCGGTCACCGTCCGGGCCGCCGGCGACGGTTTCTCGGCAGAGACCTCCGTGACCGTTCCTGCGGGCGCTACCGTCCCGGTCGAACTGCATGCCCGGATGGACCATCCGGCGCTCTGGATGCCGAACGGTTATGGCGAACCCAACCTCTATGACCTTTCGCTTACCTGCAGCGTCGACGGCCGGGTGTCCGACCGCCAGTCGCTCCGTTTCGGCGTCCGGGAATTCACCTACGAACTGACGGCCGATGCGCCCGGACGACCGGGCCTTCGGATCGGCTACGACCCCGCTCTCGGGGCCATCTTCAACAACCGCCTTCTCCGAGGCGTCGGAGGCGGCGTTTCGGTCCCTTCGCTCAAGGAAGGGGTCGATCCGGACCGGCTTCCGCTTCTGGAACCGGACGCCATGGCGCCCTATCTCGTGATCCGGGTGAACGGGGTCCGCATCTTCTGCAGAGGCGGCAACTGGGGTATGGACGACATGCTCAAGAATACGGCCCGGGAGCATCTGGAACCCTATTTCAAACTCCATCGGGCCGCCGGATTCAACATGGTCCGGAACTGGACCGGCGAGAATACGGAAGAGATCTTCTACACCCTGTGCGACGAGTACGGCCTCCTGGTCTGGAACGACTTCTGGATGTCCACGGAAGGGTACAACCTCCAGCCGGTGGACGAGAACCTGTTCATGGCCAATGCCGCCGATGTCGTCCGCCGGTTCCGGAACCATCCTTCCATCGCCGTCTGGTGCCCCCGCAATGAGGGGTATGCCCCGGAGAGTCTGGAAGCGAGACTGTCGGCCCTGATCGCGAAGGAAGACGGAACCAGGCTCTATCTCCCGAATTCCCGGGATTGCAACCTGCGGCCGAGCGGGCCCTGGCACTATTTCACCGATCCGGCCCGTTACTACACCGAGACCGCCGCCGGTTTCAATACCGAACTGGGGTCTCCGTCCGTCCCCACGGCCCGTTCCATGCGGAGATTCCTGCCGGAGGCCGACCTGTGGCCGATCGGGGATGCCTGGCATTACCATGACCTGCATCCCGAGACGAAGGTGTTCCGCGAGTCGCTGGAGCGCCTCTACGGCCCGGCGACGGACCTGGACGACTTCTGCCGCAAGGCCCAGCTCATGGGCTACGACAGTTACCGCGCCATGTTCGAGTCCTGGAACAGCCGGCTGTGGGACAATACCTCCGGCGTCCTCCTCTGGATGTCGCATCCGGCCTGGCCCAGCGTGGAATGGCAGAGTTATTCCTGGGACGGCGAGACCATGGGCTCCTGGTTCGGCAGCAAGAAGGCCTGTACGCCGTTGCATGTCCAGATGAATCTGCACGACCGGAAAGTGGTCCTGGTGAATACGACCCCGTCCGATACGCCGGACCTCATGGTGGAACTGACCGTGACGGACCTCTCCGGGAAAGTGCTTTATCGCCGTTCCGACCGGAAGGTCTCGGTCGAAGCCAATTCGTCAGTCCCTGTCTTTACGGCGGACATTCCCTCTTTCGAGGGGGTGGTTCTGGCCCGGCTGCGTTTGCTCGACATGGACTCGAAAGTGCTGGAAATCAATGATTATTTGCTCTCTGGCGGAGATGATTTCCTCCCCTTGAACGATCTTCCAAGCGTGACGCTGAAGGCGCGCCGCCTCCGGGACGGCCGCTATGAAATCTCCAATCCGTCCAGGGTCCTGGCCGTGGGCGTGAAACTGAATCTGATGCGTGGCGGCGAGCAGGTGCTCCCGGCCCTTTTCTCCGACGGATACTTCCATCTGCTTCCCCGGGAGAAGCGCATCATTGACGTGGAATATGACGGCGGCGGGGTGGTTACCCTTTCCGCCGAAGGCTATAACATTGACGGAATCCGATGAAAAGACTGATTCTCATACCGCTTCTCTTCCTGGGCCTGGCCGCTTCCGGACAGCGGACGCTGCAGCAGCGGGTGACGACCCCTGACGGAGAGAAACTTTATTCCGCCGCTCCCGATGTGGCTTTCGTGGATGAGCGCGGAGACCGTTCCGTCCCCATCATCGTGGACGGGCGGCAATCCTACCAGGAGATGCTGGGGTTCGGATTCTCGCTCACCGGCGGCAGTGCCGAACTCCTGATGAAGATGGATGCCCAGTCCCGCTCCCGCATCCTCTCCGAACTCTTCGGCCAGGATCCCGGACAGTTGAATATCAGCGTGGTACGCCTTACGGTAGGAGCCTCGGACATGAACAGTTTCGTCTTCTCCTACGACGATATGCCCGAGGGTGAGACGGACTGGAACCTGAAGCATTTCTCCCTGTCGCAGGACCTGAAGGACGTGGTGCCGGTGATGCAGGAGATCCTGTCCATCCATCCGGACATCTGGGTGATGGCCTCGCCCTGGTCCGCACCTGCCTGGATGAAGGAAGAATATGACGTACGCGGTCCGAAACTGCGCCGGGAATGCTACGACGTGTACGCCCGCTACCTGGCCCGGTATATCGTGGAAATGGGGAAAAAGGGAATCCGGATCGATGCCCTGACCATCCAGAACGAGCCGCTGAACTCGCGGAACACGCCCTCCATGCCCTGGAGCCCGGAAGACCAGAAGGTCTTCATCCGGGACTGTCTGGGCCCGCAGTTCGAGAAGCAGGGGATCGGAACGGACATCCTCCTGTTTGACCACAACTGCGACCGGCCGGATTACCCGCTGTCCATCCTGGAAGACCCGAAGGCGGCATCCTATGCGGTGGGATCGGCCTTCCACCACTATATGGGCGACCCTTCGGCCATGACGCAGGTCCATCAGTTCCGGCCGGACAAGGATATCTATTTCACCGAACAGATGATCGTGGACCGCTCCGGCGGGCCGGTGACGCGGCAGATCGCCCCGTCCGTAAAGCGGATGCTCATCGACATTCCCCGCAACTGGAGCCGGAACGTCATCCTGTGGAACCTGGCGGCCGATCCGGAGGCGAATCCGCACACCGGCAACGGGGGCTGCCCGTTCTGCTTCGGCGCCATTACCCTGGACGGCAATACGGTGACGCGGAACCTGGCCTATTACGTGGTGGCGCATGCCTCCGCCCTGGTCCCCAAGGGCTCTTTCCGGATCCATTCCACGGCTCCGGACGATCCGGCCGGCTTCCTGTTCGAGGATGAACAGGCACCCGGAGCCATGCGCCTGATGCGCTATGACCGGGCGGGCGTGCTTCCCAACGTGGCCTTCCGGACTCCGGACGGGCGCGTGGTCTTGGTCGTTGCGAATACGTCTTCCTCCGTCCAACGGGTGAAGATCCAATACAATGGACAGTTTGCCACGGTAACCCTTCCTTCGGGAGCCGTGGGTACATACGAGTGGGCTTTATGAAGAAGATCCTGACATTTCTGGTCCTGTTCTGCACCGTGACCCTGCAGGCGCAGACTTTCTCCACCGCCGGCTGGTGGAAGCCGGCCGCGCCGAAATTCTCCCCGGTGGTCGGAGAGGACGGGATGATTACGTTCCGTCTCAAGGCTCCGAAAGCGCGCCAGGTCAAACTGGCGTTCGGGGAAGGGGATGTGCTGGTAAAGGAAATGACCCAGCGCCCGGACGGCGTGTGGGAGACGACGGTGGGCCCGGTGGCTCCGGGCGAATATGAATACAAGTTCGAGGTGGACGGCCTGAAGGTGCTGGATTATGGCAATCCTTCGGTCAAGGCCGGCACCGAGATCTACGGCAATACGGTGGAGGTCTTCGGATCCGAGCCCCGCATCGACGAGCGCCGGCTGACGGGCAGCGAAGTGGATGTCATCAGTTATCGGAGTTCGGCGCTGGGAACCTACCGCCGCGTCTGCGTATATGTTCCGGCTGTCTATTATGAACAGCCCAAACGGAAGTTCCCGGTCCTGTATCTCCGGCATGGCGGCGGTGACCACGAGCGCAGTTGGTGGGAAAGCGCCCATGCCGATGCGATCCTCGACAACGCCATCGCTTCCGGCGCCGAACCGATGCTGGTCGTCATGACGAACGGCCTCACGGACGGTTCCTGGGCGGGCGGAAGTACGTCGGAAGGAATCGCCCTGCTCGAACAGGAACTGCTGCAGGACGTGATTCCGCTGGTGGAGAAACGCTATCGCGTGAAGAAGGACAGGCAGTCCCGGGCCATCGCCGGCCTTTCCATGGGCGGCGGCCAGGCCTTCGTCATCGGCCTGAACAATTTGGACAAGTTCGCCTGGGTGGGCGAGTTCAGTTCGGGCCTGCTGAGCGACGTGGCACTGGACCTCGGCACTTATGGCGTGAACCTGGATGCGTCCCGCATCAATGGGGCGCTGAACCTCCTTTGGATTTCCTGCGGAACCGAGGACGAGCGCTGGGAAGGACATCGGGCCTTCTCCGCGAAACTGGATTCCCTGGGGATCGTCCATGCCTTCGAATCTGCGCCCTATGCGCATGAGTGGCAGTTTTGGCGCGAGCAGTTGTATTCTTTCGCCGGGCGGATTTTCAAGAAATAACGATTAAACATTTACCGATATGAAAAAAGCATTGATCCTTTTGGTCCCCGCCCTGGCGCTGCTGGCGTCCTGCGGCGATGCCATCGAGATTCCCGATGTGAGCGGCTCCGGGAATACGCCCGGCAACGTGAACCCGGACGTCCCGCTCGCGGGCGACGTCGTGTTCACGGCCACCCTGGCGGATCTGCCTGACGGGTCCCAGCCCACCTGGGCGCAGGGCGACGCCATCCTCCTGTCGGACGGTTCCACGGTCCAGACGCTCACGAACCGGGCCGCCGCCGGTCAGGTGGCCGAGTTCCCCGGCAAGGTGACGGAAGGGAAGACTTCCTTCGTCGCCGTCTCTCCGGCTGCGGAAGGGATTTCTTTCAGCGGGAGCGGTTTCTCGTTCGAGATTCCCGTGACCCAGTCCGGCGCCGGTGCCGCCTTCCGGGTGGCGAAGGCCTCCGGGACGCACCTGTTCTTCCAGAGCCTGGTCTCCGAGATCCGCTTCACGGTGGATTTCGAAGGGGCGACCAAGGTCCGGTTCCAGACCGCCGGTGAGAAGATCGCCGGAACGGTCACGGTCGATTATTCCGGGGAGAAACCCGTGGCGGCCGGTTCTTCGGACTATGTGGAGGTGGCTGGCCCCTTCGAGAAGGGAAAGACCTATGCTTTCTCCGCCCTTCCCGGCAGCCTGGACGGCTACAGCGTCATCGTCTATGCCGGCGATGCGGAAAAGGCCCATATCTCCGGTGAAGCCGTGGAACTGAAGGAGGGACTTTCCGCTACGCTGCCTGCTTTCGCCGAGGATATCCCGACCTACCGCATCACCAACCTGTGGGTCGGCGGCGGTACCGGTCCGGAGTACGGCGGTGGCGGAATCATCGACATCCTCACCAAGCCCGACTATTTCAACGATGAGGACGGCCGCGGCGTCACGGCGCTGGCGGACAACTATTACCAACTCCGTCCGGACGGGACGTTCGTGAACTATGCCGGAGAGGACGCCCGCAACTGGTGGTTCGTCTATTCCGGCAGCGTGAATCCTGTGAACGGGAAGGACATCGACCTGAGAAAGTTCTATGACGTCCTGCCGCTTTCCGAGGGACAGTATGCCATTGACGGCTCCACGGTCACTTTCACCAAGGCTGACGGTACGACCACGACGGCTGCCTGGATGGCTCCGGGCGAGTATGATGTGCCGGGTACGGGCAAGAAGGTGACCCTCACGCATCAGGCCCTGGCGTTCACCGTCACGGGCGGCAAGGACGACTGGAACAACATCTACAAGGACTACGACAAGATCGCGGCCCGGCCGCGGGCCTTCATCATCGAACTGGAGCAACTCCCGGACGGATTCGTCGTTCCCGAGGCTTCCCGCACCTTCGATGCGGACTTCGAGTATGTCCCGCCGGTGGATCCGGGCGACAAGTTCGACTGGGCCAGCCTGCCCGGCAGCTGGAACGTGTTCGGCGGCAACGCTTCGCCGTACGGCATCTTCGTCCTGGGCGGTTCCGGCGACGACCCGGCCTTCGTGAGCCCCATCGACAAGAGTTGGGACTGGGACGACAGCATCTGGAAGGAATCCGACAACGGTTTCGTGATTGCCGTGACCTCCATGGAGGGAACGACCGTCAAGGGAACGACCAACTGGTGGGCCGGAAACGACGGTGCCTTCTGGAACTACACCTGGAAGAATACCGGTGAGGACCTGTCCCGCTTCTATGACCAGATCCCGAAGGGCAAGCACGAGTTCACGCTGGACATGGTCACGATGACGGTCACCCTGGGCAACGGGCATGTGGCGAAGTTCCTCACGCCGGGTACGCACGAGTTCGTCTATGGCAAGACCTTCGAAGTGCGCGACGGCTGCTTCGCCCTGGCCTTCCACCTGATGGACCCGATTGCGGCCACCTCCCAGCGCTGGACCGACGTGGACCGCTTCGTGAACGCTCCGCTCGAGTATGTGATCATGTTTGAGAAGCAGTAGCATTCCAACGCTCTCCAAGACTATTTTGCGTACAAGGTGTGCTGCCTGGAATCACACCTTGTACGTTTTTTATGGAAAATGCCTATCTTTATGGGGATAAACACTGATATGATGAAACGAATTCTTCTGAGTCTGGCGCTGCTTCTGGCGGCGACGGCCCTGTTCGCGGGAAATCTCCGCGTCGCGCACATTTTCTCCGACCACATGGTCCTCCAGCGGGAGACCACGGCTCCGGTGTGGGGCTGGGGCGATCCCGGGAAGACGGTGCTGGTGGAAACCTCCTGGGACGGGAAGACTGTCCAGACCAGGGTGGCCAAGGACGGCACCTGGCGGGTGGACATCGCCACCGGGAAGGCCGGCGGCCCGTTTGTCGTGACGGTCCGGTCCGGACGCGATGCGGTTTCGTTCGGCGATGTGCTCCTGGGCGAGGTGTGGGTCTGCTCCGGCCAATCCAACATGGAGATGCCTGTCGGCGGTTTCGGTTTCCAGGAAGTGGCGGGAGCCCGGGAGGCCATCCTGAAGGCGGGGACCTATGCCAATAAGGTCCGTGTGTTCCATATCCACACTCCTAAATGCAAAGAACCCATTGACGACGTGGATGCGGCCTGGACCCGGGCATCGGCCGGTGTCTGCGCCGGAACGTCTGCCGTGGGCTGGTTCTTCGCGACCGGATTGGCCGATAACCTGGACGTTCCCGTAGGCATTGTCGTGAATCCCTGGGGCGGAAGCCGGATCGAGCCGTGGATGACCAACGAGGCCATCGATGCTGCCGGCATCACGGCCGAGGAGCGCGCGGCCATTGACGCCATCGAGGAACAGCCCGACCGCTGGCCGGAGACGCCGGAACTGATCTGGAACGGTCGCATGGCCCCGATCGCGGGCTATGCCGCGAAGGGCTTCCTGTGGTACCAGGGCTGCTCCAACATCGGCCAGAACTGCTATGACAAACTCCAGACCGCGATGGTGAAACTCTGGCGCGACCGCTGGGGAAGGGGAGACATGCCGTTCATCTTCGCCCTGCTGGCTCCCTATGAGCATGGCGATGCCAACGGCCGCTGGCGCCCGCAGTTCGTGGAAACCCAACTCCGCAGTCTCAAGACCATCCCGAACAGTTACGCTGTCTCCACCGAAACCTGGGGCAACCAGGTGACGGTGCATCCTTCCCAGAAGCAGGAAGTGGCCGACATGATGCTTCTCCGTGCCCTGCAGTCCGTATATGGGCAGAACCTGAATTTCGATATCGAACTCCCTGAATTCAAGAGCATTGAGTATCTGGAGGACGGCAGCGTGAAAGTCCTTCTGACCCATGTGTGGTCCAACCTGATGAGCATCTCCTCCCGCAAGATCGTGGGCTTCGAACTCGCGGGTGCGGACAAGCAGTTCCACCTCGCCGAGGCGGAGGTCGACTGGGACGGCCAGACCATTATCGTGAAATGTCCCGATGTCCCGAAGCCCATCGCCGTCCGCTACGGATTCCGCAACTGGATGGGCGCGAATCTGGAAAAGACCCCGGGCATCCCTGTTCCGCCGCTGCGGAGTGACGACTGGAATCTGTAGGCCCATGAAACGTTTCGTCCTTCTCTCCCTCTGCGTCTGCCTGGCCGTGTCAGGCTGCGCCAAGCGTCCGTATGATCCCGCTACCGACCCGAAAGGGCAGACCGAGCAGGACCCCGACGCCATCACCGCCCCGCCGGCGGACCTGCTGCAGTGGCTGGACGGAAAGTCTTCGCCGCTCAGTTCCTGGTACAAGAAGTATATCGCCGACGAAGGGTTCCCCATCCTGGCGTCGGCCGTAGTCCGCGACGAGGCGCTGATCCAGTGCCGCTACATCGTCCACACGATGCTTGAGAAGCATCCCGAGGCCCGGAAAAAGATGATCGAGATGCACTGGCGCGTGGTGATCTGCGGCTATCAGCAGAACATCACCGACATCCCGGAGTGCGCCATCATGCCCATCTGGTGGCCGGATACCGACTGGAATGCCCGGGGGCGCGGTTACGGCGCCACGGAGGCGCTTCCCGTCATGAGCATCGGCGAAGAGAATATCGTCAAGATCCCGAATTTCACGGAGCGTTACGCCACCGAAAGCATCATGGTCCACGAGTTCGCCCATAATGTGGACTACGCCCTCCGCAAGGCCTGGAACGGGTTCGAGAAGAAACTCCTGGACTGCTACAACCATGCGAAGACGACCGGCCTTTGGCAGGGCGGCGTGTATGACTACGCGATGACGAACTCCGAAGAGTATTTCGCCGAGGCCTCCCAGGCCTGGTACAATACCTGCCGCATGATCGTCAAGGATCCGGCCACCGGAAAGAACTTCACGCTCAAGACCCGTGAACAACTCAAGGAGCACGATCCGCAGATGTATGAGCTTCTCTCAACGGTATATACGGAGGAGTATCTGAAGGGTTATCACTTTGATTACGAGTAATCGCCTGATTACCAGATGGATAAAATTTAAGAGGTGCACCGCGCGGTGCACCTCTTGATGTTTATTTTGCTGCGTGTCAGCGCTTTAGATGAAGATGTACTTGCAGATGAACAGGGCTGCGAGGATCCACATCGTGACGGAAATCTTCTTGAACTTGCCCGCGCAGGCGTTCAGGAGCGCGTAGGAGATGACGCCGAGGAGGATACCGTCGGAGATGGAGTAGGCGACGGGCATCATCAGGATGGTGATGAACGCCGGGATGCTCTCGGAGTAATCCTCCCAGTCGATCTTCGCGACCGGGCTCATCATCATGACGCCCACGATCACCAGGGCCGGAGCCGTGGCGGCGCCGGGGATGGCGAGGAAGATCGGGGAGAACAGGAGCGCCAGGGCGAACAGGATCGCGACGGTGAAAGCCGTGAGGCCGGAACGTCCGCCTTCGCCCACGCCGGAAGCGCTCTCGACGTAGGTCGTGGTGGTGGAGGTGCCCAGGCAGGCGCCGCACACGGTGGCGATGGAGTCGGCCATGAACATCTTGTCGATGCCGTCCACATTGCCCTTCTCATCCACCATGCCGGCCTTCTGGGACACGCCGATGATGGTGCCCATGGTGTCGAACATGTCGATGAACAGGAAGGTGAACACGACGGCGAGCATGTCCCAACTCAGGATCTGGCTCCACTCGAACTGGCAGAAGATGGGGGCGACGCTGTCCGGGGCCGAAATGACGCCGGTGAAGTGGGTGAGCGCCGCACCGTCCGCTCCCTTGATGAAGAGGCCGATGACCGAGGTCACGAGGATGCCGATGAGGATGCTTCCCTTGACCTTCAGGATGACGAGCGCGCCGGTGATGACGATGCCGATGACCCCGAGGAGGGCGGCTCCGTGCGTGATGTCACCGAGGGCGACGAGGGTAGAGTCGTTGTTGGCGATGATGCCGGCGTTCTGCAGGCCGATGAAGGCGATGAACAGGCCGATGCCCGCGCCGATGGCGTGCTTGAGGGACAGCGGAATCGCATTCAGGATCCAGGAACGGACCTTCGTGACCGTGAGGAGGATGAACAGCAGGCCCTCGAGGAACACGGCCGTCAGGGCGAACTGCCAGCTGTGGCCCATCGTCAGGCACACCGTAAAGACGAAGAAGGCATTGAGGCCCATGCCCGGGGCGAGGGCGAACGGCTTCTTGGCGTAAAGCGCCATCACGAGCGTACCGATGAGGGCGGCGAGGGCGGTGGCGGTGAAGACGGAACCCTTGGGCATGTCCAGCGCGCTGAAGATGCTCGGGTTGACGGCCAGGATGTAGGCCATCGTCAGGAAGGTGGTGATGCCCGCGACGATCTCCGTCCGGACACTGTGCTTCTGGGGATCGAACCCGAAAGCCTTGGTCAGGAAGTTAGCCATAGTTCTCCAGGATTAGAAGACCCACTTGGTACCCAGGCAAGGCATCACATGGAAGCCCTCCATGCCGGCGAAATTGTAGCTGAACTCCACCTCGCCGCCGATGTTGAAGTGGTCGAAGACCTGGAACCAGAGCTGCGGCTCGGAGAGGAATACGACATGGTCGAGTTCGCACCAGACATCGGCGAAGCCGGAGAAGCGCAGACCGCCCAGGCCGAACAGGTCCTGAAGGCCCCAGACGGCGGTGAACTGCATGGGAATCTTGCTCTCGAGGCCCACGAAGTGCTTGTACAGGAGTTTGAGGTTCAGGGTGTTCTTGAAATCGCCGGAATGGATGAAGTAGTCCACGCCGACGAGGAACGCGTTATTGACCGGGAAGGAATAGGCCATGTTGCCGCCCGTACCGAAGCCGCCGTTGTATTCCACCTGCAGGCTCAGCGGAGCGAGCGCCGAGTCACCCCAGAAATTCAGGCAGCGGGCGATCTCGAAGTACGTGTTGTTCGGGGAAATGACCTTGTTCCCGTCCTTGTTGTTGTAGTCGTAGTCGATGAAGAAGAACGTGTTTCCCCAGTTGTCCGTGTGGAAACCTTCGAGGGTGGTGGTGAAATGCTTCCGGCCGAAATCGTAGAAGGTCTGGAAGTTGGTCTGCGCCTGGGCGACGGATCCCAGGGCGAGGGCTGCGAGGGCAGCGACGATGATTTTTTTGCTCATAAAGCGTGGTTTAGGAAAGAATTATTTGGTAGATCTGTCTTTTCTCAGGGACGGGTTGATCTCGAAGTCCACCGCCCGGTCGCCCTTCGGATTCTTGCCGAACTCGTAGTCCTTGCCCGGCAGGACGGCATTCAGGATGATGCCCACGAGGGCGGCGACGGCGAGGCCGGAGAGGGAGGTGAAGCCCAGGGAGATGCTGTCGTTCGCCCCGTACTTGATGCCGATGGCGAGTACCAGGATGAGGGCGGCGATGATGACGTTCCGCGAAGCGGTGAAGTCCACCTGGTTGTCCACGATGTTGCGGACACCCACGGCGCTGATCATACCGTACAGGACCAGGGACACGCCGCCGATGGTCGCGGCCGGCATCGCGCTGATGAGGGCCGAGAATTTCGGGCAGAAGGACAGGATGATGGCGAAGACGGCGGCGATCCGGATGACGCGCGGGTCATACACGCGGGTGAGGTTCAGCACGCCGGTGTTCTCGCCGTAGGTGGTGTTCGCCGGGGCGCCGAAGAGGGAGGCCAGCGCCGTGGCGAGACCGTCGCCCATGAGGGTGCGGTGCAGCCCCGGATCCTCCAGGTAGTTGATGCCCACGGTGGAGGAGATGGCGCACATGTCGCCGATGTGCTCGATCATCGTCGCGAGCGAGATCGGCAGGATGGCGATGATGGCGGCGACCACCAGGCCCCAGTTCGGGTTCTGGAACACGTGGAAGGCCGTGTTCTCCCAGTGGAACGGAAGGCCGATCCAGGCGGCCTCCTTCACGGTGGAGAAGTCGCACAGGCCGAAGCAGGCGGCCACGAGGTAGGAACCCAGAACGCCCAGCAGGATGGGGATGATCTTGATCATCCGCTTGCCCCAGATGTTGCACACGATGATGATCGCGATCGCGAGGAGGGCGATCCACCAGTTCTGCGTGCAGTTCTGGATGGCCGATCCGGACAGGGTGAGGCCGATGGCGATGATGATCGGACCCGTGACGATGGGCGGGAAGAACCGCATCACCTTCTTCGCGCCGAAGGCCGCGAACAGCCCGGCCAGCACGAAATAAAAAAGGCCTGCACAGAAGACTCCGATGCAGGCGTAGGGGAGGGATTCGGCGGTAGTCAGCCCTTGCTCGGTTCCCATGGAGACGACGGCCGCATAACCGCCGAGGAAGGCAAAGGACGAGCCGAGGAAAGCCGGGACCCGCATCTTGGTGAGGAGGTGGAAGAGAAGGGTGCCGAGACCTGCGAACAGGAGGGTGGCACTCATCGAGAGGCCGGTGATGACCGGAACCAGGACCGTGGCCCCGAACATGGCGAACATGTGCTGGAGGCCGAGGGTAAGCATCTTGCCGCGACCGAGGGTGCGGGCGTCATAGATCGCTTGCTGTTGTTGAGCCATATGTATAGTTTTAAGGTTGTCCTTGCGTCAAGATCCCCACAAAACCACTCAAAGTTCGTTAAAATCGGTGGGGATTCCAAAGAAACTTTTCCACAGGTTGTTGTTGAAAACTTGCCAATTCTGAATATCCTTAACTTATATCCGTTTGAATTGAAATTATTCTTACCAATATGCGCGGAATCCGGTAAATATGTTATATTTGTGGAAGAATTGAAACGATATGGAATTACACGTAACCAACGAAACCGCCCGCCTGCGGGAAGTGGTCCTGGGCCTGCCCTGGTCCAGCGGCCCCACCCCGGCGCTGGAAGATACCTACGACAGCAAATCCTATGAGTCCGTCCTGAAGGGCGTCTATCCCGACGAGAAGGACATGATCTCCGAGATGAACGCCTTCGAGGCCGTCCTGAAAAAGTATGGCGTGAAGGTGTACCGGCCGGCCCTGGTGCCGGACTGCAACCAGGTCTTCGCCCGGGACGTGGGCTTTGTCATCGACGACAAGATCATCGTCTCCAACATCATTCCGGACCGCCAGGAGGAGATCGACGCCTATGGGCACATCTACCAGCAGATCCACTACAAGAACATCTACAACCTGCCGGAAACCGTCCATGTGGAGGGCGGCGACGTCGTCCTTTACGGGAACTATATCTTCCTGGGCCAGTACGACTTCCATGACTATGCGTCCCTGAAGACGGCCCGGACGAACCGCCTGGCGCTGGATTACCTGCAGATGCTCTTCCCTTCGAAGACCATCATTCCGCTGAACCTCCGCAAGAGTGACACTGACCCTTACGAGGGCATCCTGCACCTGGACTGCACCTTCATGCCGGTGGGCCGCGACAAGGCCATCATCTACCGGGACGGCTTCATGAATCCCCGCGATGCAGCGCATCTGGTGGAACTGTTCGGCCCGGAGAACGTCTTCGAACTCACGAAGGAGGAAATGTACTGGATGAACTCCAACGTTTTCTCCATCAGCGAGGACGTCGTCGTGACGGAAGAGCATTTCACCCGGCTGAACGAGCATCTCCGGAATGTCTGGGGAATGACCGTGGAGACGGTCCCGTACCGGGAGATCTCCAAGATGGGCGGCCTGCTGCGCTGCTCCACGCTTCCGCTGCGAAGAGACTGATACACAAAACACTAACCACATAACTATGACTGACCACAAGTATACTGCTGCCGAGCTCATCGCGCTCGAGGAAAAGTACGGCGCCCATAACTACCATCCGCTTCCCGTCGTCCTGGAAAGGGGAGAGGGCGTTTTTGTCTGGGATGTGGACGGAAAACGCTATTTCGACTTCCTGTCGGCCTATTCCGCCGTGAACCAGGGACACTGCCATCCCAAGATCGTGAAGGCCCTCTGCGACCAGGCCCACAAGCTGTGCCTGACCTCCCGCGCCTTCTACAACGACTGCCTGGGACCCTATGAGGAGATGGCCACGAAGTTCTTCGGCTACGACAAGCTCCTGCCCATGAATTCGGGCGCCGAGGCCGTGGAGACGGCCCTCAAGCTCGCCCGCCGCTGGGGCTACAAGGTGAAGGGCATTCCCGAGAACGAGGCCCTCATCATCGTCGCGGAAGGGAACTTCCACGGCCGTACCATCACCATCGTCACCATGTCCTCCGATCCGGACAGTTACTCCCAGTACGGCCCGTTCACCCCGGGTTTCGTGTCCATCCCGTACGACGACGTGGACGCGCTTAAGAAAGTCCTGGACGAGAAGGGCGACAAGGTGTGCGCCATGATTGTGGAACCCATCCAGGGCGAGGCCGGCGTGTATGTCCCGAAAGAGGGTTACATCAAGCAGTGCTATGACCTGTGCCACGCGCACAACGTCCTTTTCATTGCCGACGAGGTGCAGACGGGTATCGGCCGTACCGGCAGGATGTTCGCCTGCGACCATGAGGGCGTCCGTCCGGACGTCGTCACCATCGGAAAAGCCCTCTCCGGCGGCACGCTGCCGGTATCCGCGGTCCTCGCCGACGACGAGGTGATGCTGACCATCGGCCCCGGCGAGCACGGGTCCACGTTCGGCGGATTCCCGCTGGCCGCGAAGGTGGCCGTCGCCGCCCTCGAGGTCATCCGCGACGAGCACCTGACCGAGAACGCCGCCCGTCTGGGCGAGATCTTCCGCGAGGAAATCGGCAAGATCCGTTCCCCGTACTTCAAGTTCGTCCGGGGCAAGGGCCTGCTGAACGCAGTCGTGACCGAACCGCAGAACGGGATCGAGGCCTGGGACATCTGCCTCCGCCTGGCGGAGAAGGGCCTGCTCGCGAAACCGACGCACCGGCATATCATCCGTTTCGCCCCGCCGCTCGTCATCACCGAGGAGCAACTTCGTGAAGCCATCGGGATCATCAAGGAAGTCTTCGAGACGATATGAGACCGCTCGCGATGATCGCCTTCGGTGGCAACGCCCTCCTGCGCAGCAACCAAAAGGGGACCTACGCGGAGCAGTTGCAGAACATCGAGGAGACCTGTAATGAACTGCTGCCCTTGCTGGAGCGGGGATACCACCTGGTGATCGGACACGGAAACGGTCCCCAGGTGGGCAATGTCCTGCTGCAGCACGAGGCGGGCGCCCGCGAATACGGCCTGGAGGCGATGCCCATGGACGTGTGCGGGGCGGAGACCCAGGGAGCGATCGGTTACCTGATCGAGAACGCGCTGGACCGTCTGCTCACGACGCACGGCATCCACCGCCGGGTAATTTCCCTCGTGACGCGGGTGGAGGTGTATCCCGACGACCCGATGTTCCAGAAGCCTACAAAGCCCATCGGCCCGTACTATACGGCCGAGGAGGCCAAGTACCTGAGCGAGAAGACCGGCGCCGTTTATCGGGAGGATTCCGCCGGAAGGGGCTGGCGCAAGGTCGTCCCGTCCCCGACGCCCCGGCGGATCGCCAACATCGACCTGGTGAGCCGGCTCGCCCGGGAGGGAAACATCGTCGTCACCGTCGGGGGCGGCGGCATTCCTGTCGTACGGGACCACATGGGCTGGCACGGGGTAGAGGCCGTCATCGACAAGGACCTCGCCTCGGCCCTGTGCGCCTACGAGATCGGCGCCGACTATCTGTACATCCTGACGGATGTCCCGCAGGTGTACATCAATTTCCGCAAGCCCGACCAGAAGGCCCTTTCCACCCTGACGGTGGACGAGGCACTGGATTACCTGGCCCAGGGCCAGTTCGCCGAAGGGTCCATGGCCCCGAAGGTGCGGGCGGCGATCTACTTCGTCACCAACGGCGGAAAGGAAAGTATCATCACGGAGGCGGGCCAGCTGGGAAATCCTGCCTGCGGAACCCGGATTGTCCCTTAATTGAACTTAATGAATATGGCTGTCAACCTGAAAAACCGCAGTTTCCTGAAACTGCTCGACTTTACTCCGGAGGAAATCCGGTATCTGCTGGACCTCGCCCGCACCCTCAAGCAGGCCAAGAAGGCCGGCACGGAGCGCAAGACGCTCACGGGCAAGAACATTGCCCTCATTTTCGAAAAGACGTCCACCCGGACCCGCTGCTCCTTCGAAGTGGCGGCCTACGACCAGGGTGCGCACGTGACCTATCTCGGCCCCTCGGGCTCGCAGATCGGCATCAAGGAATCCATGAAGGACACCGCCCGGGTGCTGGGCCGGATGTTCGACGGCATCGAGTACCGCGGCTTCGCGCAGACGACCGTGGAGGAACTGGCCCGGTATGCGGGCGTTCCCGTCTGGAACGGCCTCACGAACGAGTTCCATCCCACGCAGATCCTGGCGGACTTCCTCACGATGTCCGAGCATGTGGACAAGCCTTTGAATAAAGTTTCCTACGCCTACCTCGGCGATGCCCGCTTCAACATGGGCAACTCCCTCCTGGTGGGCGGCGCGAAGATGGGCATGGACGTCCGGATCGTGGCCCCGAAGGCCCTCCAGCCGGATGCGGCGCTCGTCGCGACGTGCCGGGAAATCGCCGCGGAAACCGGCGCCCGGATCACCATCACCGACGATGTGGACGCCGGCGTGAAGGGCTGCGACTTCGTCTATACCGATATCTGGGTGTCCATGGGCGAACCCGCCGAAGTGTGGAAGGAACGCATCGCGATGCTTATGCCTTATCAGGTCAATGCGTCCCTGATGCAGCGCACCGGCAATCCCGCCTGCAAATTCATGCACTGCCTCCCGTCTTACCACAACCTGGAGACCAAGGCCGGCCGCGACGTCTATGAGCAGTTCGGCCTGGACGGCATCGAGGTGACGGAGGACGTCTTCGAATCCCCGAACAGCATCGTCTTCGACGAGGCGGAGAACCGCATGCACACCATCAAGGCCGTCATGGTCGCGACGCTGGGCGAGTGATTCGATACGGGATTAACGGTACTTTTCAACCCTTCCGTCCCGGATGACCCCGCTCCAGTCCATGCCGAAGGCGAAGTCGTAGGTGTTCCCGTTCCGGTCGGTGTAAGGAATCATGTCGCGGGGGACGTCTTCCTTCTGAGTTTCCACGGTCTCCATGTCGGCAGGTAATTGCATGGGCAGCAGGCCCGTGGGCTCGCTTTTCCCGCTTACGATGTCCAGGACCGCCTGGTTCTGGACGCCGAAGGAGACGAGGATGGCGTCGGCCGAGGGTTCGAACTCGCCCACCACCGCGGGCTTGTCCAGGCGGAGGACCACCACGACGGGTTTCCCGCCCATGGCCGCCTTGGTCTCCCGGACCAGGAGGAGGTCATCGTAGTTCCGGGTCGTGACGGTCTTTCCCTTGTAGGAACGGTTGGTGAAGGACTCCGTGTGGTGCCCGCCGGCGATGCTTGTCGCCCGGGCACTCCGGGCTGTGTAGGGTTCGTACTGGAGGCTGATGGGAATATAGCCGTTGCCGCCCCGTTTCACGTCCGCGGCATCCCAGCCGACGCTGATGGAGGGGCCGTCGATCACCACGAGGGCGAAGTCCGCTTCCTCCGGGGTGGCGGCGATGTCATAGTATTTGGACACCAGCTCGGGGCTCATCGGATAGTCCGTATGGTCCTCGGACATGCCGCCCCAGAGGCCGGGGATGGCGGGGAAGTGCTTCTTCGGGAACCAGACCTTCTTCTTCCCGGTCTGCGGGAGGGCCTGGTTGTCCGTGTTCTTCAGGAGGACCAGCGAGCGGAGCTGCGCCTGGTAGCCCTCTTCCATGAACGCAGGGTTGCCGACGGTGCGTACGGTCTCCTCCGGGTCCAGGTAGGGATTCTCGAACAGGCCCACGCGGAACATGTTCAGGAGGATTCTCCGGGCGGATTCCCGGAACCGCTGCCGTGCGTTCTCCTCGCCGAAGTCACGCACCCAGAGGGCATAGGCGTCCCGGACATACTCGGCATTGTTGGATCCGCCGATCTGGTCGCAGCCAGCCAGGAAAACGCGGTAATGGCGCTCGGCCACGGTAAGTCCCTCTACGCCCCAGGGCTCGCCGCCGCCGGTGTAGTCCACGCCGGTGTTGTCCAGGGTGACGCCCCAGTCCGTGCAGACGACCCCGTCGAATCCCGCTTCCTCGCGGAGTTTCTTTCCGATGATCCACGCGGAGAAGGCCCCGCCGACCTGCTCGCCGGAAGGATCCTGGCCCCACAGGATGGAGTAAGTGGGCATGACGGCCGAGGCGCTGCCGGTGCCGCCATTCAGCTGGAAGGCTCCCTCTACGAAGGAACGCAGGTGCTCTTCGAGGTTGTTGCCCGGGAAGACTGCGTACTTGCCGTTGGCGAAGTGGCTGTCACGGCCGCCCTCCTGGGCGCCGTAGCCGTACCAGTGCTTGGCCATGGCATTGACGCTTCCATAACCCCAGGCGCCGTCGATCCGCTGCCCTTCGGGACTCGTCTGGAAGCCGTCGCAGTAAGCCCGGGCCAAGTCCGTGGAGAGGTCCGGATCCTCCCCGAAAGTGCCGTCGAAACGCCACCAGCGGGGCTCCGTGGCAATGTCCACCTGCGGACTCAGGGCGGTCGTGACGCCGAGCGCCCGGTACTCGATGGAGGCAACCTGTCCGAACCGCTCCATCAGGGAAGGGTCGAAGGTTGCGGCGAGGCCCAGGGAAGAGGGCCAGCGGGAGATGGTCCCGCCGCTGCCGGCATAGAACTCCAGGTCCGACGCCGCCTGATGGCGGGGATCCGAATGGATGGTCACCGGGACGCCCTGTCCCATCCCTTCCGCGTATGCCTGGACCGTGTTGTTCCAGCAGGCTGCCACTTCGGGGCTTTCCACCGAGGTGACGAGCATCCCGCGGAGATGCCCCTCGCCGAGGAACTGTTTCTGCTGGTCGGTCATTTCCCAGGGATGGGCGCCGCTCGCCTTGAAGGAGGTCCCGTTGTAACTCTGCACGGAACCGGTCCGTTCCATCATATAGGCGACGAAGGCCGTGATGGTCTTCTCGTCGGAGAGGTACTGTTTCTCCTCGGGGGTAAGTTCCGACATGTCGATGGTCGTGGGGTAGGGTTCCCCGTTCCACGCGGCCTGGAAGAAGTTGCGGAGGGCCCTGACGAAGGTGGGTTTCCGCATGAGTTCCTTTTGGGCGTCGGTGAGTTCCACCTCCGGTTTGACGGTGCCGCGTCCCTCCGAAGGGACGGCCTGGTGGTTGCTGACGAGGAGGAGGCCCGCGATCTCATTGACGGAGAGGCGTTCCGCCAGGTCCTCCGCCCGCTCCGCCGGCGTGAGCCGCCAGTCCTCGTAGGGATCCAGCATGCCATTACGGTTGAGGTCCTTGAAGGCCTTTCCGTCGATCTTGAGGAGCGTCACGCCCGAAGCGGGACTGTAACTGAGGACGGGGCCGTCCTTCTGCGTGACGGTGATGAAATCCCCGTGGGATGTCTCGCGCGGGCCACAGGAGAATACGGCAAGAAGGAGGAGAGCCGCCGCAGCGGTCCGGAAAGGATGGAGGGAAAAAGGTGCAGGTGTCATAGTCGGGTCAGTGAGTGATTCGTAAAGATAACGATTTTGGAAATGAATCGCAATTCTCCGCCGTTTTGTGTATCTTTGTACTATGAACCGGACCGATATTTTTCGCAGGGAGGTCGAGGATGTCCTCCTGAACAACATCCTTAATTGGTGGCTGACGATGAAGGACCCGCGGGGCGGGTTCTACGGCGAGGCGGACGGTACGGGGGAGATCCTCCGGGACGCGCCGCGCGGGGTCATCCTGAACGCCCGCATCATCTGGGCCTTTGCGGCCGCGTATCGGCAGTATCCCGATCAGGAGTACCTGGATGCCGCCGTGCATGCGGCGGATTGGTTCCTGGCGCATTTCTGCGACCAGGAGTGCGGGGGAGTCTATTGGGGCGTGGAAGCCTCCGGCGCCCCACAGGATACCAAGAAGCAGCTCTATTCGCAGGGGTTCGCCATCTACGGCCTCAGCGAACTGTATAAGGTCTGTCCCGAGAAGAAGTATCTGGACGCGGCCGTCGCCCTGTACGGGATCGTGGAATCCAGATTCCGGGACAAAGAGTTCGGCGGCTATACGGAGGCGCTTGCACGCGATTTCTCCCCGCTCGAGGACATGTCCCTCAGCGCCCACGACATCAATGCCGACAAGACCATGAACTCGCACCTCCATATCCTGGAGGCCTATGCCAACCTGTACCAGGTCTGGCCGGACGAGGGACTGCGGAAGGCCGTGGAGGAACTGCTGGACATCGTCTGCACGAAGGTCATGGCCCCGGACGGGCACCTGCAACTGTATTTCCGGAGGAACTGGTCCGTCCTTCCGGGCGGCGTTTCCTATGGGCATGACATCGAGACTTCCTGGCTGGCGCTGGAGTGTGCCTCGGCCATCCGGGACATCGATGTCATCAACCGCGTGCGTCCGGCGGCGCTTCTGATGGCCCGCGCCGGCAACGAAGGACTCCGGGCCGACGGTTCCATGATCTACGAGAAACTGGAGGACGGCACCCTGGACCTGTCCCGGCAGTGGTGGGTCCTTGCGGAATCGGTCGTGGGCAATCTCTGGCTCTGGAAGTTCCACGGCGACGTGGAGGCACCGGACCGTGCCCTCTCCACCTGGGCCTACATCCGCGACAACATCGTGGACCGGGACAACGGCGACTGGCTCTGGGGCGTAGGTGCCGACGGCACGCCCGACAAGGACTCCCCGAAGGCCGGCTTCTGGAAGTGTCCTTATCACAACACCCGCATGTGCCTGCAGGTGCTTTCCCTTATTTGACGATTACCTCGTCGATAAAGAACCAACAGGGGTTGCCGACACCATAATGCCATTCCGGGCAGGTCTTGGTGCCGGTAACTTCCACCTTGATGTACCGGGCCGTCGTGTCGCAAGTGGCGGTGACGGGGATGAATTCCACCTTGCTGCCGCGGTCTTCGGGAATGTCGATGGTGGCGATTTCAGTGTAGTTCTCCCCGTCCGGGGATACGCTGTAACGCACCTGCATCGGCATCAGGATCCAGGCGCCGAGCTGGCGGAGGAAATCGGTGGCGATGCTGTGGATGGCCGTCGGCGCGCCCAGGTCGATGATGAAGGCGCCGTCCGTCCCTTCCCAACCTACCCAGTTCTCCACGTAGGTCGTTCCTCCATACAGTCCGTCGGTCAGGGCTTTCTTACTCAGTTCCAGATATTTGGGCCTCGGGTCGATGAGGTAGGTGACGGGCTTCCCATAGGCGAGGTTGTCGCGGGCGTCGCTCATATACCGCTGCCGGTACAGGGCGCAGTACTCGTCCGGGAGGTTGTGCCGTTCGTTGATCATCTCCACCCGGTATTCCCGGGCGCGTGATTCGAACAGGTCCAGCGCCTTTCCGATGGCTTCGAAGTCACGTTCCGGTTCCGTCCGGGCGATTTCCAGGGCGGAATACTGCAGGGGAAGCCGGGTACGCCGGACACGGGCGAGCCGGACCGGATCGTCCTTCACGGCCGCTTCCGCCTCGTCGAAGAGGGCGTTGTAACGCCGCATCAGCGCGGGACGGAGGATGTTGCCCTTGTAGGAAACGGGGGAGTCATAGATGAAAAGGTCCACGTCCGTACCCACGGCCGCACCTTCCATCAGTTTGATATACTTGTAGACAGGCCATCCCGCCTTCCCGTAATACCGGGTGAGGAACCGCTTCTGGAGGGAATCCAGGGAGGCCCCGGCATCCCACATCAGGTTGTTGACGAGATAGGAACGCAGTTCCGCGAAGTCGCCGCCCCGGACGGAAGCGATCTGCGAGAAGTGCATCTTCACGTTATGGTCCCGGAAAATGACCATGTTGTCCTTGATGGTAGAGAGGTTCGGGAAAGGGGAGAGGTAGTTGTCGAAGTTGATACCGTAGTCCCAGACGAACAGGTTGTCGCAGATCTTGGACCAGCCTTCCAGGGCTTTCATGAATTCCTGTCCGGACGGGTTCTCGGTCAGGGCGGTCTGCCGGCGGCAGTCGATATCGCACAGCATGATGGACACGTTCTTCCGGGGCACCGTCTTCTTGGGCGGCTGGACGGAGAACAGGTAGGCCAGGGTCGATATCTCCTTGTCCGGGAACCGGTCCGCCACGGCGTTGATGAAACGGAGAATGGGGCCGGACGGACCGCCTTCCTCGTCCAGGATCCGCTGGCACTCCGGGCATCGGCAGTAGGTGTCCGATCCGTCGTTCTGGCTGATACTGATCATCTTCCGGTCCGGATAGGCCTTGAACAGACTGTCCAGGCGCTGGCACACGATCTCCAGCACCTCCGGATTGCTCATGCACCATTGGCTGGCGCTGCCGGGATTGCGTTTCCCGTTATAATAGGCGTAATACTCCGGATGCTCTTTCCCGTAGCGGGAAGCGGGTAGCAGGCGGTCGCAGGTATGGACCCAGTAACTGGCCACGAACACCTCCGAGGGTTCCTCCAAGTGATACCAGGTCTTGTACAGCGGGTCGGTCCGGAGCATGTAGTTCTGGCTTTGCCGATACCGGAAGGTCGGGGTGATGACCGTATCTACGGGATTTAAGGTGAGTTCCTGATGACGGGGCTCGTAGGCCTCACCCTCTCCCCAGTAGTCGATGCCCGCGTATCTTTTCAGGAATTCCACGGTGCCGTACACCAGCCCCTTTCCGTGTCCATGGATCCAGACGTTCCGGTCGTCGATGACGATCCGGCAGCCGTCCTCGCCGAATTCTTCCGTGGGCGTTTCGCTCAGGACGATATCGCCTTTGCGGATGGCCATGGACCATTCCTGGGTTTTCGTAGGAGCGTCGGCGATGAGAAAGTGAGCGGCGAGGTCCAGCGCCTCCTTCTCGGCTGCGGATTTCCCGGGATGGGCCGTAATGAACCGTCCGGTCATTTCACCCTTGTGGACGATCCGCACCTGCGCCGGCATCGGCATCGCCGCCAGCGCCATGACAATCAGAATCAATGCTCTTTTCATGCCTGCAAGATACAAAAAAAATGCAGGCCCTGGAAGGTCTGCATTCGATTTCTGTGTGTCGGTCGCGGATTACCAGCGCTCTTCGTCGGAGACGGTGAGCTTCTTGCGGCAGTGACGACGACGGGAAGCGAGCACGCGGCGGCCGTTGGCGGAGGCCATGCGGGCACGGAAGCCGTGCTTGTTCACGCGCTTGCGGTTGGAAGGTTGGAACGTTCTTTTCATGATATCTCTTTTTTATATTTTACGGTTAATCGGCCCGTTTTCACGGACGGAGTGCAAAGGTAGATATTTTGAAGGAAACTGCCAAATTTAATTTGAGATTTCTCGACAAGCTCGAAATGACAGGGGTACCTGAGGCTCGAAATGACAGAAGTACCAAAGTTCGAACGACAGTGCCTTTGTCATTTCGACCGAGCGAAGCGAGTGGAGAAATCTATTTCTCAATATGAATGACGAGTTTCCCGTCATAATACGGATCGTGGAGCCAGGAGGAGACGGGCCAGGTGTGGACGGAGCCGCGGCGGAGCCGGTGACGGGCCATGACCTCGGCGATCTCTTCCACGACATCGCCGCCCTTGAGGTACAGGATGCCTTCGGAGAACTTGCCTTTCACCCAGGGGTAGAAGTCCGTAAGGGACGCGACGGCCCGGGAGACGACGAAGCCGAAGGGTTGGGTGAGGGATTCCGCCCGGGCGTTGACAACCGTGACGTTCTTGAGCCCCAGGCTCTCCGCAACTGCCTTTGCCACAATGGTTTTCTTGCCCACGGAATCGCAGAGGACAAACTGCGCCTCCGGGAACAGGATCGCGAGCGGGATGCCCGGGAAACCGCCGCCGGTGCCGAGGTCCAGCACCGCCGCCGTGCGGAAGCGTTCCAGCAGCTCCGGCTGCGTAAGCAGGTACCGGGCGATGGCGAGGGAGTGGAGGATATGGTGGTCATACAGCCCGTCGATATCCTTCCGGGAGATGACGTTGATCTTGGCGTTCCAGTCGCGGTACAGCGCGTCGCAGGCGAGGAACTGCTCCTCCTGCACGGAGGTCAGGTCCCAGTCGGCCCGGACAAAGTCGATAAATTCCTTCGGTGTCATTCGATTTCCCCCCTGAGCATCATTTCGGCGAGGTGCTGCTTGCCCCGACGGATGCGGGTGCGGACCGTGTTGAGTTCCAGATTCAGTGCCTTCGCGATTTCCTCGTATTCCAGTTCTTCGATCATGTATTTGACCATCACTTCCTTGTACAGCGGCGAGAGTTCGTCGATGAAGGCCATCAGGCGCTCGTGGTTCTCGCTGTTGATGATCTCTTCCTCCGGATCCGCCTCGGTGAGCGGTCCCTGGCCTTCCAGTCCGTCTTCCTCCGCCTTGTGTAGGATGCCCTCCTTCTTCGCGTCCTCGCGCTTGATGCCGGCCAGGTGGTCCAGGGCCGTCCGGGTGGCGATGGTGGAGAGCCACGGCCGCAGTTCCCGGGTCGTGTCGAAGTTGGCCAGGTTCAGGAAAGCCTTCTGGAAACTCTCGGAGACGACGTCATCCACATCGGCTTTCCACTTGAAATAGCCGCTCACGCGGCCGCGGATGGCTTTTTCGTGCAACTGGTAGATGGCGCGGTAGGCCATCTGGTCCCCGGCGACGGCGCGTTCCACCAGTTCTTTCTCAGGCATGTCCAGGTATCCCATACTCAGTGTGCCTCCAGCCAGTTTTTGCCGCCGCTGCACTCCACGGTGAGTGGAACGGACAGTTTCAGGACGTTTTCCATGGTCTCCACGACGATCTTTTCCAGGGCCGGGACTTCCTCCGGAACGGCGTCGAACATGAGTTCGTCGTGGATCTGGAGGACCATCCGGCTGCGGAGGCCGGCTTCGGTCAGCCGCTCGTCCACCCGGATCATCGCAAGTTTGATGATGTCGGCCGCCGTGCCCTGGATCGGGGCGTTCACGGCGTTGCGCTCCGCCAGGGAGCGGACGGTGGCATTCTTCGCGTTGATGTCCGGAAGGAAGCGCCGTCGTCCGAAGAGCGTCTCCACGTATCCGTTCTCGCGGGCGAAGGAGATGCTTTCGTCGATGAAAGAACGGATGGCGGGGAAGGAGGCGAAGTAACCGTCAATCAGTTCCTTGGCCTCTTTACGGCCCAGGTTCAGCCGCTGGGCGAGACCGAAGGAGGAGATGCCGTACATGATGCCGAAGTTCGCCGTCTTGGCCCGGCCGCGTTGCTCGCGGGAGACTTCCTCCACGGGGATGTGGAAGATGCGGGCGGCCGTGGCGGCATGGACATCCACCCCGTCACGGAAGGCTTTCACCAGGTGCTCGTCCTGGCTGAGGTGCGCCATGATGCGGAGTTCGATCTGCGAGTAGTCGGCCGATACGATCACCCCTTCCGGCGTCCCCGGAATGAAGGCCTTGCGGATTTCCTTGCCCCGCTCGGTGCGGATGGGGATGTTCTGCAGGTTCGGGTTGGAGCTCGAGAGCCGGCCGGTGGCCGTAAGCGCCTGGTTGAATGTCGTATGGACGCGGCCGTCCACCTGCGATACATAGGTCGGGAACGGCTCGATGTAAGTCGATAACAGTTTCTTGACGGCCCGGAACTCCAGGATCTCGTTCACGACCGGATGCCGGTCCGCGATGGCGAGGAGCGTGGCCTCGTCGGTGGAATACTGGCCCCGGGCGCTCTTTTTCGCCTTCGGGTCCAGCTTGAGTTTGTCGAAGAGGATGTCACCCACCTGCTTGGGGGAGGAGATGTTCAGCCCCGGTTCGTCCACCAGTTCGCGGATATGGGCCTCCCGTTCCGTCATTTCTCGGCGGAGTCCCTCCGCGAAACGGTCCAGTTGCTGCAGGTCCACCTTCACGCCGGCGCGCTCCATCTTGGCGAGGACCTTTGCCAGCGGTTCTTCCATGTCGTCATAGAGCCGGGTGCGGTCGCCGAGTTCTTCCCGGACCTTCTGTCCCAGCAGGGGAAGGACGGCCGCCTCGCGGATGCGGGCGTTCCCGCCTTCCTCGGGAACCTCGTCAAAGAGCGAGCCCGTGCTGACCTCTGCCGGCGTCTCTTCCAGTTCCACGTCCAGGTAACTCCGGGACAGGATGTCCACGGCGTGACTCTTTTCCGGATCCACCAGGTAGTGCATCAGGGCGATGTCGTACCATTTCCCCTGAAGTGCAATACCCGCGTGGTCCAGCAGGTTCGCCTGCAGTTTGAGGTCGTAGCCGTATTTGTCGATGCCGCCGTCTTCCAGGATGTCCCGGACAATGTCGATCCGGTCGCCAGGAACGGTGCATGCCTTGTCCCCGCAGCCGAGGACGAGCCGCTTGACGGGGGAGAAGATCCCGTCGCCGTACCCCTCCGTGATGAGGCCGCTGTGGCCGGCCGCACGGACGGCCTTTACGATCTCATCGACCGAAACTTCATTGACAATGAATTCCTTCCGCTCCTTGGCGGCCGTGGAAGGGCCGATATGGGCGATGAACCGCTTGAGGGAGTTGAACTCGTATTTTTCGAAAAGGTCCGCGATGGCGGGGGAGAAGTTCATGTCCAGGCGCATGTCCTCAGCCGTCGTTTCCAGCGGGATGTCGGTCTTGATCGTGACCAGTTCCTTGGAGAGCCCGATATGGTCCCGGGCCTCCTCGAACTGCGCCTGCTGGCGGGGGGAGAGTTCGCCGAGATGGGCATAGATGTTCTCGATGCTGCCGTACTTGGACACCAGTTTCCCGGCACCCACTTCACCCACGCCCTTCACGCCGGGGACATTGTCCGCCGCATCGCCGCAAATGGCCAGCATGTCGATGATCTGGACCGGGTCCAGGATGCCCCATTTCTCGCAGATGGCACGGCGGCCGATGACCTCGTCATCCCCGCCGGCCTTCCCGGGCTTGTACTGGAAAACGTGCTCGGAGATGAGTTGGCCGTAGTCCTTGTCGGGCGTGACCATATACACGTCCATCCCTTCCCGGGCGCTGCGGAGGGCCATCGAGCCGATGACGTCGTCGGCCTCGTACCCCTTGACCATCAGCACGGGAATGTTCATTGCCTGAACCAGTTCCGTGAGGGGTTCCAACGCGTCGATGATGAGTTGCGGGGTAGGCGGACGCGTGCCCTTGTAGGCGGGGTACAACTCGTTCCGGAACGTTCCGCCCGGCGGGTCGAACGCCACGGCGAGGTGCGTGGGCTTCTCCCGCTCCACCATCTCCAGTAGGTATTTGGTGAACCCGTAGAGGATGGACATGTCCGCTCCCTTCGAGTTGACTATCGGCCTCCTCAGGAAGGCGTAGTACATCTTGAAGATGAGCGCATGCCCGTCAATGAGAAACAGTTTGTCCATATCAAGCAAAGATAGGTAAAAAAACCGTATCTTTGTGTCCTTGTTCCGTGAATCGCCTATGAAAAATACCATCAACCAGGACGGAAAGTGGAAGATCCTCTCCAGCGAATACCTGGTGCGCCGGCCCTGGCTCACCGCCCGGCGCGACGTGGCCGAACTTCCCGACGGCCGGGTCAATGACGAATACTACGTCCTGGAATACCCGGACTGGGTGAACATCATCGCCGTGACCGAGGATGGGCAGATGGTGATGGAACGGCAGTACCGCCACGCCCTGGGAAACACTTGCTACGAGCTTCCCTGCGGGGTTATCGAGGCCGGGGAAACCCCGCTGGAGGCCGCCAAGCGCGAACTGCTGGAAGAAACAGGCTATGCGGGAGGAACCTGGACGGAGTGGATGACGCTTTCGCCCAATCCGGCCACCTGCACGAATCTGGCGCACAGTTTCCTCGCCACGGGCGTGCAGAAGGTTTCCGGTCAGCACCTGGACCCGACGGAGGACATCGAAGTGCGCCTGGAGAGTCCCGCATTCGTCCGGGACCTCCTGATGGACAACCAGATCCTCCAGGCCCTCATGGCCGCTCCGCTCTGGAAGTATTTTTACGGAAAGATCCTTTGAAAACCATGAAAAGAGTTCTATCCCTCTTATTGTGCGTGCTGCTCTTCGCGTCCTGCTCCAGGCGGACGGCTCATCCGATGCGGACACGAAAAAAGGGCGTCACCCGGATGGATGGCGCCCTTCTCCATGAGAATGGTTAATCTGTCTGTTACTGGACGGCAATCTGCTTGACGGTTTCGGGTTGCTGAGCCTTCTCCTTCTTCGGGATATGGACATTCAGCACGCCGTTTTCCACCTTGGCTTCAATCTTGTCGGCCTCGGCATCCTCCGGCAGCAGGAGCGTCTGCTGGAACTTCTCGTAGGAGAATTCGCGGCGGAGGTATTTGCCGTGCTTCTTGCCCTCCTTGTTCTCGGACTTCTTCTCCATCTCGATGTGCAGGTTGTTGTCCTCGTCGATATGGACCTTGAAATCTTCCTTGGTGAGTCCCGGTGCGGCGAGTTCCACATCGTACTCTTTTTCGTTCTCAATCACATTGATGGCCGGAGCCGTGTAGTTCGTCCGTTCCATCCAGCTGTTGTCGAAAAAGTCGTTGAAAATGTCCGGCAACCAGCTATCATGCGTTCTTCTTGCAGGTAACATAGTTCAAAAACTTT
>CACZKE010000002.1 GCA_902781705.1 uncultured Bacteroidia bacterium
GAGAATCGAAAATCCAGGATTGGACTCGAAAACTCGAGGGGGTATTCATATACGCGATTCTCAGAGGGCTACAGATGAGAATCCTTTTTCAGTGGCCTCTATTTTTAACCGGGTACTTTGTTTTAAATGGCTGATAAACAGGTAATTACATTCGACGCCAGATTGTATTATTTGCGGGATGTCGTAATCTCGGACATTTTTCCGTCGGCGTCCACCGTCAAGTCGGCGAAGTCGATCGGTTTTCCGTCCCGGTAGAAGTCGATGTGGAAGTTTCCGCTGCTGTTGAAGACTGTCCGGTACGAGATGGCCGTGTGTTGTTTCTCCGTGAACCAACCTGCCGCCCCGGTTGTCTCATAATGAAGGCTGTAGCCGTGGTTCTCTTCCCGGTCCAGCACCATATCGTAACTCCAGCGGTCGTTTTCCGGGTCGGTCAGCCGGATGTCCAGGCTGAAGCGTGTGGGATAACCGTCGCCCTGGGAATAACTGTAAGAAGTTTTGTCTTGGAACTCGACCCGCCAGTGGTCCGGTCCCAGCGACTGGATATCGAAAGCGGGAATCTGGGATTTGTCGGTGGTAACATGGGAAGGAATGTTCCCGCTTTCAATGCCGGTCCGGATGGGAAGGATGCATTCGCCGGGAATGATCTGGGTAAATACATTGAAATAGGCCCGGATGGAATACTCATAATTGGTTGAGCTCCAGTCTCCGCCGTCCATTTTACAGGCGGTCACCATGAGGGCTCCCGCCAGAAGGATAACAGTCTTTTTCATCGCTGGAAGGAATTGAAACGGTAACCGATGCCGGCGCGTCCGCCGATGTACTCCGCCCCGAGGCCGATTTCCCCGAAACCATAGATCCGTTTTCCGACGGAGATGCCCAGCGGGGCCAACTGGAAGATAGGCAGTATTTCGTCCGGTCTCGGATCGTAGGTCATGGCAATCCCGAGTCCGATGCTGCTGTACATCCGGAAAACAGGCCTGTTCACATAGGTGAACCTCCAGGTATGCATGAGGGAAAGCACGCTATGAACCTTGGCGCCCGTCCTGCGCCCGTCCAGAACGCTGAACGCTGGTCTCCAGAAGGAGGCGGTTCCCAGCGAGAAGGAGGAGACCAGCCATTTCTTGCGGATGATGTTGAATTCCAGGTTATACAGGCCTGCCGTGTAGAGGGGCCCCTTGTAGTCTGCAAATACCGCATCCAGCCTTGCGCTGCCGCTGGGTCCGATGTCTCGTTGGAATCCCCAAAGCAGGCCGTCATAGATGGCGGGAATGAACCCCCAACTGGCTGCTGCTTCGTAATCCTGGGCGGCCAGTCTCACTTCATGCATCAGTAAGAGTGGCACGAACAGGCAGAGAATCAGTCTTTTCATGTCTGACATCAGTGTTTTTCCAAATATAATCCATTTCATTGTAAAAACTTGTATGGTTCATGACAAAGTTGAGGAAGCAAAGTTGTGCAAACGTTTGTATTATCCGGAATTCTTTCCTATCTTTGCGGCCGATGGTGACGATTTCGGACATAGCGGCCGCCCTGGGCGTGACCCCTTCCACGGTGTCCCGGGCCCTTTCGGGGAGCCCCCGCGTGAAGGAGGAGACCCGGCTGGCCGTCGAGCAGATGGCCGCCGAGATGGGCTACGAGCGCAATGTGGTGGCATCGAACCTCAGGAAGGGGAAGTCCGACATCGTGGGCATCATCGTTCCCCGCATCCACCGGAACTTCTTCTCCAACGTCATCGGCGGGGCCGAGTCCATCCTGGAGGCGGCCGGCTACTGCGTCCTGATCTGCCAGACGCATGAGCGCCTGGAAGCGGAGATGAAAGCCCTCCGGACACTCCGGAACAACCAGGTGGCGGGGGTCCTGATCTCCCATGCCATCGGCGCCCGGGACGGAAAACATATCCTGGATGCCCTGGGGAGCCATATCCCGCTGGTCCAGTTCGACCGCGTTTTCAGCGAACTTCCCGGAGCCAAGGTCGTCAGCGACAATTTCGAAGGCGCCTATGCCGCCACCCGGCATCTGATGGAACAGGGATACCGCCATATCGGCACACTCGCCGGCTATATGAACTCCGAGGCCTATGCCGCCCGGCTGGAAGGCTGGCGGCAGGCGCTCCGGGACGGCGGGCTTCCGGAAGGGGAGGTCTATTACGATACCATCGTCCGGGAAACCGGCTTCGAGGCGGGCCTGAAGGCCATCGACGCGGGTTGCGACGCCCTGTACAGCGCCGGCGACTTTTCCGCCCTCGGGGCCGTCGAGGCCGCCCGTTCCCGGGGACTCCGCATTCCGGAGGACTTCGGCATCGTGGGCACGGCCAACGAGACATTCACTTCCCTCATGACCCCGTCCATGAGTTCCCTTGCCCTGAATCCTTTCGAAATGGGACGTCAGGCCGCCCAGGCCTTCCTGGAAGGGGCGGACGGCGTCCGGGTTGTGCCCATGGAACTGAAAGTGCGCGAATCATCCTGCCGAAACCATTCTGAAAATCAAATAACCCATACCCCATGCCTAAAGTAGTTACCTTCGGCGAAGTGATGCTTCGCCTCTCCACTCCGGGATACCTGCGCTTCTCGCAGGCCCACCAGTTCGATGCCACCTTCGGCGGCGGCGAGGCCAACGTGGCCGTTTCCCTTGCCAACTACGGTATTGACACCCAGTTCGTGACCCGTCTTCCGAAGAACGACATCGCCGACATGTGCCTTGCGGAACTCCGCGGCCTCGGCGTGGGCACCGACGGCATCGTCTATGGCGGCGACCGGGTGGGCATCTACTATCTCGAGACCGGTGCCGTCGCCCGCGGCTCCAAGGTCGTCTATGACCGTGCCCATTCCGCCATCTCCGAGATCCAGCCCGGTATGGTCGATTGGCACAAGGTCCTCGAAGGGGCCGACTGGTTCCACTGGACCGGCATCACCCCGGCCCTGAGCCAGGGCGCCGCCGACGCTTGCCTCGAGGCGATCAAGGTCGCCAACGAGATGGGCGTGAAAGTCTCCTGCGACCTCAATTACCGCAAGAAACTCTGGAAGTACGGCAAGTCCGCCTCCGAGGTCATGCCCGCCCTCGTGGAAGGCTGCGACCTCATCCTCGGCAACGAGGAGGACGCTGAGAAGGAATTCGGCATCAAGCCCGAGGGTTTCGACGCCGAGAAGACCGGCGGTGAGATCGACCAGACCCGTTTCGAGAGCGTCTGCCGCCAACTCATGGAGCGCTTCCCGCGCTGCAAGAAGGTGGCGGTCACCCTCCGCGGCTCCATCAACGCGAACCACAACACCTGGGGCGGCGTCCTCTATGATGGCAAGACCCTCTGGCAGTCCAAGCGTTACGACATCACCCACATCGTGGACCGCGTGGGCGGCGGCGACTCCTTCATGGGCGGCCTCCTGTACGGTCTCCTCGCTTACGAAACCGACCAGGAAGCCATCGAATTCGCGGCGGCCGCTTCCTGCCTCAAGCACACCATCATCGGCGACTACAACCGCGTCACCGTCTCCGAGGTCGAAGGTCTCATCAAGGGCGGCGGCTCTGGCCGTGTTTCCCGCTAATCTTTTCGTTGATTGTCATTTCGACCGAGCGCAGCGAGTGGAGAAATCTGAATGTATAACAAGTATTACACATATATCCTCTCCAGCAATAACAATTCGACTTTGTACATCGGTGTTACAAACGATTTGGAAAGACGGTTGAATGAACATAGATCTGGATTGGTTCCCGGTTTTACCCAGAAGTATCATTGTGGAAAACTCGTGTACTATGAAGAGTATTCCGATATCAATCAAGCCATTGAGAGGGAAAAACAACTGAAGCATTGGTCCAGGTCAAAGAAAGATTGGCTGATAGATACCGTAAATCCTGAAAGGAAAGACTTATTGTAGATTTCTCCACGCGCTTCGCTTGGTCGAAATGACAGAATAGCTTCGCTTGGTCGAAATGACAGAATAGCTTCGCTTGGCCGAAATGACAGAATAGAATTGCATATGTCCAAATTCAAGAAAATCGATACCATCGGTATCATCCGGTCCACCGGCATCGTGCCGGTGTTCTACAATGCTGATATTGAACTCACGAAGAAGGTGGTGAAGGCCTGCTATGACGGGGGGATCCGCGCTTTCGAGTTCACCAACCGGGGGGACGGTGCGCACAAGGTGTTCGAAGCCCTGATGGCGTTCGTGCGCAGCGAGTGCCCGGAGATGGCGCTCGGTGCCGGCACCATCCTGGATGCGCCTACTGCAGCGCTGTATATCCAGATGGGTGCGGACTTCATCGTGTCTCCGTGCATGGTGGAGGAGGTCGTGACGCTGTGCAACCGCCGCGGCATCCCGTATTCCCCGGGCTGCGGCACCGTGACGGAGATCGTCCATGCGCAGGAACTCGGCTGCGACCTGGTGAAGGTGTTCCCGGCCGGTACCGTGGGCGGTCCCGCTTTCGTGAAGAACATCCTGGGCCCGCTGCCGTGGGCCATGATCATGTGCACCGGCGCCGTAGAGCCTGCCGAGGAGAATCTCAAGGCCTGGGCCAAGTCCGGCGTCACCGCCGTGGGCATGGGCTCCAAACTCTTCCCGAAGGAAGTCCTCAAGGCCGGTGACTGGGCCGCGGTCTCCGACCTCTGCGCGAAGAGTCTCGCCTGGTTCAAGGCGTAATCCTGCCCGAAAAACGGTCATGAAACGGTTTCTCTTCGCAGGGGCGCTTTTGCTCGTGTGTTTGACCCTGTCGGCGCAGTTCTGGTACCAGAATCCGGTGGTCCATGCCGATTATTCCGATCCGGACGTGTGCCGGGTGGGGGAGGACTACTGGATGACGGCGTCGTCCTTCAACTGCTTTCCGGGACTGCCCATCCTGCATTCGACGGACCTGGTGCACTGGAACCTCGTCGGTGCCGCGCTGACGGAGTACCCGGGTGGGGGCTGGGACGCGCCGGAGGATGATTTCCGGACGACGGTCCAGCATGGCAAGGCCGTATGGGCCCCGGCTATCCGGTTCCACGAGGGGTGGTACTACATCTATGTGGGCGACCCCGACCGGGGCATCTTCATGGTGCGGACGCAGAATCCGAAAGGCCGATGGGAACCGCCCGTGTGGGTGGTGAAGGAGAAAGGTTTCATTGATCCGTGCCCGTTCTGGGATGAGGACGGAAACGCTTACCTGTCACATGGTTGCGCCGGGTCCAGGGCAGGGAACAAAAGCATCCTTTTCGTGGCGCCGATGGCTCTTGACGGGACCCGGCTGCTGGGCCCGTCCCGGATCGTGTATGACGGCCATCTGAGCCAGCCGACCATCGAAGGGACCAAGTTCTACAAGCGGGACGGGAAGTATTACATCTTCTCCCCGGCCGGCGGCGTCGCGACGGGCTGGCAGACGGTCCTCCGGGCCGACAACCCTTTCGGCCCCTATGAAGAGCGCATCGTCATGGCCTGGGCTCCCGGTACCGTCAACGGCCCCCACCAGGGTGCCTGGGTGGATACGCCGGCGGGGGAGGATTGGTTCCTCCATTTCCAGGACAAGGGCGCCTACGGGCGCATCGTCCATCTCCAGCCGATGACCTGGCAGGCCGATGGTTGGCCGATGATCGGGGTGGATCCGGATGGGGACGGGGTCGGACAACCGGTTGCAGAATACAGATTTCTCGACTCCGCCTCCGGCTCCGCTCGAAATGACAAAAGAGTCCCTTCCGTCAGTAATGACAAAAGAAATGTCTCCGTACAGAATGACAAAAGGTCTATTGTCATTCCGAGCGAAGTCGAGGAATCTGAAAGCCCTTATAAGCCTTACGGTATCGACCTCGCGTGGCAATATCCGGCAATCCCTTCACCGTACTGGCACTATGCGCTGCCGGAAGGGGGGGTGCGGCTGTACAGCGTGGATCAGAAATGGCCGTACAGGAGTCTGTGGGACTGCCCGAACTTCCTCTCGCAGAAATTTCCGGCCGAACGGTTCACGGTCCGCGCCCGCCTTTCCTTCCGCCCGAATCCGCAGTTGAAGGAGAAGGGCGAGCAGGCGGGATTTGCCGTCATGGGCAATGACTATGCCGGGCTCCGCCTGACGGATACGGAAGCGGGGGCGAAACTGGAATACGTCCAGTGCCCGGGCGCTTCCAAAGGCCAGCCGGAAACGGCGACGGAACTGGCCGTCCTGCCGTACCGTTATGATCCGCTTCCGCATTCCTATGAATCCCGGAACGTCCCGCTGGTGAACTACCCGGACGTCCCGGAGATTGTCCTTTGGGTCATGCTGGATGTCCGTGCCAAGGTCGTTGAGGGAAATGTCCCCGAAGCAGTCTGCCGGTTCAGTTACAGCCTTGATGGAAAACGTTTTACGCAGGTTTCCGGGACCTTTGCGGCGCAGCCCGAACTCTGGGTCGGTGCCAAGTTCGGCTTCTTCTGCAACCGTTTCGCCCCGAAGAACGACTCCGGCTGGGTGGACGTGACGGATCTCGAAGTCAAGACGATGTTCGAACCGGCCGAAGGGTTTGTCCGGGAGGAAAGCGGGGTGCCGGCCTATACGCTGCCGGATGTTCTTGCCGGGGCGAAAACGGTGAAAGAGTGGGAGAAGAAACGTCGGCCGGAACTCTATGCCCTGTTCGAACAGGAGATGTTCGGCACCGTCCCCGAAAAACCGGAAGGACTTCATTTCCAGGTCCGTGAGAGCGCGCCAGATGCGCTGGACGGCCTGGCTACCCGCCGGCAGGTCCGGATCTATTTCGACGCGGCGGAGACGCTGTACGAAGACTTGCTGCTGTATATTCCGAACGGCCGGAAGGGACCGGCGCCGGCTTTCCTGGGCGTGAATTTCCGCGGGAACCATACGATCGGCCCGGATCCGTCGGTCCTCCTGCCCGATTCCCTCCGGTATCGGAAGGACTATGTCCTGGACCCGCGCGGCTCCCAGTCTTCCCGCTGGCCGCTCAGGGCCATTCTGGAAAGGGGGTATGCCGTCGCAACCTTCTGCTGTGAGGATGTCGTTCCCGATGCCGACGGCTATCCGGGTATCCGGGCCGCGTATCCCGGGTACACCTGGGGTGCCCTCGCCGCCTGGGGATGGGGACTTTCCCGCGCCCTGGATTATCTGGAAACGGATGCCGATGTGGACGCCGGACGGGTCGCTGTATTCGGTCATTCCCGCATGGGCAAGGCCGCCCTTTGGGCCGGTGCCCGCGATGCCCGCTTCGCCATGGTCATTTCCAACGCCTCCGGCTGCGGCGGCGCGGCGATTTCCCGGAGGCGGTTCGGAGAAACGGTCCGCCGGATCAACACGCATTTCCCGTACTGGTTCTGCGGCAATTTCCACAAATACGGCGACAACGAGGATATGCTGCCCTTCGACCAGCATGAACTGCTGGCCCTTATCGCCCCGCGTCCGCTCTATGTGGAAAGCGGCAGCGAAGACAGCTGGGCCGATCCGCACGGTGAATTCCTGAGCCTTTCCGGTGCGGCGCCTGTTTATGAACTCTATGGCTATGAGGGATTTAAGGATTCCGAGTGGCCGGCCATTGAGCAACCCGTCTCCAAGGGCCGCAACGGCTACCATATCCGCCGCGGACGCCATGACATCCAGGAGTACGACTGGCTCCGCTATCTGGATTTCGCCGACCGGAATCTCTAGTAATCCTCCACGTTGTAGGACGTGAGGATGTCCATGTGCATGAAGTGATCCTTGCGCGGAGGAAGTTTTCCGAGGATGGCGTACTCCGCCAGGGTCTGGATCGCGAGGTTCACCTGTTCGTCCGGCCGCTGGCCGATGAGGACGGAAACCGTCCCGTTGCGCAGGGCGTCCATGTTGGCCTTCAGGTTGTCGAAGCCGACGACGCGGCGCTGCGGGTCCGGATGGGCCTGGAGGTAGGGGACTGCGAGGTGTATCCGGGAATTGAACATCACTACGTGATGGACGTCCGGATGCGTCTGGAAATAAGTGGATAACGCCGCTTCGGTTTCTTCGGGGGCGTTCGGGTCGATGAAGACGTTGTCGATCCGGCACTCCGGGTAATTCTCCATCATGTAGTCCAGGAAACCGGCACGGCGGTTCACGGTCGGGTCCGACTGGGAGAAGCGGTCGCGGCGGACGCGGATGATCAGGACCGAAGGGACGTCGCGTCCCCCAGTGAGTTGGTCCGCGCACAAGTAGCCGCTCTTGTACAGCGGCATGCCGAAATAGGCTAGGTAGCCGTTCGTGTCGGGTTTCGAGTCGATGAAACAGTAGGGGATTCCCCGCTGCGTGAGTTCCTCGGTCAAGGATTCCGTCTCTCCCTGGAACATCGGGGCCAGGACCACGCCGGAAGGCCTGGCTTCCAGCATCTTCCCGGCGACTTTCCGGAAGGAGTCGATGTCGTACTGGTCGTACTCGAAATGGACGATGTCCACGCCCACGGTCGTGACGGAGGCGGCCGCCTTGTCGATGCCTGAGGCCGCCAGTTCCCAGAAGGAACCGTTTTCATGAGCGGGGATGAGGACGGCGATGAGGCGCTTCCCGCCCTTGGCCAGGAGGGAGGCGAACACGTTGGGTTCGTAACCGAGTTCCTGGATGGCCTCCATGACTTTCGCGTAACTCTTCTTGGAAACTTCGCCGCGGTTGTGCAGGACGCGGTCCACCGTGCCTTTGGATAGGCCGGTGCGGCGGGCGATGTCCATGATCGTGATTTTCTCGGTGGCTGCCATAAGCGGATTGGTCAGTGCAAATCTACGAAAAACAAAATCGGTTTGCAAGCGTTTTCCGAAAAATCGTGCGCGGTAACGGAGCCCCTCCATGCGCTCAACATAAAATGTTGAAAATACTTTCCGTTACCGTACACGGAATTCAAAAAAGATTCCTATATTTGCGAACTGACACTGACAACTATTGACCGGTCCCGATGAATAAACTTACCGCCATCTTCGCTGGAATCGCCCTTGCAGCCGCCTGTACGGGTGGAAACGGCTATGAATTCGACACCCTTTACGAGGGCCTGCCCTTCGAGATGCCCCGGGTGGAGCGTCCGTCCATCCCCGCCCGTTCGGTCGTCCTGACCGATTTCGGGGGAGTGGGAGACGGCGTCGCCATGAACACGCAGGCCTTTGCCGATGCCATCGCTTCCCTGGAGAAGCAGGGCGGCGGCAAACTGGTCGTCCCCAAGGGCATCTGGCGCACCGGTCCCATCGAACTCAAGAGCCACATCGAACTGAACGTGGTGAAGGACGCCGTCATCGTCTTCGATCCCGACCAGGACCTGTATCCCATCATCGACACGAATTTCGAGGGACTGGATGTCCGGCGCTGCCTGTCCCCGCTGAACGCCACCGGTGCGCATGACATTGCCGTCACCGGCGGCGGCATCATCGACGGCAGCGGCGAATTCTGGCGGGAGGTCAAGCACCGGAAGGTCTCCGAGGACCAGTGGAAGACCATCCTGAAGCGGGGCGGTTATGTCCCGGAGGACGGTTCCGTCTGGTATCCGGACGAGGGGTATGCGAAGGCCCGTGCCACCGCCGGTTCCCTCAACTATCCGGACCCGTCCCTGGACGAGCAGGAAATCAAGACCTTCCTCCGTCCGGTCATGGTCTCGTTCCGGGAGTGCGAGCGTGTCCTCCTCAAGGACTGCACCTTCCAGAACTCCCCGTGCTGGAACCTGCATCCGCTGTACTGCAAGGATGTTATCATCAAGGACATTACCGTCCGAAACCCGCACTATTCCGCTAATGGCGACGGCATCGACATCGACGCCTGCGAGAACGTGATCCTCACCGGCTCCTCTTTCGACGTGGGGGACGACGCCATCTGCATCAAGTCCGGCAAGGACGCCGACGGCCGGCGTCATGCCCGGAAGTGCCGGAACCTCATCATCTCCGACTGCACGGTCTATCACGGCCACGGCGGTTTCGTCATCGGCAGCGAGATGTCCGGCGGGGTGGAGAACATCCGCGTGACGGGCTGCCGCTTCATCGGCACGGACGTGGGCCTGCGTTTCAAGAGCACCCGCGGCCGCGGCGGCCTGGTGAAGGATATCTGGTGCGACCATATCTACATGAAGGACATCGTCACCTATGGCGTCGTCTTCAATCTCTATTACGACGGTGTCGCCGCCACCGAGGCGGGGAAGGACGGCAAGTCCGATGTCCAGCCGGTCGACGAGACCACGCCGGAATTCCGTGACTGCCACTTCTCGGACATCGTGTGCGCCGGTGCGCAGCAGGCGGTCTTCGTGAACGGCCTGCCCGAAATGCCGGTGCGGAACCTCACCTTCAAGAACAGCGTCTTCACTGCCACGAAGGGTGTCGAAACCAACTATTATGAGAACGTCACGTTCGAGAATGTAACCGTTAACGGCATTGAATTATGATAGATTTCTCCACTTCGCTTCGCTCCGGTCGAAATGACAAAGGCTTGATTGCGCTTCGCTCCGGTCGAAATGACAGGGGATTGTCATTCCGAGCTTGTCGAGGAATCTGCTTCCTCTTCAGTATCTGGCTCGTGGCCAGTTCCTTCACGACCATTCACCTGATGGGCGATTCCACGATGGCGAACAAGGACCTGTCCGACGGGAAGCCCGAGCGCGGCTGGGGCATGATGTTCCCGAATTTCGTGGACAGCACGCTGCATGTGGTCAATTATGCGCAGAACGGCCGCAGCACGAAGAGTTTCATCGACAAGGGTCTCTGGGACAAGGTGTATAATGCCTTGCAGCCCGGGGACTATGTCTTTATCGAGTTCGGCCACAATGATGCGAAGGCCGACGATCCCGAGCGCTACGCCGCTCCCTTCGGCGCCTACCAGGACAATCTCCGCACCTTCATCCGCGGGGCCCGTGAGAAGGGCGCTACACCGATCCTCCTGACGCCGGTGGCCCGCCGCTGGTTCAAGGAAGGCAAGCTGGACCGGAACTGCCACACGGACTATCCCGCTGCGATGAAGCAGGTGGCCGACGAGATGGGCGTCACCCTGCTGGATATCACGACGCCCACGCTGGACTGGATCGAGTCCCTGGGCGACGAGGCTTCCGCCCCGTATTTCATGAACCTTCCGGCCGGCAAGTACGCCTGTGCCCCTGAGGGAAAGACCGACAACACCCATACCGTGGCCGCCGGCGCCCGCAAGGTGACGGAAATCGTCTGCGAGGCCCTGAAAAAGCAGGTCCCGACCATCGGCGACCACCTGGTCCGGTACGATATCGTCGTGGACCGGAACGGTTTCGGCGACTACATGACCGTGCAGGAAGCCATCGACGCGGTGCCGAACTACAGCCATGAGAAGATAACGACCATCCTGATCAAGGCCGGCACTTACAAAGAGTGCATCGACATTCCCCATACCAAGTTCCGGATGAAGATTTCCGGGCAGGGTGCGGACAAGACCATCCTGACCTACGACCGCTATGCGAAGCAGGTCTGGCCCGGCAGCGGTTTCCCGGTGGGAACCTCCGGCAGCGCCAGCATCTACATCCACTCCAGTTACGTGACCTTCGAGGACATCACCTTCGAGAACACGGCGGGAGAGGGGAAGGAAATCGGCCAGGCCGTGGCCGTCTTCACCGACGGCGACTTCCTGTTCTTCCACCGCTGCCGCTTCATCGGCAACCAGGACACCCTCTATACCTATGGCCGTTTCGGAAAGGAAGGCGGTATCAAGCGCAACTATTTCCTGGACTGCTACATCGAGGGAACGACCGACTTCATCTTCGGCCCCAGCATCGCCTATTTCGAGAACTGCCACATCCACAGCAAGAAGAACAGTTATGTGACGGCGGCTTCCACCCTTCCGGGGCAGAAGTACGGCTATGTGTTCAAAAACTGCCGGCTTACGGCCGATCCCGGCATCGACAAGTGCTACCTGGGACGTCCCTGGGGCGCCTATGCGAAGACGGTCTTCATCGGCTGCGAACTGGGTAGCCATATCGTGGCGGACGGTTGGCACGACTGGGAGAAGGAAGGGAAACCCAATACCAAGAAGAATTCCTATTACGCTGAGTATCAGAATGTCGGACCCGGCGCCCGGGGACCCCGCGTGAAATGGGCCCATACCCTTACCGCGAAACAGGCCGCCGAGTATTCCTTCGAGAAAGTGATGTATCAGGCGGAGGACGGCATCCGCTGGAACCCTTACGACAACCGCTGATGAAAAAGACCGTACTCCTCCTCGCACTTTGCGGCCTGGCCGCCTGTGCGCCCGCCCCGCAGCAGGAACCGCTCTCCGTCCGGATGGTCCGGTCCGAGATCAAGCGGGCTCCGGAGGCTACTTTCCTGGACGGCCAGGAGGGTGGCTACAAGTGGAATTATACGACCGGCCTGGAACTCCGCAGTTTCCTGGACGTTTCCCGTGCCTATGCCATTCCGGAATTCGACGCGTATGTGCGCGCCTGGTATGACGGGGTCCTGGACGGGGACGGGAACATCGGCGGCAAGTACGACCGGGAAAAGTTCAACCTGGACCACATCTGTCCGGCCCGGACGCTGATTACCCTGAATCAGTCCACTCCCGATCCGCGGTATGCCGCTGCGGTCGAAACGGCCCGCGGACAACTCAGGGAGCAGCCCCGGACCCAGGCCGGCGCCTTCTGGCACAAGAAGGTCTATCCCGGCCAGGTATGGCTGGACGGCCTGTACATGGCCGAGCCTTTCTACGCCGCCTATGCCTCCGCCAACCATGAAGATTCGGCCTTCGACGACATCGCCCTCCAGTTCAGGGTGGCGGCGGAGAAGACCTTTGACCCCGCGACCGGCCTCTGGCGCCATGCATGGGACGAGACGAAGTCCATGTTCTGGGCCGATCCCGTGACCGGCCAGTCCGCCCATGCCTGGGGCCGCGCCCTGGGCTGGTACACGATGGCCCTCACCGAGGTCCTGCCGTTCTTCCCGGAAGACCATCCCGGAAAACCTGAACTCCAGGGTATCCTGGAACAGATCCTCGCCACGCTTCCGAAATATGCCGATCCCGAGACCGGGATGTGGTACCAGGTGCTCGACTGTCCCGGCCGGGAAGGAAACTACCTGGAGTCCACCTGTTCCGCGATGTTTACCTATGCGTACCTGAAGGCCGCCCGGATGGGCTGGGCCGTTCCGGAATCCGTGGACCCGCGCGCCCTGTATGATTCCCTCGTGAAGACCTTCATCCGCGAGGACGCGGACGGCACCCTGAACCTGACGCAGTGCTGCGCCGTTGCCGGCCTCGGCGGCAAGGAGAACCGCAGCGGCACCTTCGAGTATTATATCCACGAAAAGATCATCGAGAACGACCCCAAGGGCGTCGGCCCCTTCATCTGGGCGTCGCTTGAATACGAACAGCTATGAGAAAAGAACTGACCCTCCTGGCCCTTGCCGGCCTTTTCCTGGTCTCCTGCGGCGGTGAGAAGGACGATCCGGTGGATCCGACGCCCACGGTGACGGCCCCGTCCGCCCCCGCGAACCTGAAACTGCACAAGGCCACGGAAACCAGCCTCCAGTTCCAGTGGGACAACGTGACGGGCGCGACTTCCTATGCCTGGGAACTCCAGAAGGACGGCACCAAGGTGAAGGAAGGAACCAGCGGCACCCGCAACACCACGATCAATGACCTGACCAAGGCGACGGACTACAAGTTCGGCGTGAAGGCGGTCAATGCCGGCGGCGCCTCGTCCGTGACCTGGCTCGATGCCCGGACGGAAGGAACCGAGGATCCCGTCGGGCCTACACCCACCCCTTCCGAGCAGTATTATGCCGATTTCTCCATCCCCGAAGTGGAGGAGGACGGTCTCGCGCGCGCCTTCCCGGGCGCCGAGGGCGGGGGCATGTACACGACCGGCGGCCGCGGCGGCCAGGTGCTGCACGTGACCACTTTGCAGGACACCGGTTCGGAAGGCTCGCTGCGCTGGGCCGTGAACCAGAGCGGGGCCCGCACCGTCGTCTTCGACGTCGCCGGCATCATCGAGCTCCAGTCCGACCTCAAGATTTCCAAGGGCGACCTCACCATCGCGGGCCAGACGGCTCCGGGCGACGGCATCTGCCTGAAGAACTATACGGTGAACCTGCAGGCTTCCAACGTCATCATCCGGTTCGTCCGTTTCCGCCTGGGCGACGAGGCTCCGTGGTCGGATGCCGACATCGCGGCCGGCAAGGCCGACGGCGAGGACTGCATCTGGGGCCGTTACCTGGATAACGTGATCCTGGACCACTGCTCCATGAGTTGGAGCGTGGACGAGGCGGCTTCCTTCTATGGCAACGAGAACTTCACCCTCCAGTGGTGTCTGATCGCCGAGTCCATGAAGAACTGCAAGCTTCACACGAAGGGAAATCACGGCTATGGCGGCCTCTGGGGCGGCAAGAACGCCTCCTTCCACCACAACATCCTGGCCCACCACGACAGCCGCAACGCCCGTATCGACCATCCGCACATCTATGAGAATCACAAGAATCCGGCCCGGCGCGGGAATGTGGACCTGCGGAACAACGTCATCTACAACTGGGGCGACAACAGCACCTACGGCGGCGAAGGCGGTCACTTCAATCTGGTGAACAACTACTACAAGAAGGGCCCTTCCTCCAAGGACCGCAAGTATTTTGTCGATGCCTACGGCGTCTATACCAGCAAGTGCTCCTCCTGCAACGCCTCCAACATCGACGACGGCTATCCGGAACTGTATCTCGCCGGCAATGTCTACGCCCAGTACGCCGACATGGCCAACGGTCCCGCCGGCATCTACTGGCACAACTCCAGCGGTCACGACCATTATAACGAGACCGCTTCCGCCCCGCTCGTGCTGACCGGAAAGGACGGCGCTGCGGCCTACACCACCACCCATACGGCCGAGAAGGCCCTGGATGCGGCCTGCACCTACGCCGGCGCTTCGCTTGTCAAGGATGCCGTGGATACCCGCATCAGCAAGGACGTGAAGGACGGGACCGGTTCCCTCATCAACGACATCGCTGACGTGAAGTCCAAGTACGGCAGCGCCTGGCCGGCCTATACGGCGACCGACGAGCAGAAGTCCAAGGTTGCGGACGGCGACGGGGACGGCATGCCCGACTGGTTCGAGGAGAAGTACGGCCTCGGAAAGTCCGACAAGAACGACGGTTCGCTCATCACCCTGGACAAGAACGGCCGTTACACGAACCTGGAGATGTACCTGCACTACCTGGTGAAGGACATCGTCGCTGCGCAGAATGCGGGCGGAACCTATACGAAATTATAATTCCAATAATCAATAACCAACTTAAAATCAACCATTCATGAAAAATCCAGTCAAGAAACTCGCACTCGTGCTTGCTGGCCTTACCGTGGCATGGACCCTGTCCGCCCAGAAGACCATCACGGGCGTGGTGACGGACGAATCCGGTGAGCCGCTCATCGGGGCGGGTGTGGTTGTCGAGGGTACGACCGTCGGCACCATCACCGGCATCGACGGCGACTACTCGCTGAGCGTCCCCGCCGACGCGGTGAACCTGGTGTTCTCCTTCATCGGGCTGAGTGACCAGACGATCGCCATCGGCGACCAGACGGTCATCAACGTGGTCCTGAAGGAAGACTCGACTTTCCTCGACGAAGTGGTCGTCGTGGGTTATCAGACGGTCAAGCGCCGCGACCTCCTCGGTGCCGTCGCTTCCGTGGGCTCCGACAAACTCACTGAGCAGCCGGTTACCTCCGTCTCCCAGGCCCTTTCCGGCAAGATGGCGGGCGTGTCCGTCGTCACGACGGAAGGCGACCCGGACGCCGACGTGAAGATCCGTGTCCGCGGCGGTTCCTCCATCACCCAGGACAACAGCCCGCTGTATATCGTGGACGGTTTCCCGGTGGAGTCCATCAACGACATCCCGTCCTCCGAGATCCAGTCCATCGACGTGCTGAAGGACGCTTTCTCCACGGCCATCTACGGTAGCCGCGGTGCGAACGGCGTCGTCATCGTCACGACCAAGAGCGCCGAGAAGGGACAGAAGGTCTCCGTGAAGTTCAATGCCTACTACGGCCTCAAGAAGATGGCCAACGCGGGCGCGGTCGTCGCGATGAATCCGGCGAACTTCGTGAAGTTCCAGTACGAACTGGCCTCCATCCGCGGCAACATCGACAACAACTACCACCCGTACTTCGGCCCCTTTGGTGACATGGACCTGTATCAGAACCTCGCGGGCAACAACTGGGTGGACGCCGTCTTCGGCAAGGTGGGTTCCTCGATGAGCGCGGACTTCTCCATCTCCGGCAGCGGCGAGAACTACAACTGGACCCTGGGCTATGCCCACACGGGGGACAACGCCATCATGGTGGGTTCCAACTACTCCCGTGACAACCTGAGTTTCAAGGGGAACTTCAAGACCTCCAAGAACACCAGCATCGACGCCAACATCCGCTATTCCCGCGTGAATACCCGCGGTTCCGGCGCGAACGGCATCAACGACCGTGCAACGACTTCCGGTAACGGCCGTCTCAAGCACGCCGTCTCCTATGCGCCCATCCCCGTGGCGGCGATCACCTCCGATTCCGACCTCGAGCAGGACTATGGCGACAACGCTCCGCCGCTCCAGTCCGTGTCCGACAACGACTCCCGGCGCATCCGTTCCACCTGGAATGCCAATGCGGCCTTCAACTGGACCATCATCGACAACCTGCGCCTCAAGATCGAGGGCGGTCTCGAGGACTACCGCCAGGGCGACGACCGTTTCTACGGCTTGACGACCTACTACGTGGCGAACCAGTCCACCGTGAAGAACACCCCTTCCACCGAGCATAAGGAGACCTTCCGCACCCGCTATCGCAATACGAACACCCTCAATTACGACTTCGCGGACCTCATCAAGAACAGCGACCATCAGCTGACGGCCCTCGTCGGTGAGGAAATGACGATTACCAAGAGCAACACCATCACCGACCTCGTGGACGGTTTCCCGACCTTCTACGATGCCGCGATGGCCTGGAACTTCATGTCCTCCGGCATCCCTGCCTCCAGCAACAACTACTACAGCCCGGACGACAAGCTCCTCTCCTTCTTCGGCCGCGTGAACTACGACTACAAGCACCGCTATTCCATCGGTGCCACGCTCCGTGCCGACGGCTCCTCCAAGTTTGCCCGCGGCCACCGCTGGGGCTACTTCCCGTCCGCGGCGGCTTCCTGGACCATCTCCAACGAACCCTGGATGGACAATGCCCACAGCTGGCTGGACCAGCTCAAGCTCCGCTACAGCTTCGGTACCGCCGGTAACAACAACATCCCTTCCGGCCAGCTGATGAAGCAGTACGCCTCTTCCACCACCTCCTGGCTGTCGATGACCCAGAACATCTTCACCGCCGGCAAGGTCATGAACAATCCCGACCTGACGTGGGAGACCACCTATACGCACAATATCGGTCTGGACTTCAGCCTCTTCCAGGGCCGCCTCAGCGGTAGTGTCGAGGCCTACCAGAACGACACGAAGGACCTCCTCATCAACTTCCCGATCCCGGGCTCCGGCTACGACAGCCAGTACCAGAACGTCGGTTCCACCCGCAACCGCGGTATCGAGCTCACGCTCAACGCCCCGATCGTGTCCAACAAGGACTTCTCCCTGAACATCGGCGGCAACATCGCCTACAATGTCAACCGGGTGACGGACCTCGGCGGCCTCGAGGCCATCATGGCCCAGTCCTACTGGGCTTCCACCGAGATCGGTGACGACTACATCGTCCAGGTGGGCCAGCCGCTCGGCAACATGTACGGCTATCTCAGCGACGGAATGTATACTCCCGACGACTTCACCTGGGACGGCGCCAACTGGGTGCTGAACGAGGGTGTCGTGAACAACTCTTCCGTCATCGGTGCCACCTATATGCGTCCGGGTGCCCTGAAACTCAAGGACATCACCGGCGACGGCAAGGTGACCACGGCCGACCGCCAGGTCATCGGCAACGCCTCCCCGGACTTCACCGGCGGTTTCAACCTCTCCGGCTATGCTTACGGCTTCGACTTCAGCGCCAACTTCAACTTCATGATCGGCAACCAGGTGTATAACGCCAACAAGGTGGAATTCACCTCCTCCCGCAAGTACTACAACCGCAACCTCCTGAATGCGATGGATGTGGACAAGCGCTGGACCAATGTGGACTGGACCACCGGCGAACTCATCACCGACGCCGCCACCCTGAAGTCCGTGAACAGCGGAAAAACCATGTGGAGCCCCGCCATCGGCAACGCCGTCTTCAGTGACTGGGCCGTCGAGGACGCCTCCTTCCTCCGTCTCCAGAGTGTGACCGTGGGTTATACCCTCCCGGAGAAGCTGGTTGAGAAGGTGGCTCTTTCCAAGGTCCGCTTCTATGTGACCGGAACCAACCTCTTCTGCCTGACGAAGTATTCCGGCTATGATCCCGAAGTGGATACGCGCCGTTCCACCCCGCTTACCCCGGGTGTTGACTATTCCGCCTATCCGAAGAGCATCGGTTTCGTGGCCGGTGTGAACATTACTTTCGGCCGCCGCAGCTCCGGCAGCAACTCTTCCGGCTCCGTCGCCGCTGTCGTTCCTTCCGTGCGCGAAGTGGTCAAGGAAGTCGTGAAGGAGGTCGTCAAGGAGAAGGAAGTGGTCAAGGAGGTCGTCAAGGAAGTGAAGGTTCCCGCCTCTACGCTGAATGGTATCTACGAAGATGACTTGCTCTTCCTCATCGGCAAGGCTGAGCTCCGTCCGGACGAGGCCTTCAAACTGGGCCAGATCTGCCAGATCCTCAAGGACAACCCCGATGCGAAGATCACCATCACCGGTTATGCCGACAGCGGCACCGGCACCGTCGATATCAATCGCTCCCTTTCCGAGCAGCGCGCCACCGTGGTTGCCAACATGCTGAAGAAAGCCGGCATCGCGGCCAACCGTATCACCTCTAGTTCCACCGGCAAGGATAAGGATGCGTCCGCTTCTCCTGAATCCAACCGGGTAGCCGTGTGTATCGTCAGATAATCAGGACCTCAGAAAGATTATTGAAAATATGAAAAAGTCACTTTATATCTTCGGCTTGTTCGCCGTGATGATGAGCGCCCTGTCCTGCGACAAGTTCCTGGATTCGAAGTCCCCGTCCACCTTCGACGCGGCGACCGTCTATTCCAACTACTCCCTGACGGAGAACACCATCTTCTCCATCGCCCAGTCCTTCGGCGAGACGAACAACTATCGCGGCCGCTACCTCTCCTGGATCGGCCTGAACAGCGACATCGAGTGGTATAACACCTTCAAGCCCACCGACGAGAAGTATCAGATCGCGGGCTATGCGCAGCTGCCGAACAACAACCAGCTGAACCTGAACAACGGTCCTTTCGCCAAGATGTACGAGGCGGTGGAGCGGGCCAACCTCGTCATCGAGGGTATCCGTGAATACGGCAACCCCGAGGAAAACAAGGACATGGCCTATCTTCTCGGCGAGGCTCTCACGCTCCGTGCGATGATCTACTACGACCTCATGCGTGCCTGGGGCGATGTCCCGGCCCGTTTCGAGTCCACCACCAGCGAGACCATCTACAAGGCCAAGGAAAGCCGTGACGTGATCTTCAAGCAGCTGCTCGCCGACCTGGAGGAAGCCATTCCCTATCTTCCTTATCCCGGCGCCACCGCTGCGACGTCCCGCACCGACCGCGTGAACAAGCTCTTCGCGGAAGGCCTCTATGCCCGTCTCGCCCTCATGGCCTCCGGCTACGCCCAGCGTCCGGACGACGGCCAGGTGGGTACCGGTGACCTGGGTACCAACCGCATCACCAGCGACCAGGAACTCCAGAAGAGCGTCCTGTATCCCAAGGCCCTGGCCTATCTGAAGGATGCCATCGGCTCCGGTTCCGCCTCCCTGGAGGACTTCGAGACCCTCTGGAAGAACCAGAGCAACCAGGACAACCTTGTTGCCGGTCCCGGTTACGAGACCCTCTTCGTGATCCCGTTCTCCGACGGCCGCGGCCGCTGGAACTACACTTTTGCCGTGCGTTCCGAAGGCTCCTCCTATGCGGGCGGTGCCACCGTCACCCGCGGCGGCGATGCCGGCCCGGTTCCGACGATGTGGTTCGACTATGACAAGAACGACATCCGCCGCGACATCACCTGCGTCAACTGGCGCTGGAATGCCGACGACGAGCCCGAACTGGTGGGTATCCAGCGCTGGTACTTCGGCAAGTACCGCTGGGACTGGATGACCCGCAATCCCTACAAGGGCGGCAACGATGACGGCGTGAAGCCCGTCGTCCTCCGCTACGCCGACATCCTCCTGATGGCCGCCGAGATCGCCAACGAGCAGGGTGACCTGACCTATGCGAAGGAGCAGCTCCTGAAAGTGCGCGAGCGCGCTTTCAAGGGCCACGAGGACCAGGCCGAGGCCTATGTGGAGAAGATCACCTCCCAGGAGGCGATGTTCGACGCCATCGTGGACGAGCGCGCCTTCGAGTTCTGCGGCGAGATGACCCGCAAGTTCGACCTCATCCGCTGGGGCTTGCTCAAGGAGAAGATGGACGAGGCCAAGACCAAGATGATCCATCTCCGCGACCGGACCGGCGAGTATGCTGACGTGAACCATCTGGGCGACTTCGGCGATGTCTATTATCAGGTGGACGGGAAGAACCTCGTCATCTACGGATTCTCCGGCGAGGCCGTGAAGCCGGCCGGCGCCTGGGAGAAGAAGGCGGACTACTTCGGCAAGACCGTGGACAGCAAGGGCGCCGACACCGGTCTGTATAACGATCTGGTCAACGGCATTTACTACCGGGATCCGGAACAGTACATGTTCTGGCCCATCTACAACGACACGATGACCAACAGCCAGGGCCGCATCAAGAACGACTATGGCTACGAGAGCCTTTAATACCGACGCGATATGAAATACAAGAATATACTGAAAGTTTCCCTGGCCGTCCTTCTTGGCGCATCCGTCCTCTCGGGCTGCGCGCAGAAGGAGTGGAACGAGATCACCGAGCTCAACCTCGCGCGTTGCCTGACGCCGGGCAACCTGGCGGCCCGGGTCGATGCTTCCCTGGGTGACGTCGTCACCTTCGACTGGTCCCTGATCAAGGACGCCGGCGGCTACGAACTCGTCGTGTACACAGACGAGGCGATGACCCAGATGGAGAACAGCTGGGCCCTGGAGCCCGGCGAGGTCCCCTTCACGACCCGCCTGACCGCGGACCAGAAATACTGGTTCACCGTCCAGGCATACCGGGTGGACGCCGACGGGAACAAGGTGTCCGGCACCGAATCCCACGTCTCCGTCTATGACGGTTCCATCAAGACCTATGCGGTCAAGGACAACCTCTATCTGGAGGTCACCGGCCGCAGCACCTCTTCCGTCTCCCTTGCCTGGAGCAACGAGGTGGAGGACTACACCGAGGTGACCGAGCTGAACGCCGTTCCCGTGAAGGGCGGTGAGACGGTCAAGAAGGAACTCTCCGGCACCGAGGCGACGGCTGCCGCCGCCACCATCGACGGGCTGGATCCTTCCACCGAGTACCAGATCACCCTCTTCTACATGAGCGCCTCCCGCGGTACGGTCGATACCTGGACCAAGGCCGAGCAGGGGAGTGCCATCACCATTACCACTTCCGAGGAACTCAAGTCCGCGGTGACGGCGGGCGGTAACTATTACCTGCCTTACACCGAGGCCGGTTACTCCATGGGCACGGCCGAACCGGCCTCCGACCTCACCCTGGTCGGTGAACTGGCCGCCGACGGCACCAAGCCCGTCGTGAGCGGCAAGATCGCCCTGACCGCGGCCCTCGAGGCCGGCAGCAGCCTGTACTTCGAGAACATCAAGTTCGACGGTGCCGCCGGCTCCCGCATCGTGGAGCACACCGGCGGTTCCCCGGTGGTGGAGAGCATCGTCTTCCAGAACTGCGAGATCACCAACTTCCTCGGCGGTTTCTTCTACGGGAACAATGACAATGTCGTGAAGATCGGCACCTTCAAGTTCGACTCCTGCGACATGTACGGCATCATGGGCAGCGGCGGTGACGCTTTCGACGTCCGCAAGACCACCGAGATCGACGAGATCGCCTTCATCAACAACACGATGTACGACGGTATCCGCACCCTGTTCCGCATCGATGCCTCCGACGCCATCAAGATTGGCCACATCGACTTCGAGAACAACACGGTGAAGAACATCGCCACCATCGACGACGGCAACAACCGCGGTATCTTCGCCGTCCGTGTCCCGCACGAGATGACCCTCAAGAACAACCTGTTCCTCTATGAGAACGGCGGCAAGGACGACGGTACGGACCGTGCCCAGCTGTTCCAGAACAACGCGAACACCGTGGAACCGACCTTCCGGGCCGCTTCCGGCAACTACAGTTACGCCCACGGCGAGAACTTCTTCGCGAAGGTCTCCGCCCAGACCGCCGGTTTCATTTCGATGAACGTGGACCCGTGCTACAACTCCAAGGGCAACTTCTTCCAGCTGGCCGCCCAGGACCTCATCGAGGGCAAGGTGGGCGCCTCCAAGTGGTGGATCCAGTACGTGGAGAAGCCGGAAGACCTCACCCAGCATGTGATCACCGAGGCCCATACCTGGAACCTCCAGGATGCCAGCCTCTTCGCCGGTGACGTGAAGAACTCCCGCGTCCGGGACGAACTCATGCTCGTCGGTACCGAGGCCACGCCGCTCAACGCCGACGGCGCCATCACCTTCAAGCAGGCTTCCGTCCTCACCCGCAAGGGTGTTCCGACCGAGGGTTACCTCTCCTTCAAGGTCAATGCGCCCGGCTCCGTGGACATCCTTCTCTCCGATGATGCCAAGACCGGTGCCAGCGTGGTCGTCGCCCTCTATGACGACAACGGCCTCACCGTCCAGGGCAGCGTGGGCGTTTCCGCCGCCAACCCGGGCGTCCAGAAGGTCGTGATCCCTGAGGTCGCCGGCGAAGGTACCGTGTATCTGTATTCCAACGGCAACGTGACCATCTCCAAGCTGGGCTGGAGCGAGGACGTCCTCGCCCTGGACAAGGTCCTGGAGACTCCGAAGCCCGTCGTGGATCCCGTCACCCTGACGGAAGGCGATGCTACCGAGGTCGCTATCACCTGGGAGGCCATCCCGAATGCCGATCACTATGTGGTCGTGTTCAACAAGCGCACCCAGGAACCGCAGACGGAGACTGCCTTCACGGTTCCCGCCGAGGACATCGCCGAACTCAAGGCCGGTTTGTACTCCTTCACGGTGCAGGCCTTCCCGTCCGACATTGACCTGTATTACCAGGAGTCCGAGAAGGGCGGCGCTTCCTTCGCCATCCAGCCGAAGGGCGGTGCCGGCGAAATGACCGAGGTCACCCTGACCTGGGACTTCTCCGCGGCAGATTGGCAGGAGAAGTTTGCCGAGGTTGGTGCGGCCAATACGGATATCACCAACTGGGATATCACCTATGATGGCCTGACCCTGCACTCCGGATCCAAGAGCAAGTACAACACGACCTTCTTCCAGTTCGGCGGCAAGAGCGGTGAGATGGACCGTTACTTCAAGTTCACGGCCCCGGATCAGGGCACGCTGAAGATCACGGTTTCCAACACCGGCAGCTCCGCGGCCATGGACCGCACGGTTGCCGTGACCGTGGGTGACGACAAGCAGGCGCAGCCCGGTGGCTTCTCCTCCAACGCTCCCGAGGTGCTGGAGTACAGCGTCGCGGCCGGCGAGGTGGTCATCACCGCCCCGGAGAACGGCCTCCGCTTCTACAAGATCGAGTTCACCTATATGTCCGGCGCGCCGGCCGTGGTCGAGTATGACTGGGATTTCTCCACTGCCGACTGGCAGGACGCCCTGACCGCCCTGGGTGCCGTCAATACGGATATCACGAACATCGACCTGACCGTGAACGGCCTCCAGTTCCACTCCGGATCGAAGAGCAAGTACAACACGACCTTCATCCAGTTCGGCGGCAAGAGCGGTGAGATGGACCGTTACTTCAAGTTCACGTCCCCGGATCAGGGCACGCTGAAGATCACGGTTTCCAACACCGGCAGTTCCGCGGCCATGGACCGCACGGTCGCCGTGACCGTGGGTGAAGACAAGCAGGCGCAGCCCGGCGGCTTCTCCTCCAACGCTCCCGAGGTGCTGGAGTACAGCGTCGCGGCCGGCGAGGTGGTCATCACCGCCCCGGAGAACGGCCTCCGCTTCTACCGGATCTACTACACAAACCAGTAGTCCTTATTCCAAAGGGAGCCGGGGGTGATACCCCGACTCTCTTCCAAAGATTTCTCCACGCGCTGCGCTTGGTCGAAATGACAGTGGGTGTCATTTCGAGCGAAGTCGAGAAATCTGAAACGTAACCAAAATACATTGTATATGAGTTTTATCAACCCCGATTTCATGCTCCAGACGGAGACCGCCCGGCAGCTTTACCACGAGCACGCCGAGAAAATGCCCATCATCGACTACCACTGCCACCTCGTGCCGCAGCAGATTGCCGAGAACATCCAGTTCCGCGACATCACCCAGCTCTGGCTGGTGGACGGTCACTACGGCGACCATTACAAGTGGCGCGCGATGCGTGCGAACGGCGTTTCCGAGGATTATCTCACCGGCGGCAAGCACACTGCCTGGGAGACCTTCGAGAAGTGGGCGGAGACCGTTCCCTATACCATGCGGAACCCGCTGTATCACTGGACGCACCTGGAACTCAGCCGCGTGTTCGGCATCGACAAACTCCTGTGCCCGGCGACGGCGAAGGAAATCTTCGACGAGTGCAACGCCAAGCTCGCGACGGAGGAATTCCGCGGCCAGGCGCTCATCAAGCGGTTCAACGTGAAGGTCGTCTGCACCACCGACGATCCGGCCGATGACCTCCGCTGGCACAAGCAGATCGCGGCCCATCCCTTCGGCGTGAAGGTGATTCCCGCCTGGCGTCCGGACAAGGCGATGGCCATCGAGAATCCCAAGGCGTACAAGGACTACCTCAAGCAGCTCGGCGAGGCCGCCGATATGGAAATCGACTCCTATGCGGACCTGCAGGAGGCCCTCCAGAAGCGTCACGACTACTTCGCTTCCATGGGATGCAAACTTTCCGACCATGGCCTGGAGAACTTCTACAGCGCCGATTACAAGGAGATCGAGATCGAACTGATCTTCAAGAAGGTCCTGATGGGCATCGCTCCGAATCCGAAGGAACTGGAGAAGTTCCGCAGCGCCTTCCTCTATGACCAGGCCGTCATGGACGCCGAGGCCGGCTGGGCCCAGCAGTTCCACATCGGCGCCATCCGCAACAACAACTCCAAGATGTTCGCCGAGGTGGGTGCCGATACCGGTTACGACGCCATCCATGACCTGGATATCGCAGCGGCCGGACACCGTTTCTTCGACCGTCTCACCCTGGCCGGCAAACTGGCGAAGACCATCCTCTACTGCCTGAATCCGAAGGACAATGCGGTCATGATGACGATGGCCTACACCTTCAACGACGGTACCGTTCCGGGCAAGATGCAGTTCGGCTCGGGCTGGTGGTTCCTGGACCAGGAAGTGGGCATGCGCCGCCAGCTGGATTCCCTCTCGAACCTCGGCCTCCTGAGCCGCTTCGTGGGCATGCTGACGGACAGCCGCAGTTTCATCAGCTACCCGCGTCACGAGTACTTCCGCCGCATCCTCTGCGACGTGATCGGCAAGGACGTGGAACAGGGCAAGCTTCCCGCCTCCGAGATGGCCTTCATCGGCCAGATGGTGGAGGACATCTGCTACAACAACGCCGACAATTACTTTAATTTCTAGTTTGAAGGAGGGAGGTCTTTTCAAACCCCCGCTACGCGGTCCCTCCCATAAATGGGCCCCTCCCTCTTATATGCCGAGGGTGGCATAGGTTTGAAAAGACCTCCCTCCTTCAATAGGTGGTTATATGGATTATATCAAGATCAATCAAGGAGACAATGTGGCGGTAGCCCTGCGGGATCTCTCGAAAGGGGATTCGGTGGAAGGCATCGTCCTGTCGATGGACATTCCCCGCGGGCACAAGATTGTCCTCCGGGACCTCATGGCCGGGGAGAACGTCATCAAGTACGGCTATCCCATCGGCCATGTGACCCGGGACGCGGCCGCCGGGACGATGGTGGATCACACCTGCATCAAGACCAACCTGGAAGGCCTCCTGGAGTACAAGTACGAACCGTCTTTTATCGGAGCGGTGTCGGACAAAACTTTTTCCGGCATTTTTCAGCCGGAAAAAGTTTTAGTCCGCGGAGGTCAAAAGACGGTTACGTTTAAGGGATTCCGCCGCTCCGACGGACAGGTGGGGATCCGCAACCAGATCTGGGTCATTCCCAACGTGGGTTGCGTGAACGGGATCTGCCAGACCATCGTGGAGCGCTTCAAGGCGGAAATCGCCGGAAAGGAGGGAAGTGTCGATGCGGTTGTCGCATTCCCGCACAATTATGGCTGCTCCCAACTGGGTGCAGACCACGAGAATACCCGCACCGTCCTCGCCGACATGGTGCATCATCCCAACGCCGGCGGCGTGCTGGTGGTCTCGCTCGGCTGCGAGAACAACCAGCTGGACGCCTTCCGCGAGCTGGTGGGCCCGGTCGATGAAAGCCGCGTGCGGATGTTCGTCACCCAGCAGGTGGACGACGAAATCGAATACGGCCTGCAGCAGCTCCGCGAGATCTTCGCCGTATGCTCGAAGGACGAGCGCGAGGACGTGCCGGTGTCGGAACTGCGCGTCGGCCTCAAGTGCGGCGGCTCCGACGGCCTCAGCGGCATCACGGCGAACCCGCTCCTGGGCGTGTTCTCCGACTGGATCGTCGCCCAGGGCGGTACGACCGTCCTGACCGAGGTCCCCGAGATGTTCGGCGCCGAGACCATCCTCATGAACCGCTGCCAGGACGAGGCCACCTTCGACAAGACGGTCCACCTGATCAACGATTTCAAGGAGTACTTCATGAAGCAGGGGATGCCCGTGTATGAGAATCCCTCGCCGGGCAACAAGGCGGGCGGTATCTCCACCCTCGAGGAAAAGTCCCTCGGCTGCACGCAGAAGTGCGGGCAGAGCATCGTACGTGGTGTCTTGAAATACGGCGAGCGCTTGAGCGTCAAGGGGTTGAACCTCCTGAGCGCTCCGGGGAACGACCTCGTCGCTTCCACGGCCCTCGCCGCCTCCGGCTGCCAGATCGTCCTGTTCACCACGGGTCGCGGTACGCCGTTCGGGAGCTTCGTCCCCACGATGAAGATTTCCACGAATACACCCCTCTACGAGAAGAAGGGCAGCTGGATCGACTTCAACGCCGGCGTCCTCGCTCAGGACGAGTCCATGGACAGCGTCGCCGCCCGTTTCATCGACTTCGTTCTTGCCGCCGCCTCCGGCGTCCCGGTGAACAACGAGAAGAACGGCTGGCGCGAAATCGCCATCTTCAAGCAGGGCGTCACGCTGTAACCCTGTCATTCTGAACGAAGTGAAGAATCTATAATACACAAAACCATATGGAAAGATTAAACAGAACTTCCGCCCCGCAGGCGAAACAGTACACCGAAAAGATCATTCAGTTCGGTGAAGGCAACTTCCTCCGCGCGTTTATCGAGTGGATCATTTGGAAAACCAACCAGAAGACCGATTTCAACGCTTCCGTGGTCGTCGTCCAGCCCATCGAGAAGGGTATGGTCGGCTGGCTCAACGAGCAGGACGGCCTCTATCACCTGAACCTCCAGGGCCTCCAGGATGGACAGCCCGTGGACAGCGTGGACCTGATCGACGTCATCAGCCGGGGCATCAACCCCTACGAGGACTTCCAGGCCTATCTGAAACTCGCCGAGCAGCCGGAAATGCGTTTCGTCATCTCCAACACGACCGAGGCGGGTATCGCCTTCGACCCGGCCTGCAAACTGGACGATGCGCCGGCATCCTCCTATCCCGGCAAACTCACGCAACTCCTGTATCACCGCTACCAGCACTTCAACGGGGCGATGGACAAGGGCTTCATCATCTTCCCGTGCGAACTGATCTTCGAAAACGGCAAGCACTTGAAGGAGTGCATCCGTCAGTACATCGACCTCTGGAACCTCGGAGAGGGCTTTCGGAACTGGTTCGAGAACGCCTGCGGCGTCTATAGCACGCTCGTGGACCGCATCGTCCCGGGTTATCCGCGCGATACCGCCGCCCAACTGTGCGAGCGCGCCGGTTATGACGACCATCTGCTGGACAAGGCCGAGATCTTCCACCTCTGGGTCATCGAGGCCCCGCAGGAGGTCGCCGCCGAGTTCCCGGCCGACAAGGCCGGCCTGCACGTGCTCTTCGTCCCGTCCGAGGCTCCGTACCATGAGCGGAAGGTTACGCTCCTGAACGGTCCGCACACCGTCCTTTCCCCGGTCGGCTACCTGAGCGGCCTGGATACCGTGAAAGAGTGCTGCGAGGATCCCGAGGTGGGCCCGTTCGTGAAGAAGGTCATGTTCGAGGAACTCCTCCCGACCTGCAATCTCCCGAAGGAAGAACTCGAGAAGTTCGGCTGCGACGTGATGGAGCGCTTCCGCAACCCGTTCGTGAAGCATTTCGTGACGAGCATCATGCTCAATTCCTTCCCGAAGTTCAAGACCCGCGACCTCCCCGGTCTCAAGACTTATCTGGAGCGCAAGGGCGAACTCCCCAAGGGCATCGTCCTGGGCCTCGCCGCCATCTGCACCTACTACAAGGGCGGCAAGCGCGGTAACGTGGACATCGTCCCGAACGACGATCCCAAGATCATCGAACTGCTCCAGAACCTCTGGGCGACCGGCGATGTCCGCAAAGTCGCCGAGGGCGTCCTGGCCGACGGATTCATCTGGGGCGAGGACCTCAATGCCGTCCCCGGCCTGACCGACCTCCTGACCGCCGACCTCGCCCTCATCCAGGCCGAAGGCATGCGTGCCGCCGTCCGTTCTGTCATTTCGACCGAAGCGTAGCGAAGTGGAGAAATCTAAAATCTGACAAGATATGGGTGAAACACAGAAAAAACTGATGACCAACTGGCGCTGGTGGCTGTGTTCGCTGCTGTTCGTGGCAACGACCGTCAACTACCTGGACCGCCAGGTCCTGTCCCTCACGTACGAGGAGTTCATCAAGCCGGAGTTCCACTGGACCGATGCCAATTATGGCACCATCACCTCCTTCTTCTCCATCTTCTACGCCATCTGCTGCCTGTTCGCGGGCAAGTTCGTGGACTGGATGGGCACCAAGAAGGGTTACCTGATTTCCATCGGCGTCTGGTCCGCCGGCGCGTGCCTCCATGCCGCCTGCGGCTGGGCGACGGCCCATCTGACCGGCCTGGACAGCGTGGCCGCGATGCGTGCCGTGGAAGTGGGCAGCAAGGCCGCCCTGGCCGTGTCCACGACTTCCGTGTACCTGTTCCTTCTGTGCCGGGGCATCCTCGCCCTCGGTGAATCCGGCAACTTCCCGGCGGCCATCAAGGTGACGGCCGAGTTTTTCCCGAAGAAGGACCGCGCTTTCGCAACCTCCATCTTCAATGCCGGCGCTTCCGTGGGCGCGCTGGCCGCTCCGCTGCTGATTCCGCCGCTGGCCGTCAAGTTCGGCTGGGAATGGGCCTTCATCATCATCGGCGGCCTGGGCTTCATCTGGATGTTCTTCTGGGCCTTCATGTATGACAAGCCCGAGACGAGCAAGCACGTGAACGAGGCCGAGCTGGAGTACATCCATCAGGACGATGCCGCCGAGGCGGCCGAAAAGGCGGCCATCGCCGAGCAGAAGTCCATCCCGATGCTCCAGTGCTTCAAGTACAGGCAGACCTGGTCCTTCATCGCCGGCAAGTTCTTCACCGACGGCGTGTGGTGGTTCTTCCTGTTCTGGGCGCCTTCCTATTTCAGCAACCAGTTCAATGCGCCTGCGACCTCCGGTCTGGGCCAGGGCCTGATTTTCACGCTCTACGCCATTGTGACAGTGATTTCCATCTTCGGCGGCTACCTGCCCAAGATCTTCGTTGAGAAGAAGGGCATGAACCCGTATGCGGGCCGTATGCTTGCGATGCTCATCTTCGCCTTCTTCCCGATTGCCGCGCTCTTTGCGCAGCCCCTCGGCGTGAACCTGAATTCCCCGTGGTGGCCGGCCATCCTCATCGGCCTCGCCGGTGCGGGCCATCAGGCCTGGAGCGCGAACCTGTTCTCCACCATCGGCGACATGTTCCCGAAGAGCACCATCGCCACCATCACCGGCATCGGTGCCATGGCGGGCGGCGTGGGTTCCATGATCATCCAGAAGGTGGCGGGCAACCTGTTCACCTATGCGGAGAACGCCGGAGCCGCCTTCCACTTCCTTGGATTCGAGGGCAAGCCGGCCGGCTACTTCGTGATGTTCTGTTTCTGCGGCGTGGCTTACCTCATCGCCTGGGCCATCATGAAGGCCCTGGTCCCGAAGTACAAGCCCATCGAACTGTAGCGTCTTCCGTCTCTTGAAATAGGACCCGTGCACTGCCTTGGTGCGCGGGTTTATTATTTATTCCGGGGATGGTGCTCCAGGATGGCGGCCTGCCAGGTGGAGGAGTCGATGTGGGTGTAGATTTCGGTGGTGAGGATGGACTCGTGCCCGAGCATCTCCTGGACGACCCTGAGGTCCGCCCCGCCTTCGATGAGGTGGGTGGCGAAGGAGTGCCGGAAGGTGTGCGGGGAGATTTCCTTGTGGATTCCGGCGGCCATCGCCCCTTCCTTCACGAGGTTGAAGACGGAGACGCGGCTGAGCGGCCGGCCGGTCTTGTTCAGGAAGAGGATGTCCTCGAAAGGGCGGGCGGCAGGTTCCGGCCGGACCGGGAGATAGTTCCGGACGGCTTCCGCGGCCATTTCCCCGAGGGGGACGATCCGCTGCTTGTTGCCCTTGCCGATGACATCGACAAATCCCTCGTCCAGATGGACATGGGAAATCCGGAGGCCGGTGCATTCGCTTACGCGGAGGCCGCATCCGTACAGGACCTCCAGGATGGCGCGGTTGCGGAGTCCGGTCGGGGTCTTCGTGTCCACGGAGGAGAGGATGGCATCGACTTCCTCCAACGACAGGACGGCGGGGAGGTACTTCCCGAGTTTCGGGGCGTCGATGCGGTCGCAGGGGTTATCCTTGATGTCGCCCTCCTCCACGCACCAGTTGAAAAAGGATCGCAGGGAACTCAGAAGACGCGCCTGGGAGCGTTTGGAAAGCCCTTTCCCAATCCGGTCCGACAGGTAATGCTCGATCTCGGCCGTGCCGATGTCCGCCGGTCGGAATCCTTCATAGGCGCCGAGGAGCCCCTCCACATCCCGCGCGTAGGCGGCCACCGTGTTCGGCGACATGCCCCTTTCGATCCGCAGGTAGTTGCGGTAGTCCTCGGCGATCCGCTTCATCAGAGGGCGCCGTACTTCTTGCCGTACTGGAGCATCTGGCCCAGGTAGTCGTCGGTATAGACGATTTCGTAATCGACCGTCTTCCCGTCTTTCACCACCGGACGGATCTCCGGGTTGATGAAGCCGCCGTAGGGCTTGAGGTCCAGGGCCTCGTAGCGTTCCTTCACTTCCTTGTGCAGGACCGGGTCGATATGGACGGCATAGGTCTCGATGAGGTTCTTGCCGGCGGCGTAGTCGCCCTCGGACTTGATGCGCTGGATCTCGGCGAGGAGTTCGGCGAACAGGGCGCGGAGTTTCACGTAGTCATTTACGACGAAATAGGTTTTCCCGTCGCGGACCTTCTTTTCGATGACGTTGTCCGCAGCACCCTTCTCGTAGCACCATTCGGCGATGAGCTTGCGGTTCTGCATGTGGGCTTCGGTGTTGGGCCGGCCCAGTTCCACGCGGGTGAACTGGACCATCATGCCGTTGCGGATGTAGTTGTCATATTCGGCCTTGTAGGCCTCCGGGTCGGGCATGATCCCGAGTTCCACCATCTTGGGGTCGGCCGTGTAGTAGAGGCCGAACAGGTCGGCGCGGGCTTCCTCCAGGGCGGAGGCGTATTCGCCCATTGCCGTGGTTGACACGCCGGGCAGGAGTTGGCCGGAACCGTGGCCCAGGCACTCATGGAGGTCGGTGTGGATCTCGTCGGCCACCGTGCCCCATTTCTTGGCGCGGGCGATCTCCGCTTCGTCCCAGGCGAATTCGGCGAGGGTGCTCTTCGGGGATTCCTGCGCGGAGAGGTCGTAGGTATGGGTGATGTTGGCGATGGTCACGCTCTTGGAACCGTGGTCCTTGCGGATCCAGTCGGCGTTCGGGAGGTTGATGCCGATCGGGGTGGACGGATAACTGTCGCCGGCGAGGCACACGGCGTTGATGACCTTGGCGGAAACGCCCTTGACGACGGCCTTGCGGAAGCGCGGATCCACGGGGGAGTGGTCCTCGAACCACTGGGCGTTCGCACTGAGTTTCTCCGTCCGGGCCGATGCCTCGAAGTCCTTGATGTTCACGTAACCTTCCCAGGCACCCTTACGGCCCAGCGGGTCATTGTAATCCTCGACGAATCCGTTGATGAAATCCACAGTGCCGATGGTGTCCTTCACCCATTCGATGTTGAATTCGTCCCATTTGCGGAGGTCGCCGGTGCGGTAATAGTCCACCAGCAGGCCCAGCGCACGGGCCTGGATGTCGTTCTCGGCCACTTCCCGGGCCTTCAGGAGTTCGTCGCAGATATGCTCGATGGCGGGGGAGTAGATGCCGCCCACTTTCCAGGGGTGTTCCCGGATGACGCCGTCCGGATCCTTGACCACTTTCGTGTTCAGCCCGTAGGAGATGGGCTGCGGATCCTTCGGGTCCACGATGCCGGCATAATACTTCTCCACCTCGTCGCGGGTGACGCCGTCATAGAAGTTCACGGCGGAGAGGGCGACGATGTCGCCGGATGTCTCCGTGGAGCGGCGCTGCGGATACCTTTCGGGATTGTAGATGACGTCCAGAAGGTCCGCATCCTCGATGCCGACTGCCTTCAGCAGCCCTTCGAAGTAAGTCTGGGGGCAGGTCGGGAAGAACTTGTCCTCCGCATAGTGGTGGTGGATGCCGTTCGAGAAGAACAGGCGCTTGGCATAGACCGTGAAGGCTTCGAAATCGGCCGTGGAGCGGTCTCCCTTGTAGTTTTCAAGGATGTTCTCCACGGCGTGGCGCACGCGGAGGTTGTCCTTGCAGTTCTGGTCCCACAGGATGTCGCGGCCCCACTTGGCGGCCTCGGCGAGGTGGTAGGCATATTCTTTCTGTCTCAGGCTCAGACTGTCCCAGCCGGGAACCTGGTAGCGCATGACCTTGAGGTCGGCGAAGGAATCGACCGTATAACGGAAGGGCGCTTCCGTTTTCTTTTCCGAACAGGCACCGGCAAGTGCGGCGGCTGTTCCCATAAGCATCATCATCTGGCAAATACGTTTCATAGGTGGTTCATTTGTACAAAAATAGAAATAAAATGCTAACTTTGTCCGTCTGTAGTGGTGTTTTTATGAAAAACGGACGCTTCATACCCCTTCTCTTCCTGCTGCTGGCGGTTCTCTCCTGTCAGCGGGATGGGCTGGACCTTACTTTGACCGTGGGCCCTTATGGAAAGGAAACACGTAAGGTGATGCTGCTCTATGAAGCCGGATTCAATTCTCTGGGCGGCTACATCTCCGCGAACATCGCAGCCCTCCAGGAAGGCTATCTGCCCGGGAACGGCCGGAACGACGATATCCTGCTGGTATTCAGCCATGTGACCCGGTCGTACCGGAATTATGCCAAGGAGACGGAGCCGGCCCTCATCCGCCTGTACCAGGTGGGTGGCGAACCCCGTTCGGACACGCTGCAGGTATGGCCGGCCGGTACTTCGGTCGCGAATGCCCCGATGGTCACGGAAGTCCTGGACCTGGTCCGGGAAACATTCCCGGCATCCGGTTACGGGGCCGTCTTTTCCTCCCATGCGTCGGGATGGCTTCCGGACGATTATTACAGCAATCCCAAGAAATATGAGGGCAAGGACCGGGGGAGAGGCAGCATCTACTGGACTCCGCCCCGGCTGAACTCGTTCGGCCAGGAATACTATGCCGCCGGCACGAAAAAGGAAGAAATCGAGTTGCACGACTTTGCGGCGGCCATTCCCTACAAACTGGATTATATCCTCTTCGACGCCTGCCTGATGGCCTCGGTGGAAGTAGCCTGGCAGCTCCGGGACGTATGCGCGTATATCGGAGCCGCGCCCTGCGAGATTCCGGCGGCCGGTTTCAATTACAAGACCCTGGCGCATCATCTGCTCGAACAGAAGATTCCGGACTTGCAAGGCGCCTGCGCTGACTATTTCGCCCAGTACGAGCACGATTCCACCTATGGTGCGGCCATCACGATGGTGGATTGTTCCCGGCTGGATCCGCTGGCCTCGGTCTGCCGTGTCCTTTTCGACCGCTACCACGAAGGCATCCTGAACCTGAAGGGAGAGAATGTCCAGGTCTACGACCGCCTCATGGGGGGAAAACAGTACCTGGCCTTCTTTGACTTGAAGGACCTGCTCCGGGAGGCCGGTGCATCGGAGAGCGACCTTGCCGATCTCCAGTCAGCACTGGACGAAGCGATTGTCTATGAGGCCCATACGCCCCGCTTCATCGAACTGCACCTGGATCGGTGCTGCGGGCTTTCCGTGTATCTGCCGGCTTATCCGGATTACAAGGCCGATGTGTGGCACGGCACGGCGTTCCTGGACGGTTTCTACAAAGAAAACGTCGCCTGGAACGAGGCGACGCAGTTGGTGAGATAGCCGTCATTCCCGGTTTGACCGGGAATCTCCTAGCCTTCCTTTTCTTCTTTCAGGGCCTTGTTGTAGCACTCGCGGCAAAGGGGCTCGTAGGTGTCCTTTTCGCCCAGGACGACCAGTTTCCGGCTGTCGGACAGGCGGTGCGAGAAATTGGCCAGGGCGCCGCAATGGACGCAGATGGCATGGACTTTCTGGACGTCGTCCGCGATGGCCAGCAGGCCCGGCATGGGGCCGAAGGGCTTGCCCAGGTAGTCGGTGTCCAGTCCGGCGATGATGACGCGGACGCCCCGGTTCGCGAGTTCCTGGACGACACCGATGATGCTTTCGTCGAAGAACTGGGCCTCGTCGATGCCGACGACCTGCACGTCCGGTTCGATCTGGAGCATGCGGGACGGCGTCTTGATGGGAGTGCAGGAAATGCTGTGGGAGTCGTGGGAGACGACGTCCAGGTCAGAATACCGCTTGTCCACGGTGGGCTTGAAAGTGGCGATCTTCTGCTTGGCGAACTGGGCGCGCTTGAGCCGGCGGATGAGTTCCTCCGTCTTTCCCGAGAACATCGAGCCGCAGATGAGTTCGATGCTGCCCGATTTTTTTGTGTTTTCCAAAAACATTTCCTTACTTTGCTATGATTGACTTGTACAAAGATAGTCATTTATGGAGAAAAACAGTACAGAAATCTTGCGGGAAATCGAGGCCTCCCTCGCCGAGGTGAAGGAAAAGGTCCGCCTGCTGGAAGAACAGTTGGCTCAGTACCAGAAACTTTCGGAGGAAGAGGCCGCCGCCCCTGCGGCGGTGGAGCCGCTCGCCGAAGTGGATTTTACGGATATGGAGATCGGCGAGGCGGACGACCTCCCGGAAATGCCGGAACCGCAACCGGAACCCGTTGCAGAGCCGGAACCGGTGCTCGAACCCGAACCGGAGCCGGTGGTGCTCCCGGAGGAGCCCGTCTCTGCCCCCGAACCGGGGCCGGCGCCCGAACCGGAACCCGTCCCCGAACCGGCCCCTGCACAGGAGGCCGCTCCCGAGGTTCCGACGGTGGATACCTCGCGGATGCCCTGGCGCCTGGACAAGCCCGGCATGGCGGTCAAGAATATCCGCAGCGGCATTTCCCTCTATGACCGGGCGCTGTTCATCGGCACCCTGTTCAAGGAAGACTATGCGCTGTACGACAAGACCATCGGCGAACTCAACGCCCTGGCTACCTTCGAGGAGGCGGTGGACTATGTCGTCACCCGTTTCCCGGACTGGAACTACAAGTCCGACATCGTCTATAATTTCATGATGGCCATCCGCCGGAAACTCGGATAGGGGAATGGCGGGCCGTCTGTATATTGTGCCGACCCCGGTCGGAAACCTGGATGACATGACCTTCCGTGCCGTCCAGGTCCTCAAGGAGGCGGATCTCATCCTGGCGGAGGACACCCGCACCAGTTCGGTCCTCCTGCACCGCTATGACATCCACCGGCCGCTGCAGTCGCACCACAAGTTCAACGAACACCAGACCGTCCAACTCGTGAAGGAACGGATCCTCGGCGGACTGAACGTCGCCCTCATCAGCGATGCCGGAACGCCGGGCATCTCCGATCCGGGCTTCCTCCTGGCCCGTGCCTGCGCGGAGGAGGGAATCGAGGTCCAGACGCTTCCGGGCGCCACGGCCTGCATCCCGGCCATCGTCTCGTCCGGCCTTCCCTGCGACCGGTTCTGCTTCGAGGGATTCCTCCCGCAGAAGAAAGGTCGCCAGACACTCCTCACGGCCCTGGAAGGGGAGACGCGCACGATGGTCTTCTACGAGTCGCCCTACCGGCTGGTCAAGACCCTGGGGCAACTGATCGAGCATTTCGGACCGGAGCGCCGCTGCTCCGTCGCCCGCGAGATTTCCAAACTCCACGAGGAGCATCACCGGGGAACCCTCCAGGAAGTCGCCGCCTGGTTCTCCGAACACGAGCCCAAAGGCGAAATCGTCATTGTCGTCGCCGGCGCGGAGCCGGTAAAACCTGTCAAACAGAAGCGTTATGGAAGAGGGGAAGAGACAGAAGACTCCCCGGAGTAGTTTCACGGTAGGGGCCATTGCCCTCGTATTCCTTGTCATCGGTTACCAGGTGGCCTTGTTCGTCCACAAGGCCGCGGTATCCCGTGTCGTCGCCCATCAAGACCGTCCGGATACCGTGTATGTCGTGGACCGTACCCTTGCGGAGGAGGTGCTGGAGGGGAGGGATGTTCTCCCTGATGCCGACCTCAGTCCCGGTCCGGCCGTCACGGTCCGGAAATCCTCGGGTCATGCCCGGGAAGCCGTCCGGATGCGGGAGAAAGCGGCGCCCCGGAAGGTGGAGTCTTTCCGGTTCGACCCGAACACCGTCTCCCTGGAAGATCTCGTGCGCCTCGGGTTCTCCGAAAAGCAGGCGCAGTCCATCCTGAACTACCGCGAAAAGGGCGGCCGTTTCCGCCGTCCTGCCGATTTCGCCAAATCTTACGTGGTGGCCGATTCGGTCTTCGAGCGGCTCCGGCCGTATATCGACATTCCCCGCCTGGACATCAACAAGGCCGACAGCGCCGCTTTCGAGGCCCTTCCCGGCATCGGTCCGTATTTCGCGTCGAAGATGGTTTCCTACCGGACTTCGCTGGGCGGTTATTCCTATCCGGAGCAACTTCTGGACATCTATTACTTCGACCGGGATAAGTACGACGGCCTGAAAGACCTGATTACGTGCTCGGCACCGGATCCTTTCCCCATCTGGACGCTTCCGGAGGCCGATCTGGCCCGGCATCCTTACATTTCCAAGGCGGAAGCGCATGCCGTCGTCCTGTACCGGGAACATCAACCCCGGGAGGCCTGGACCGTGGAAGGACTGGGAAAGGCCGGAATCTTTTCCGGGGAACATCTGGAAAAACTGTCCCGGTGCGTGCTTGCCCGGCCGTGATATTTTGCCTATATTTGCTTCGGATAACCACAACATTCCTGATCATGAAAGCATTCCGATTCCTCCTTCTGGGCATCCTGGCCCTCTTTTCCACCGGCGCATTCGCGCAGTATGTCCCTGAGTGGCATCAAGGGACGATGAAGATGAAAGGTGGCCGGATCGCCATCGACGGGGCCAAACTGGACAAGGAAACCACGCTTCTGGTCATCGACCGGGCAGGCGGTCAGGAGTTGGTGGCTTCCTGGGAAAAATATGCGCGGGAGCGCGGTTGGGGAATCGGTCTGACGGCGGGCGGCTATACCCTGGCTGCCGCCGGCTTCGCCTACGGGGGCATTTATCTGATCGGAGGAGTTTTCGCCTCCATATTCGTCGCTGTCGGCGGTCAGGAAGCCGTGGACAAGGTATGGGATGACCTGGGGCCTCGCGTAAATATCGGTACCGCTGTCATGCTCACCGGCCTGGCCGCCGGTACCACCGGCGTCGTCCTTCTGTGCGTCGGCAACAATCATTTGAGGAAGATCGCCAAAACCTGCGATGCGGCCGGTCTCCCGCCCGTGTCTTCCGAGGTGCAACTCACCTTCGGCCCGACCCCTTCCGGGGTGGGCCTGGCCTTGCGCTTCTAACAAAAAAGGATGACCGCTGCGGCCATCCCTTTTTTGTCATGTTGTCCAGTACCACCCGTCAATAGTCGTACTCCATGTCGGCGAAGTCGTAATGGCCGGTGTGGGAGTTATAGACGACCCCGTAGGTCTCGTCTCTCAACTGCACGCCCTTGATTTCGTCGAAGACGTCCAGGTGGAGGACGGCCGTTCCGAACTGGTCCATCTTGATATGCTGGGTCAGGTCCACGAAAATGTGCTCCAGGTCGTCGTCCGAGAAGGAATTCCGATGGAAGCCCTCGTAGGTGACGACATCCGTCCGGAGCATGTCTCCGTTGACGAAAGTCACTTCCGCCCAGGCATCAGCGGACAGGTTCACATTGAAATGGCAGGCGCTCGCCAGGAGCAGGGTGCCGAGGAGGGACAGGATGGCAAGGACACGTTTCATGGGCGTCAGTCTTCTACGTTCTGCATGGCTGCGCGGATGCGGGCCTCGATCTCATCGGCAAGTTCCACGTTATCCTGGAGAAGCTTCTTGGCGGCTTCCCGGCCCTGGGCGAGTTTGCTGTCGTTGTAACTGAACCAGGAGCCGGACTTCTGGATGATGCCCAGTTCCACGCCCAGGTCCACCAGTTCGCTGGAGTGGGAGATACCCTCGCCGAAGACGATGTCGAACTCGGCCTTCTTGAAAGGCGGGGCCATCTTGTTCTTCACCACTTTCACCTTCACGTGGTTGCCGAGGGCTTCCTCGCCGTCCTTGATCTGGGTGGTGCGGCGGATGTCCAGCCGCACGGAGGCATAGAACTTCAGGGCATTGCCGCCCGTCGTGGTCTCGGGGTTGCCGAACATGATGCCGATCTTCTCGCGCAACTGGTTGATGAAGATGCAGCAGGTGTTCGTCTTGGAGATGTTCGCCGTGAGTTTGCGGAGGGCCTGGGACATCAGGCGGGCCTGGAGGCCGACCTTGTTCTCGCCCATCTCGCCCTCGATTTCCGCCTTCGGGGTGAGGGCCGCGACGGAGTCGATCACCACGATGTCGATGGCGCCGCTCCGGATGAGGTTGTCCGCGATCTCGAGGGCCTGCTCCCCGTTGTCCGGCTGGGAGATGAGGAGGGTTTCGAGGTCCACGCCGAGGGCCTTCGCATAGGTCCTGTCGAAGGCGTGTTCCGCGTCGATGATGGCGGCGATGCCGCCCGCTTTCTGTGCCTGGGCGATCGCATGGATTGCCAGGGTGGTCTTACCGCTGGATTCGGGGCCGTAGATCTCGATGATCCTGCCTTTGGGGTAGCCCCCGATGCCGAGCGCATGGTCCAGGGCGATGGAACCGCTCGGGATGACCTGCGCCGCATCCCATTCTGGCTGATCTCCCAACTTCATGATGGTACCCTTCCCGTAATCCTTCTCGATCTTGTCGATCGTCGCCTGCAATGCCTTCAATTTGGCGGCATTGACTTCCGCACCGCTTTTTTCTTCTACTGCTTTAGCCATAATGTTGTTTGTTATATGTTTCCCGGAACAATCGTTCCGCGGTCGTACAAAGTTATGAAAATAAAATGTTATTTTTGCAATGATTATGGAAAAGCTCCTCGGGAAAAATCCCTCCCAACTGAAGGAAATCGCGCTGGCGGCGGGCCTGCCGGGATTCACGGGCAACCAACTGGCCCAGTGGATGTACGGAAAGCGTGTCCGCACGCTCGGCGAAATGACGAATCTGCCCAAAGCCGGCCGTGAGCGCCTTTCCGGATCCTACGAAGTGGGCGTCGCCCGCCCCCTCGGCGTCGCCGCCTCCTCCGACGGGACGAAGAAATACCTGTTCCCGGTGAACGGGAATCCGGACAATGCGGTGGAAGCCGTCATGATTCCCGACGGGGACCGCAAGACGCTCTGCGTCTCCTCGCAGGCAGGCTGCAAGATGGGTTGCAAGTTCTGCATGACCGGCCGCCAGGGGTTCCACGGGAACCTGTCCGCCGCCGACATCCTCTCCCAACTGTTCGCCATCGACGAAGCCGCGGAACTCACGAACGTCGTCTTCATGGGCATGGGCGAGCCCCTGGACAACTGGGAGGAAGTGAAGAAAGTCATCGAAGTCCTCACCGCCCCCTGGGGCTATGGCTGGAGTCCCAAGCGAATCACCCTTTCCACGATCGGGGTCATCCCTTCCCTGAAGCGTTTCCTGGACGAATGCAAGTGCCACCTGGCGGTGAGCCTGCACGATCCCTTCCCGGACGAGCGCCTGGCCCTGATGCCGGCCCAGAAGGTGTTTCCCCTGGCCGACGTCATCGCCCTCCTCCGGCAGTACGACTTCTCCGGCCAGCGCCGCGTGAGTTTCGAATACACGATGTTCGCCGGCCACAACGACACCCCGCGCCATGCCGATGCCCTCCTGCGCCTGCTCAAGGGCCTGGAATGCCGGGTGAACCTCATCCGGTTCCACCGGATTCCCGATTTCCCGTACGGGACCAGTTCCCAGGAGACGATGGAAGCCTTCCGGGACCGCCTCGCACGGGGCGGGATCACGGCGACGATCCGCGCCTCCCGCGGGGAGGACATCCTCGCTGCCTGCGGCCTGCTGGCCGGCCTGCACAATCACGAATAGATTGACTATGAAAAGAATCGCCTTCCTTCTGTGCCTTCTCGTCCCGCTTCTTGCCGGAGCGCAGGACAAGTCCTCCGCCGGATTCGGCCTGGACCCGTCCGATGCCAATGCGGTCGCGTCCATGCGGGCCAGGATGGATCAGATCCGGAAGAAACGCCCCACCGTAGCCCTGGTACTCAGCGGCGGCGGTGCCAAGGGCGCTGCGACCGTGGGTGCGCTCAAATACCTGGAGCAGTACAAGTTCCCGATCGACATGGTCGTCGGAACCTCCATCGGCGGTCTCATCGGCGGGGTGTATTCCATCGGCTACACGCCGGAATTCCTGGATTCGCTGATGCGGAACCTGGACTGGGACCGGACCATGAGCGACAAGGTGGACTGGGAGTACATCCCCTATTCGCGGCGGAAATACAAGGAGAAGTTCATCCTCTCCTTCCCGTTCTATTACAGCGTCGAGGATTACCGGAACCAACTCTCCGAAGATGTCCGGTACGACAACCAGGCGGACGGCCGGCTCCACCTCGGCGCGGAGGAGGAGGACAACGGCTGGATGGCGACCGAGAGCCTGCTGAGCAGCCTCCCGTCGGGTTTCGTCTTCGGCCAGAACGTCCAGGACCTCATTGCCAGCCTGACGCCGGGGTACGCCGATTCGACGGACTTCTTCCGGAACCCGGTCCCGTTCGCCTGCGTCGCGACCGACATCGTCTCCGGTAAGGCCAAGGTCTGGCACAGCGGCAGCATGAATACGGCCATGCGTTCCACCATGTCCATCCCGGGTCTCTTCGCACCGGTACGCACCAAAGGCATGGTCCTCGTGGACGGAGGCATGCGCAACAACTTCCCGGTGGACCTCGCCCGCGAGATGGGAGCCGACATCGTCATCGGCATCGACCTGTCCGACGCGAAATCCGGCTACACGGAGATCCATAACATCGCCGACATCCTTTGGCGGGGCATCGACATGTTCGCCGAGGATTCCTTCGCCCGCAATATCCGGAATGTCGATGTCCGCATCAAGCCGGACCTTACCGGCTACGGGATGATGAGTTTCAATGCGACGGCCATCGACACCATGATCAACCGGGGCTACAAGGCCGCCGAGGAGAAGAAGGAAGAACTGGATGCGGTCCGCCGCTGGCTGGGGAAGGACACCCTGAAACTGGCCGGCCCGAAGGCCGTGGACCTGGGCCGGACGGCCGTCCTCATCGACAGCGTGGAAGTGGCCGGCGTGTCCGAGAAGGATGCCCGGTATATCCGGACCAAACTCAAGATCCGCGCGGGCGACCGGGTGACCCGGGCCGAGGTGGAGGATGCCGTGAACACGATTTTCGGCAAGGGTGCCTATGAATACGTAAGTTATGAAATGCTGGGGAAGCAGGAACCTTTCCACCTGAAAATCAACTGCAAGCGCGGCCCCAAGCACCTGCTGGGCGTGGGCTTCCGGCTGGATACCGAGGAACTGGTGTCCCTGCTCCTGAACGTGGGGCTCAACACGACGGCGATGCGGGGATCGTCCCTGGACCTGACCGCCCGCATCGGCACGAATCCTTATGCGAACCTGCATTACGCCTATGAAACCCCGAAGTGGCCCACCCTCAATGTCCGGGCGGACCTGAGGTGGACGGACCACAACAACTTCCTGATGGGTGAAAACCGCTTCAACGTCGCCTATCTCTCCACCACCCAGGAAGTGTACCTTTCGAACATGGAGTGGTCGGCGTTCGACATCAAGGGCGGTCTCCAGAACCTGTATTTCAACATTTCCCACCTGCTGGCGAGCGACGTGATCGGCGACTACGACCGCAGTCTGGAGGCGATGGACTATCCGGGATTCTTCGTGGACGGGACGGCGTACACGCTGGACGACGGGTATTTCCCGAATCAGGGATTCTCCGCCCAACTCCGGTATGACCTGATCTCCCGCCTGGCCGACGGTCCCGGCTATCCGCCTTTCTTCGGCATCGTGAGCGGTTCCGGCAAGATGCCGGTCCCCATCGGTTCCCATTTTACCCTGATCCCGCAGGGCGGATTCCGGTTCATTTTCGGTGACGACATCCCTGTTCCCTATGCCAATGTGATCGGCGGGAACATCCCGGGGCGGTATGTGGACCATCAACTGCCCTTCATCGGCATTTCCAACGCCGCTTTCCGGCGCAACAACGTCGTCGTCCTGCGGGCGGACCTCCGCTACCGGTTCCTGAAGAACAATTACCTGACGGCGGCCTTCAACTACTCCCGCGACTTCTACAGTTTCAAGAAGTTCGAGACCGGTGAGAACCTCTTCGGCGCCGGCATCGGCTACGCCTATGATTCGGTCGTCGGTCCCCTGAAGGCACAGGTCTTCTGGTCTTCGCTGACCAAGAAAGTAGGGGCGTACCTGTCCGTCGGCTTTGATTTCTGAGAATGGAAGAGAAGAAAGTCCTAGAAAGACTGCAGCGCCAATGCGCCCGGGCGGAGTCCTGTACCTTCGACGTCCGCCGGAAGGCCGTCAAGGCGCTGGAAGGCGATACGGAAGCGGCGGAGCGGATCGTTGCCTCGCTGGTGAAGGACCGTTTCGTGGACGACGCCCGCTATGCGGCTGCCTTCGCCCGCGAAAAAGCCGCACTCCAGGGCTGGGGACCGGTGAAGATCCGTTTCCAGTTGCGTGGGAAAGGCATTCCCGACGAAACGATCACGGAAGCGCTGGGCGAAGTGGATACTGCGAAAGCCGTCGCGAAACTGGACAAACTCGCCGCGGAACGCTACCGGCTCCTGAAAGGCGATCCGCAGTGCCGCCTGAAACTGCTCAAGGTCCTGCTTTCGCGGGGATACGATTATGATGAAGTGGAAGCGGCCGTGCGCCGTGTGATGAATGACTCCCAAGATGAACGGTGATATGAAACGAACCATTCTGGCCGTCCTGGCCCTCACCCTGCTGTTCCCCGGCCTCTCCGCCCGGGACTTCGACACCGATTTCGAGAATGCGACGCTCCGGCTGGACTATGTGTTCTGCGGGGATTCCCGCCACCAGGCCATCTATTTCCAGCAGGCCCTGAAGACCTCCGAGTGGGCCGGCCGGCGCCACAACCTGTCCGAGCCCCTGCTGGAGGGCAACGGCCAGATCCGGGTGCTGGATCCGGAAACGGGCGAATGCCTGTATGCCAATTCTTTCTCCACCCTGTTCCAGGAGTGGCAGGTCACGACGGAGGCCCTGCACGTGCAGAAAGCGTTCGAAAACTGCTTCCAGGTCCCCTTCCCGAAGCGGCCGGTGGACGTGGAGGTTTTCCTCGTTGACACGCATCGGAAGGTTTCCTCGCGCCTGCGCCATCGGATCGACCCGACGGATATCCTGATCCGCCGGGAGGCGGGGAACGGCCATTCCTCCGCCGTCATCTGGCAGGGAGGCCCCGTGGAAGCGGCCATTGACATCGCCGTGGTGGCGGAAGGGTATGCCGCATCCGAGAAGGCCAAGTTCTACCGGGATGCGGAGCGCGTCGCCCAGGCGCTGTTCGGCCACGAGCCGTTCGCCAGCCACCGGAACGACTTCTCCGTCCGCGCCGTCTTTGCGCCTTCGGAGGATTCCGGCATCAGCGTTCCCCGGGCCGGGAAATGGCTCCGGACCGCCCTGGACGGCCATTTCGACACCTTCTACTCTGCCCGTTACCTGACGACTTCCTCCATGCAGAAGGTCTATGACGCCATCGGCTCGGTTCCTTTCGAGCATGTGGTTGTCCTGGTGAACACCCCGATTTACGGCGGTGGCGGCATCTACAATTCCGTCACGATCATGAACAGCGACCATCCGACCTTCGTCCCGGTGATGGTCCACGAGTTCGGCCATGCTTTCGGCGGGCTGGCGGACGAATATGCCTACGGCGACCAGGAAGAGACTCCCTATCCGGCCGATACGGAACCTTGGGAGCCGAACGTGACCACGCTCCACGATTTCGCCGCCAAGTGGCAGGACCTTGTCCCGGAGGGAACGCCTGTCCCGACGGAGCCCGGCGAGCTGGACCGGAACAACGATGTGCGTCGTATCTGGAACACCTTGTCACCGGAACAGAAGCATGACCTGACCTTCCGGGTAGGCGTGTACGAAGGCGCCGGCTACCAGATGAAGGGCGTGTACCGTCCCGTCCAGGAATGCCGCATGCGTATCAACGAGTGCGAGGAATTCTGCCCCGTCTGCACCCGCGCCATCGTCCGGATGATCGAGTATTATACCCGGTAACCCGCTACCGGCAGGCCTCCCAGAGAACAGTCCGCGTAAGGGCCGGGTCGTTGGTCGTGATTTGGTCCACGCCCAGGTCGCGCATGGCTTCGAGGTCCTTGCGCGCATCGACCGTCCAGACATTGACACTCATCCCCAGGTCATGCGCCTCTTTCACCCATTCCGGATGCTTGTAGAACACGGAGTAGTGGTAGTCGATGCCGTTGATCCCTTCTGCATGAAGTTGGGCCGGGGCGATTTCCCCGCCCAGGTACTGGACCGTGAATCCGGGGGCCTTCCGGGCCAGTTCCCGGCAGATGTGGTGGCTGAAGGAGATGAAGGCGGCGCGGGAGGGATTCCATAACTTGTGCGCCCGCAGGGCCTTGATGCATGCGTCCACCAGGACATCCTCCCTTTCTGCGCCGGCCTGCGGCTTGAGTTCCAGGACCAGGACGCAGTCCTTGGATTTCTCGCCCTGGGCGAGGTATTCGTCCAGCGTCGGGACGGTTTCCCCGTTTTTCAGCGTCTTGGTGCGGACTTCCGCGAGGGTGCTTTTCTGGATGTCGATGCCGCCGATGCTCCCGTCATGGTTCACGATGACTGCATTGTCGGCGGTGAGGTGCAGGTCGAACTCGCTGCCCCAGCAGCCGAAATCCTGGGCCTTCCCGAGGGAGGCGACGGAGTTCTCGGCGTTGTCGTTCCACCAGCCGCGGTGGGCCACGATGCCGGCAGTGGGAACCCGTTTGGCTACATACGCCTTCACGTCCTCCCAGTCATAATAAGGGCCCTGGACGGGCGTGAGGGCTGGAATGGAGGACTCCCGTTCATTGTGGAGGAACTTGACCAGGACCCGGTCGGATTTCCGGCTCCGGTAGAAGATCATCTGCAGGTTGGCGGCGAAGGGGCAGTACCAGGAGGGAAGCCAGTTCGCGGCCGCCTCGTCGATGGAAAGCTTTTCGCTCACGCCTTCCAGTCCCAGGTAGGAAACCAGTCCCAGGAACGGCCAGTCGTGGCCGAACGTGAGGTCCGCCGCCCGCTGCACCTTGCCGGTGACGACATCGTCGGCCTGGCGGATCAGGACGTCCACGAGGGGCTTGTTGAGCGGGATGCGCAGCTGTCCGTTCAGCTCGGAATTGGCCTGGTTCAAATAGGCGGAAAGGAAGTTGTCCTCGTGGAAGCGGACGACGTTCTCGAAAGGCAGGTAGCGGAAGAGATTGTCGTCGATGTCGAAGGCCTCGGCCACCTTGGCCGTGGCGTAGATGGCTCCCTGGAAACGGTTCAGGTCCGGAATGAGTTTCCGTCCGGCCGCCGGGTCCGTGAAGAGATTCTTCAGGACGGTCACGGTGTCCAGGGCAGGCGCGTTTTTCCGCCGCTCGGCGAGGGCCTTCCGGGTCCTCTCGCTGATGGTTTCGTTCTCACCCTGGGAAATGTATTTCATATAGGTTTCGCCTGTGTCCAGGTCCAGGTCCAGGTCGGGCTGGATGGCGGCGAGCCGGGCGGTGAAACCGTTCATGGACACGATGCAGCGGGGGACGGTGCTGGAGACGGCCCGGATGTGCTTGCAGCCGTCCTTGAACACTTGCGGATAGCGGTGGTACATCCGGTCGGCGAGGGCGGCATGCTCCCGGACGCCGCGGGGCGTGAGCCGGCCGTCCATCCCGTTGTAGGACTCGAAGATGAAGGCGGCCTCGTGCATCAGCGAATCTCCGGCCGGGGTCAGGATGCCTTGCTCGGCCCCCTTCGCCAGGATGTCCCGCACAAAGGCGTACTGGAAGCCGCCCCATTCGGAACGGGAGCCGTGCCGGCCGTAATGGCTGATATAGAAGGGCTTGTATCCCTTGGGCGCCGGCGTGTCGTGCAGCGGAAGGAATTCGTAGGAATGCGTGTTGAACGCCGCCCGGCGGGGGTTCTCCCGGAGGTACCGCACCACCGGCGTGTCCGGCTGGGCGAAGGCCATGGCGGAGAGGAGCGCCGCGGCGACAAGGGTCAGGAATCGTTTCATGCGTTTCAGTGTTTCTCCAAATGTAGTGATTATCGCGGGGATTGCAAAAGTTTTTATTAACTTTGCGCATTCTTAAAAGAAATCGAAACTATGGTAAAAGTTGACGTAAAAGGTTGCTGCGGCTTCGTGGACGGGGCCAAGTATCAGGAGTATGTGGGCAAGGCCCTGCAGGCGTTCGACACGCTGGTCGCCGGGAACGGCGCCGGCAATGACTTCCTCGGCTGGAAGCATCTGCCGTCCGAGACGCCCGAGAGCCTCGTCGCCGAGTGCGAAGCGGTCCGGGACTGCTGGAACGCCAAGGGTGTGGACCTCGTGGTCGCCATCGGCATCGGCGGCAGTTACCTCGGTGCCAAGTGCGCCGTGGAGGCCCTCAGCCACAACTTCGCGAAGCAACTTGCCAGGAAGGACGCTCCCGAGGTCGTCTTCGCCGGCAACAACCTCTCCGAGGAATACCTGGCCGAACTGATGGACCTCTGCGCCGAGCGCAACGTGGCCTGCATCGTCATCTCCAAGTCCGGCACCACCACCGAGCCGGCCGTTGCCTTCCGCATCGTCAAGCAGTATATTGAAGATACTTACGGCAAGAAAGACGCTGCCGAACGCATCGTCGCCATCACCGATGCGAAAAAGGGCGCCCTCAAGACCCTCTCCACCCAGGAAGGCTACAAGACCTTCGTCGTTCCGGACAACGTGGGCGGCCGCTTCTCCGTCCTTACCCCAGTGGGCATGCTCCCGATTGTCGTGGGCGGTTTCGACATGCGCGCCATTCTCGCCGGCGCCCTGGAGGCCGAGAAGGCCCTCGCCGTGAAGTCCGAGGAGAATCCCGCCATCGTCTATGCCGCGATGCGTAACCTCCTCTATAAGGAGTACGGCAAGAAGGTCGAGATCCTTGTCAACTACAATCCCAAGTTCACCTACCTCGCCGAATGGTGGAAGCAACTCTACGGCGAGTCCGAGGGCAAGGACGGCGTGGGTATCTTCCCCGCTTCCGTCAACAACACGGCGGACCTGCACTCCATGGGCCAGTTCATCCAGGAAGGCGACCGCGTGATGTTCGAGACCGTCGTGCATGTGGAGAAGTCCACCCGCAGCGTCGTCATCGGCTCAGACGAGCAGAACCTGGACCAGCTCAACTACCTCGCCGGCAAGCATGTGGAGCACTGCAACCACATGGCCGAACTCGGCACCGTCATCGCCCATGAGGACGGCGGCGTGCCGCAGATGCAGGTGAGCGTGGAGAAAGTCGATGCCTTCAACCTGGGTTCCCTGTTCTACTTCTTCGAGTTCGCCTGCGGCGTGAGCGCCTACACCCTGGGCGTGAACCCGTTCAACCAGCCCGGCGTGGAGGCCTACAAGAAGAACATGTTCGCCCTGCTCGAAAAGCCCGGCTACGAAGAGGCGACGAAGGCCATCAAGGCCCGCCTGTAGGGATTTCGTCGAAAGAAACGGGCCGCTCGTCTAAAACCGGTGCCGCCCGCTTGCATATTGCGGTACTTTTGCACTCGGAAACGAAAACAAAAGTACCGCAATCGTTATGAAACGCATCTCTATCATCCTGATCGTCCTTCTCACCGGGCTCGTCGCCTCCGCGCAGGAAATCCGCACCGTCAAAGGTGTCGTCCTCGATTCCCTGACCCGCCAGGGCGAACCCGCCGCCATCCTGCAGTTCTTCAAGGCCGATGACGCCTCCAAGCCCGTCGCTTTCACGACCACGGCCGAGGACGGCTCTTTCTCCCATACCTTTACCGTCAAGGGCGACTACTATCTGCTCTTCGACAACATGGGCCGGAAACAGGTGCGCCGGAATTTCACCATCAACGGCCACGAGGTCATCGACCTGGGCGAAATCCTTGTCCAGGATGCCGCCGAAGTCCTGAAAGCCGGCACCGTCACCGCCCAGCGTCCGCTGGTGAAGATGGAGGTGGACAGGATGATCTATAATGTGGAGGACGACGTGGATTCCAAGACCTCCACCGTCTTGGACATGCTCCGGAAGGTGCCCATGGTCTCCGTGGACGGCCAGGACAACATCACCGTCAACGGCTCCTCCTCCTTCGTCGTCTATGTCGATGGAAAACCCAACCAGATGCTCTCCCAGAACGCTTCCACCGTCTTCAAGATGATGCCGGCGAGCGCCGTGAAGAACATCGAGGTCGTGACCAATCCGGGCGTCCGCTATGACGCCGAAGGCGTGGGCGGTGTCCTGAACATCACCACCAACCGGGAGGTGACCGGCGGACAGAACGTGACCGACGGCTTCTACGGAACCCTCCGCGGCATGGCCTCCACCCGCGGCTACGGCGGCGGCCTGTACGGCAGCATGCAGAAGGGAAAATTCGCCATGAGCGTGAACCTCAATGCGATGGACAACCGGAATCCCGGCGCCACCACCGATGTGGAACGTGTCCAGGAGGGAGGTATGACCACCAAGACCCACAGCAAGACCGACATGCACATGCCCATGGTGATGGGCACGGTCAATGCCAGTTACGAGATCGACTCCCTGAACCTCGTTTCCGCGACGGCCGGCCTGATGCGCTTCGGCATGTCCTCCACCGGCATTTCCTCCACGGATATGTCCATGCCCGGCTACTCCTTCTCCTACGACGGCACGACCTATTCCGAAAATTCCCGCAACAACATCAGCGCCGGGGCCGACTACCAGCACCTCTGGGCCGATGCGCCGGGCCGGAACTTCACCCTGTCCTATCAGTTCAACGGCAGCCCGTCTGTCGTGAACACCCGCAATACCTTCGGCGGGGCCTCGGCCGAGGGCTTCGACCTCACCGACCGCCGGACCGACGGCCTGCAGAACTCCCTGAGCCATACGGTCCAGGCCGATTTCACCACCCCCGTCGGCGAAGGCCAGACCATCAACACCGGCGCAAAATACATCTACCGGCACAATTCCTCCGACCAGACGGCCTATCTCTGGAACGGCAGCGATTTCGTCCACAATGCCCTCGGCGACCTGACTTACGACTTCTACAACCGCATCGGCGCCGTCTATTCCGAGTATGCCGGCACTTTCGGACAGTTCGGGATCAAGGGCGGTGTCCGCTATGAGCACACCTGGCAGTCCTACGACTCTTCCGCCCAGAATCAGCCGTTCAGCGTGAATTACGGCAGTCTGGTCCCGAGCGCCAGCATTCAGTGGAGCCCGGCGATGACCCAGAACATCGGCCTCAGCTACAACCTGCGCATTTCCCGTCCGGGCATCTCCTACCTGAATCCCTACGTGGACACTTCCGACCCGACGGCCCTCAGTTACGGAAATACGGACCTCGACGTGGAGAAGGGACACAACATCAACCTGGTTTACAACTACTTCACCAACGGCGTGATGGTCAATGCCACCCTGCGCCACAGTTACACCGGCAACGGCATCTCCCCATACAGTTTCTATGACGAGGACAATCTCCTGAACACCACCTACGGCAACATCGTCCAAAGCCGGAACACCGGCCTGAACGCCTATGCGATGATCACCCCCTGGCCCAAGACCCGGATCATGGTCAACGGCGGTGTCAGTTACAGCGACATCCGGTCCGAAATCCTCGACCAGCGGAACTGGGGCTGGAACTACAATGCGATGATCGGCCTCCAGCAGACGATGTTCTGGGACCTCCGCCTGAGCGCCAACTTCATCAAGGCCGGCCGCAGCGTCTCCCTCCAGGGCTGGAACAGCGGCATGTCCATGGGCATGCTGGGCCTGACGAAGACCTTCTTCGACGACCGCCTGAGCATCTCCGTGAACGGGGTCACCCACCTCACCAAGGGCAAGGACCTGACCATCCAGTCCTTCTCCGCCGGCAAGGGCTTCACCATGAACACGCTGACGACCGTACCGATGCGCCAGGTCCTCTTCCAGGTGAGTTGGACCTTCGGCAAGCAGGGCAACTACTCCGCCAAGCGCACCCGCCGCACCATCCAGAACGAGGAGCAGCTCAACAGCACCACCACGGCCGAAAGCATGGGTTCCATGATGATGCAGTAGATTCCTTCGTCGCTTCGCTCCTCGGAATGACAGGTTGTCATTCCGAGCCCGGAGGGCGAAGGAATCCAAAAACTTCTTATCTTTGCCCTATGCAAACCCGCATTCGCAAGAACCTCATCATCAATACCACCCAGATCCTGGTCTGGGTGGGTGTTTTCATCATTCCCTCGCTGGTTACATGGACGATGACCGGCCATTCGGAACAGGCGCTCAAGGTCCTGGGTGTGTCTTTCCACATCCTGTTCCCCTTCCTTCTACTCTATGGGATGAACTATTATCTGCTGGTTCCGAAGTTCCTGCAGGGGCGGCGTCCGGGATGGTTCTATCTGGCCAATGCCGTCCTGATCGTCGGGATGAATCTCTACCGGTTTATTCCGCGTCCCGGCTTCGAGTTCCCGAAGGAAGCCGTGGAACAGTTCGGCGCAAGCAGCATGTGGGCGATGTACGTGGGCGGTGTCCTGTTCGCACTGTTCGGACAGGTCCTGATCATCCTCCTGGCCGTGGGGATCCGCCAGATCATGCGGAACAATGAGATCGAGGTCCAGATGGAGGAGGAGCGGCGGAAGACGGCCGAGGCGGAACTGACCTGGCTCAAGCACCAGCTCAATCCGCATTTCCTGTTCAACACCCTGAACAATATTTCCTCCCTCACGCAGATTGACCCGGACCGGGCGCAGGAAAGCATCGGACAACTCAGCGACCTGCTTCGGTATGCTCTCTATGACAGCGAGTCGGAGAAAGTGCAGTTATCCTCCGAACTGGAATTCATGGACAATTACATCGACCTGATGGCCCTCCGGTGCAATGACCTGACGACGGTGGAGAAGCGACTGGAAGCACCGTCGCGGCCTGTCGAAGTGGCGCCGCTTCTTTTTATCTCCCTGATAGAGAATGCCTTCAAGCACGGGGTGAATGCCCGTTATCCGTCCTTTGTGCGGGTGTCGATGGGTATGGACGGAGATACGCTCGTGTTCACCTGCGACAATTCCCGGTTCGAGAAGCAGGGAACCGACCGGATCGGCTCCGGCATCGGCCTGGAGAACATGAAACGGCGCCTGGAACTGCTGTATCCCGGCCGATATACGTATGAGCAGACGGCATCCGACGATGCCTACCATGTGAAAGTAACCCTGAAAGGCCTATGAATCCGCTCCGATGCTTTGTCGTGGACGACGAACCCCTGGCGGTGAAGATGCTCGAAAACTTCATCGCCCGGACTCCTTTCCTGGAACTCGCCGCTTCCTTCACGGATCCGGTCCTCGCCCTGTCCGAAATCCGTACCCAGGCCCCGCAGTTGGTGTTCCTGGATATCCAGATGCCGGACCTGAGCGGGATGGAACTGTCCCGGATGGTGCCGTCCGACACGCGGATCGTCTTTACGACGGCCTTCAAGCAGTATGCTTTCGAGAGTTACGAGGTGAGTGCCCTGGATTTCCTGCTGAAGCCCATCCGGTACCAGAAATTCCTCGAAGCCGCCGAAAAGGCCCGGGAGTGGTTCGCGATGAAGGAAGCCGCGGCCGCGAAGCCGGAGGAGATGACTGCCGCTTTCTTCAAGGTGGATGGCTCTCTCCGGAAAGTGGAACTGGCCGACATCCTGTTCGTGGAGGGGATGAAGGATTACGTGATGGTCTATCTGGCTTCCCAGAGGCAGCCCCTGGTCACGCACCTGACGATGAAGGCGATGGAGGAGATGCTGCCGGCCGGCCGTTTCATGCGCATCCACCGATCGTTCATCGTCGCCCTGGACAAAGTGGATTCCGTGAGCGCGACGGGCGATGTAAAAGTAGGGGAGCGTCTCCTGCATGTTTCTGATGCATATCGGGTAGTATTTGATACATATTTGAAAGAACATTCGATGGCGCGGTGACGTTTTTTGCGTATCTTTGTAAGACGCAAAACACTGACAACCATGAAAAGAATCGCCCTTCTGCTTTGTGGACTGACGGCGCTCGCCGCCTGCAACTCCCAAAAGCCCGTTTCCTACCAGGACAAGACCCTTCCGCCCGAAGTGCGGGCGAAGGACCTGCTCTCCAAACTCTCCCTGGAGGAGAAGACCGCCCTGGTCCAATACAACTCCCCGGCCATCGAAAACCTGGGAATCAAGGCCTACAACTGGTGGAGCGAGGCTCTGCATGGGGTCGCCCGCAACGGGTCCGCCACCGTTTTCCCGCAGCCGATCGGCATGGCATCCTCGTTCGACGTGGAGAAACTCGAGCAGGTTTTCACCGTCGTTTCGGACGAAGCCCGCGTGAAGAACCGCCTGGCCGCCGAATCCGGCCAGGTCAAGCAGTATCAGGGACTTACTTTCTGGACCCCGAATATCAACATCTTCCGCGACCCGCGCTGGGGACGCGGCATGGAGACCTACGGCGAAGATCCGTACCTGATGGGTCAACTGGGCATGGCGGTCGTCCGCGGCCTGCAGGGACCGGCGGATTCCCCGATCCGCAAAGCGCACGCCTGCGCCAAGCACTATGCCGTCCACTCCGGCCTGGAGTCCAACCGCCACCGTTTTGACGCGCAGGTTTCCGAACGGGATCTCCGCGAAACCTACCTTCCTGCCTTCAAGGACCTGGTGACCAAGGCCGACGTGCAGGAAGTGATGACGGCCTACAACCGCTTCCGGGGCGACCCTTGCGCCGCCTCCAAGTATCTGGTGCAGGACATCCTCCGCGGTGAGTGGGGCTACAAGGGCATCGTCGTATCCGACTGCTGGGCCATTCCGAATTTCTACCAGAAAGGCGAGCATGAGATCGTGGCGACGGATGTGGAGGCCGCTGCGCTGGCGGTCGCCAACGGCCTGGACGTGGAGTGCGGCTCCACGTTCGCCAAGATTCCCGAGGCGGTCGCTGCCGGCCTGCTGGACGAAGCGGACCTGGACCGGAACCTCCTCCGGGTGCTGACCGAGCGTTTCCGCCTCGGTGAGATGGACGGGGAATCTCCGTGGGACGGCCTGGACGCCTCCATCGTGGAAGGTCCGGAGCACCGCGCCCTGGCGCTGGACATGGCCCACGAATCGATGGTCCTGCTGCGCAACAACGGCATCCTCCCGCTCAAGGGAGACGAGAAGATCGCCCTGATCGGCCCGAATGCCGATGACGCCGAAATGCAGTGGGGCAACTACAATCCCGTTCCCAAGACGACGGTCACGCTGCTGAATGCGATGCAGGAGCGTGTCCCCGCCCTGGTGTCCTTCCGCGGCTGCGGCATCCTGGATGCGCAGTTCATGCCGGAGCCCAAGGGCCGTTTCGCCGGCGTCCTGGACATGACGGACGAGCAGTTGGAGGCGATCGCGAAGCAGTATGCGATCGGCATCGACGATATCAAGGAATATGCCCATGACGAGCGGGAGCGCCGGAACGCCTTCCTGCCTGCGCTGGATGAGGCCGCGGTCCTGAAACAGCTTGAGGGCGTGGATGTCGTGGTTTTCGCCGGCGGTATTTCACCCCGCCTGGAAGGCGAGGAAATGCCGGTCCAGGTGCCCGGTTTCTCCGGCGGCGACCGGACCAGCATCGAACTTCCCGACGTGCAGCGCCGGCTGCTCAAGGCCTTGCACGAGGCGGGCAAGAAGGTCATCCTCGTGAACTTCTCGGGCAGCGCCATCGGCCTGGTCCCCGAGCAGGAAACCTGCGATGCCATCCTCCAGGCCTGGTATCCCGGTCAGGAAGGCGGTACCGCCATCGTGGACCTGCTCTTCGGTGACGTCAATCCTTCCGGCAAACTCCCGGTGACTTTCTATCAGAATGTCGACCAGCTTCCCGAGGTGGAGGATTATAACATGGAAGGCCACACCTACCGGTACTTCCGGGGTGAACCGCTGTATCCGTTCGGCTATGGCCTCAGTTATACCACCTTCGCTTGCGGCGAGGCCAAGGTCAAAGGCAAGAAGATCGTCATCCCTGTCACCAACACCGGTTCCCGCGAGGGAACGGAAGTGGTGCAACTCTATGTCCGGAAACCGGACGATGCCGCCGGTCCCGTCAAGACGCTCCGCGCCTTCCGCCGCGTGACCGTCCCGGCCGGGAAGACGGTGGAAGTCACCATTCCGTTGGACAAGGAGACGTTCCTCTGGTGGAGCGAGAAGGATCAGGACATGGTCCCCGTGCATGGAAACTACGAGCTCCTGTACGGCTCCAGCTCCGCGGATTCCGCCCTGCAGAAGGTAACCTATAAGTTCTGATCCATGAAGACTTATGCTTGGATGGCGGCCCTTTGTGTGGCCGCCATTTCCTGTGGAGGCGCAGACGTTCCGCAGGATTTGACGGCCGGTTTTATCGGCAATCCCTATATGCCCCTCTGGGAACACGTTCCGGACGGGGAGCCCCGCGTGTTCGAGGATCCGGACAATCCCGGCCATTACCGCGTGTACGTGACCGGTTCGCACGACACGCGTGTCGAGAGTTATTGTGGGCAGGACGACCGGCAGTGGTCGGCCCCGGTGGAGGACCTTTCCGCCTGGCGGGACGAAGGCCCGGTATTCACGTACCGGGAGAATGACCGCTGGAGCACGATTTTCGCCCCGGACCTCGTGGAGGTGAACCGCCGGGACGACGGCACCCGCAAGTATTACCTGTATCCGCACGCCCTGATGCATACGCCGATGGTGTGCGTGGGCGACCGTCCCGACGGACCGTTTACGGTCCTGAACGTGCAGGACGGGCAGCTTGCGCCCGGCAGCACGATGGGCTTCGACCCGGGCGTCTTGATCGAATCGGTGGACGATCCCTCCGATCCGGATTATGCCATCGGCTTCCGGGCCTACGGCGCCTGGGGTATCCAGCGGGCCAGTGCGACGGAACTGGATCAGAATACGATGTTTACGCCCCGCTACGGGACCCCGGACTACCCGTTCTGGGTTCCGTCGATGATCACGTCCTATCTGGCGAAACTTCCGAAGGGGCAGCCCGTGGCTGAAAACATGAAGCAGCACGTCCAGTGGGCCGGCATCCGGGAGGGCGAGAAAATCGAATTCCCGGCCGTGGCGGAAGGGGAGGACCTGGACGGTTTCCAGTTCTATGAGGCCTCCTCGTTCCGGAAGATCGGGAACAAGTACATCTACCTGTACAGCGGCTTCTCCGGGCAGGAATATGGTCTGTCCCAAAGCAATGCGACGCTGCGGTATGCATATGCCGATACACCGCGCGGGCCCTGGAAGAGCGGCGGCGTCCTGGTGGACGCCCGCGGCCCGGTCCTCTCCCGCGACGGCTCCGCGCTGGAAACCCATTTCGGTGACAACAATACCCATGGCTCGCTGGCGGAGATCAATGGGCAGTGGTATGTTTTCTACCACCGCGCCCCGCGCGGATTCGGTTACGCCCGTCAGGCGATGGTGGCTCCGGTCGCTGTCCAGGCCGATGTAAAACCGGTCTCCGAAGGCGGTGTGGTGCGGATTACCGCATACGATCCGTACAAGGGTGCCTTCACGGTTAAGGCCTCTGACGGTTCCGAGTACCGTGGCGCGGAAGTGACTTCCGAGGGCTTCTTTATTTACGGCCTGCCGCCGTACCGCTACTATTCCGCGGGGTATGCCTGCTATCTCTCCAACCCGAATTCGATTCAGGATGGCTGGGATGTCTGGGACAACCGGATGGACATTACAGGCGTCAAGGCCGGAGACATCCTGGGGTACAAGTACATCGGTTTCGGAGGTCTGCCCGAAGGCGCACCCGGCCTGCCGGCGTTCGAGGGCGTGCGTCCGGGCAACGGGACGGTGTTCAATCTCTTCCTGGCAGCGCGTTCCCCCCAGGCTTTCAAAGTGGGCGTCTGGATCGACGGCCCCTGGGAGGGCGGCGCCTGGAACGGCAGGAAGGTCGGCGAAGTGACGGTTCCCGCCGGCGCTTCCGCCGATGTTACGAAGTATACGGTTTCCTTGGGTGATGCCGTGGATGGCTTATCCGGAAAGCACGCCCTGTTCCTGGTGGCCGAGGGTCCTTCCGGGGAACTCCTGTGTGACATCATGGGCTTCGGCTTCACCAAGAAGGGCCAGAAGATGGAATTCCCCGTCCCGCCCGCTGTGAGGATCCTCGTCGACGGCAATACGCTGCAAATGCCCGCGCACCCCGTCTGGGCCACGGAAGAAAACGGCCTCATGGACAATTCCACCTACGAAGTGAAACTCCCCGCCGGCGTCACCGGTGGCACCATTTCGGTCGATGCCCCCGACAATGTCGATGTGGACATCGATGCCGAGGCTTTGATCGTCCGCTGCACCTACCGGGGAAAGACCAAGTCATTCATCCTGCGATAACCGACCCGACATGAAAAAGTTCCTCTCATTCATCTTGTGTTCCGCCTGCTGTCTTGCCGCGGCAGCGCAGGGTCATAAACTGCTTCCGGACGGTTTCCCGGACCTGGCGTATTATGTGGACAACCTGGAAGTCTATGAGGTCGGACAGGAGGATGGAAGGGCGTATCATATCCCGGAAGAGCACCTTTCCCTGAACGGGACCTGGCATTTCAGTTATTACGATACGCCGCTGGATGTTCCCCATGACTTTTTCAAGCCATCATACAACGACCGGAAATGGGGGCGCATCGAAGTCCCCTCCAACTGGGAGATGCAGGGATACGGCCAGGCCTTGTTCCGGAACATTACGACGCCGTATCCCCTTCGCCTGTCCGGCAATGACGATCCTTTTGCCGTGGAGGTACCCTTTACTCCTATGGACTACAACCCCACCGGTGCCTATCGGACGTCTTTCGACGTGCCTCGGGGTTGGAAAGGAAAAGAGGTTTTCCTCCGTTTCGAGAAAGTGGCGTCGGCCAGTTTCGTCTGGGTGAACGGTACGCTCGTGGGGTATAACGAGGGAGCGCAGGAACCGTCCGAGTACGATGTGACCGCCTATGTGAAGCCCGGGAAAAACCAATTGGCGGTGCTGGTTCTCAAATACTGCGACGGCTATTACCTGGAGAGCCAGGATTACTGGCGCCTGGCCGGTATCTTTGACGACGTGACGGTGTACGCCACGCCCCAGGCCAGGATCTGGGACTGGCAGGTTGTGACAGACTTCGGCCCGGATTACGGGGACAGCGACCTTTCCGTGGATGTCGATATGCGCAGCTATGCGGCCGGAGCCGGAAGTTATCGGCTGGAGGCGGCCGTGTCCCGGGAGGGAAAGGCCGTCGCCCGGATGGCCCCGGTCTCTTTCACGGTTGCGGCCGAGGCTTCCAAGCGGGTCTCTTTCCGCGAAAAAGTCATCGCTCCGCTGAAATGGAGTTCGGAAACGCCCGACCTGTATGACCTGACCCTGACCCTGAAGGATGCGGACGGTCGGACCGTGGATACGGTCACCAAGAAGATCGGCTTCAAGAAGACGGAGATCCGGGACGGTGTGTTCTACCTGAATGGCCAGCCCCTGAAAGTGAGTGCCCAGTGCTCCCACATGCAGCATCCCGAGCTGGGGCACCGGATGACGGAGGATGTGGTCCGGAGGGACATGGAGATCCTCAAGCGGTTCAATTTCAATGGAGTCCGTACTTCCCACTATCCACCGGTAAACAAGTATCTGGAGTTGGCGGACGAATATGGCCTGTACATCATCGACGAGACCGGGGATGAATCCCATGCGACGGAATTCGTGAGCGACATGCCCGGGTTTGCCCCGATGTACCGGGAACGGGTGCGGCGCATGGTCCTTCGGGATCGCAACCATGCCTGCGTCCTTTTCTGGAGCGCCGGTAACGAGAGCGGCGAAGGACCCAACATTACGGAGGTGGTCCGGGAAGGCAAGCGTCTGGATCCCACGCGTTTCTGGATGTATGGCGGCAACGCGCGGGTCCATCCGGCCGAGGATATCATCGGTCCACGCTATCCTGCACCTTTGGAGCATGAGATCAGCTGCGGGATCGACTCTTCCGACATGCGTCCCTCTTTCATGGACGAATACCTCTCCGTCGCCGGCAACGGTGGCGGAGGCATGGATGACTATTGGAACGAGATCTATGCCCACCCCAGGCTTATGGGCGGTGCCATCTGGGATTTCGTGAGCGTGGGCGTGACCGAGCCTGTCCGGGCCTTGGAGGACCGTTCTCCAGCCCATACCCCGGCCCATGTCATGGGACGGGCGAAACTTGTCAAGGGGCCTTCCGGGCAGGCTCTTGACCTGTACCGGCAGGACCAGTGGGTGCAGGTGTACCGGTCCGATGCCGTGGAAATCGACGGCGACCGGCTTACCCTTACCCTGGATGTGTTTCCTCGGAAGTTCAACCGCAGCGGCGGCTACCTGATTACCAAGGGCGCGCACCAGTACGGCCTGCGCCAGCACCGGGACAACCTGGAATTCTATATCGACACCGGAAAGACCACGATCCTTTCCGCTCCGCTTCCTTCCGACTGGGAAGGCCGGTGGCACCAGGTTGCGGCCGTCTATGACGGGACTGTCATGAAACTTTTCATAGACGGGAAGGAAATCGCCTCCCAGGGCGCCAGTGGCCGGATCCGGAACCTTCCGCTGTCCGTCTGCATCGGCCGGAATGAGGAAATCGGCGGTCAGGAGACCAACGAGTATATCTGCGACGCCCTCATCGACAATGTGGGGATCTTTGCCGATGCCGTCCTGCCTTCCGAGGGCTTCGATCCCGCTCGGGCGGCGCTCTGGTTGGATTTCGAGAAGGAAACGGACGAAGGAACCTTCTGGTCCTACGGCGTCGGCGCCCGCACATACGGCAGCGTCTGGCCGGACCGGACCCCTCAGCCGGAGATGTGGCAGATGAAAAAAAGCACCCAGCCGCTGAAGTTCACGCTGCTGGACATGGACGGGAACGTAGAGGTCTGGAACCGGAATCATTTTCTGGAGGCTTCCTATTACAAGGTCATCTGGAAACTGCTCGCCGATGGTGACATCCTGGCGGAAGGGGAACTTCCCGTATCGGTCGCACCGCTTTCGCGGGGACGCATCCATGTACCTTTTGAGAAGCCTCGCATCGAGCCTGGGAAGGAGTACCGGCTGGAAATGGATGCCGTCCTCCGCAACGATGAGATCTGGGCGCCGGCCGGCTACGAGGTTGCCTGGGACCAGTTCGATCTCACCGCCTGGAATGAGCCTGCGGAAGTCGCTCCCGTTTCGGGAAAAGTGACGCTCCGGCAGGAAGGAAGCTTGCTGTGCGCTTACGGCGAAAGGTTCCGCTACGGCTTCGATTCCGTGACGGGAACGCTGGTTTCCGTAAAGTATGACGGACGGGAGATGCTTACCCGGCCCCTGGATCTCAATGTCTGGCGGGCACCGCTTTCCAACGAACTGGACGGCTGGAACAGTTGGGGCGCCGGAAGAGTCCCTGCGGAAGGTTATGGCAGTATCGGCCATGGAAACGTCCTGGCCGGTCATTATTATGCCGCCTTCCTGGACCGTTGCTCGACGGTCCCTGTATCCGTCCTGCCCCGCGAGGTGGGGGATGCCGTTGTCATTGACGTGCGGAATCTGGTCCTTCTGGGGAACGGTGTGTCCCGCCAGCTGGATACCTATATCTTCGGAAAGTTATATTCGGGTTTCGAGCAGGTGATCCGGTATCGGATCGACGGGAGCGGCGTCCTGACGATGGAGCATTCCATCCGTCCGCAGGGGACGATGCCGGCCTGGCTGCCCCGTATCGGGGTTACGATGGGCCTGAAAGGTTCCCTGTCGATGGTCTCCTGGTATGGGCGCGGTCCCGAAGCCAACTATCCCGACCGCAAGACCGGCTATCGGATGGGCGTTTATGAAAAGACCGTGGAGGATATGTACGAACCTTACCTGATTCCGCAGGACTATGGCCTCCGGACAGATATCCGCTGGGTTCGGTTTGCCGATGGTGCCGGTCAGGGCGTCGAGTTCCGGATGAATGAGCCTTTCGCCTTCAATGCCTATCCTTTCACGACCGACAATCTGACCAAGGCGGTGTATCCCTATCAGTTGCAGCGTTCCGGCGACATCACCGTGAACCTGGATTATGCCACCAGCGGTGTGGGCTGCACGGCCCGGGGCATCTTTCCTTCCTACCGAGTGTATCCCGGATTGTATGAAAGAGTGTTGACAATCAGACCGATACGATGAGAAAGATTATTGTTTGGGCGAGTTCTGTCCTCCTGTTCACCTTCTGCCAGACGCCCCGGATGGAATGGGTTTCGAGTACTTTCGACCATCCCTGGCAGGTGATGGAGGCCGCTGCTGCCGATGAGACGACCGATGCCACCGTTGTAGTGGACCTTTCTGCCGTGAATCAGGCGGTCGAAGGCTTTGGTACCTGTTTCAATGAGTTGGGATGGACCTCGTTGTCGGAGCTTTCCGAGGAAGACCGCGCGGCAATCCTCGAGGATCTGTTCACGCCCGCGGGCATGAACCTGACGATGGCCCGGATGCCGCTGGGCGCCAACGACTTCAGCGTGGACTTTTACTCCCACGACGAGGTCCCCGGCGACCTGGCGCTGGAGCACTTTTCCATCGACCGGGACCGGCAGATGCTGATCCCGTTCATCCGGGCGGCGAAGGCAGTGAATCCTTCCCTTCGGATTTGGGCATCGCCCTGGTGCCCGCCGTCGTGGATGAAGGTGAGCGGGCACTATGCCTCCCGCTCTGCCCCGTTCAACGGGCTTCCGCTGGATAAGCAGGTCCCTGAAGGAGTCGATGCGTTCATCCTGGAACCGGCTTACCTGCAGGCGTATGCGCGGTATTTCGGAAAGTTCATCGATGCGTACAAGGCCGAGGGCATCGACATTTTCATGGTGATGCCGCAGAACGAGCCTAACTCGGACCAGGTGTTCCCGTCCTGCACCTGGACCCCGGAAGGCTTGGTCGCGTTCCTGAAGTACCTGGAGCCGGAAATGGCCTCCCGGGACGTTGAGGTTTATCTGGGGACGATGGAACGGGCCGATCCGGACCTCTGGGACCGCATCCTCACCGATCCGGAGGTGGGACCGTCCATCAAGGGAATGGGCTTTCAGTGGGCCGGAAAGGATGCGCTCCCGGAACTCCACCGCCGGCATCCTTCGCTGCCTTGCTACCAGACCGAACAGGAATGCGGCGACGGCCGCAACGACTGGCGCGGCGCGATGCACAGCTGGGACCTGATGAAGCACTACTTCGGGAACGGTGTCCAGAGCTATTTCTATTGGAATACGTCACTGCTGGACGGCGGCATCAGCACTTGGATGTGGCGTCAGAACTCGCTGGTAGTCGTGGACAAGGAAAAGGGGACTTATCGCTACTCACCTGAGTATTATGTACTTAAACACGCCAGCCACTTCGTCCAGCCCGGCGCCCGCGTCCTTACCCTGGGCGGCACCTATGCCGATGCCCTGGGCTTCCTGAACCCCGACGGCCGCACCGTCCTGCTCCTGGCGAATCAGGGGGATGCCCCGCAGAGCATCTCCATCGACGGTCTCCCGGGCCGCCGGGGCTGCCTGGGCCGTCCGCTTTCCGTGACCCTTCCTGCCGGATCGCTCAATACGTTGGTGATATAGTTTCGCTCGCTTCCGGACCTTTCCGAAGAGGCTAAGTGCTCGTCCCGGTCCAAAACCTGGACCGGGACGAGCGTTTAAGGGGTGTTTTTGCTTGTCCCGGTCCATCGAATGGACCGGGACAAGCACCAGGATCGGTGACAGTACGGACAACCGGCTACGGTAACGCCTCAATAGCCTCGTCGATCGACCCATAGACCGGGACGCCGTAGCGGGCGCAGGTGATGCGGACGTTGTCGTAGCGGTAGAAGCCGGGGGTGCAGACGACGAGGAGTCTGCCGCTGCGGGCGTGGAGGCCGAGCTCCAGGAGGGTGATGGGGGATTGGCTGCCGTCAAGGAAGACCATCAGGATGTGGTCGGCTTTTTCCATGTGCTCGAGTTCCCAATGGACTTGATAGTCCATCTCGCCTTCGCGCTCCGGGTGCCACTCTTCCTGCCGAGGGTTGTAGAGCAGGTACCGTCGATCCCTCCCGGCGAGTTTCGCGGCGACCGTCTGCTGCCAGTCCTCGCTGTTGCCATTGTCGATGGTTCCGGCCAGGAAGACCGTGCTCCAGCCGTCGAGATTCGAGGGCTCGGGTTCGTGCGGGTGGATGACACGGTCGATCCGGACCTCTTCCCCCGTGGACAGTACATAGAAGGCAAGTTGCTCATTTTCAAGGGCGAAGGAGACGGCCTCGCTGGGATTGCTTTCCGGAAGGATCCTTACGCTGTCGAAATAGTACAGGCTTTCCTCGCTGTTCCACCAGCCGCCCACATAGCCATCGTGTGCCAGCGCGTGGGAAACCACCTCCCCAAGGTCCTCCTTCGAGTGCCGGTCCTGCGTAGCTGCATAGGCGACGGAAATCCCTTCCGTCGGCACCTCCCGCCCGCGGATATCCACGGTGAACCCCTCCGGATGGGCCTGGCTGTAGGTCCATACCCAGTCGGCTGCCGCCTGGACTTCCGACGTGGAAGTCGCGGTGGTGGCCGATACTGCGGCCGGAACACGGGTCGTTTCCGTGGCCGGAACGCTGCCTGCGGCCCTTTGCTGCCGCGCCGTCCGCACCATCGGCCCGCAGGCGGCCAGCACCGTCAGGCTCAGGGCAAAAAGGAAGGCTTTAAGTCGCATCGGCAGACACCAACGTATAGATCCGGAATCGTTTCATGGGAAAATCGTATTATTGGTCATTTAATCTTTGAAGAGTCGTACAACACAAAGTTATGCAAAAAGATGAAAATGCGTATGGGGAGGGGAAACTCAAATATATACAAGAGTAGCATCATTCGTCGAGTGCTCGTACAGGTCCAGGTGCGGGACCGGTACGAGCACCAGAAGCGGGTTATTCCGGCGCCCGGCCTCCCACCTTCCTATTCGAACCGGAAAGAGTTGATTGTGAAGAGATTCTTGTCTTTGTCCCCGTGGAAACGCATCCGGATCGGTTTGACTCCCTCCAGGTCGGTGCCCACCTCGGCCTCGAGGGTGATCAGGGTCTTTCCGTCGCCCTCCGGGACTTTGAAGGTGGCTACTTGCTCGCCGTACAGGTATTCCGAATATACATAGATCATTCCGCCGGCTTCCGGATAGACGGAGAGGATCATTCTTCGGGGCCCGTCCTTGAAGTCAAAGTCTCTCCAGGCGGCGGTGTCGTAGTCACGGATCTCGCTGAGCCTGTGGTTCTTGTCGATCCTGGCGTGGCCGGTAAGGCAGCAGGCCCTCGCTGCTACGGGATCGGATCCGATCGCGAGATAGGGATCAAGCGGCAGCCCCCCTCCGGTCGAGGTCATCTCCACCTCGGGGATGGAACCGTCAGGAAGGATCTCGATCGGCTCGGCGCAACTCTGGCGCATGATGCTTGAGCCTTGCGACGAGCGGTGGTAGAAGACATACCACTGGTCTTTGAATTTCACGACGGAGCCATGGTTGTTCCATACTCCCGGGTCGCAGCCGAAGTTGTCGATGATGACCCCGCGATAGGTGTAAGGTCCTGTGATACAATCTGATGTAGCATAGCCGATGCAGGTCGGCATGCCCCGGCGTCCGATGTCGGCGAAGGTCAGGTAATAGGTCCCGTTATGCTTGAATGCCTGGACTCCTTCGTGGAAATGGTGTTCCGCCTCGGTCAGGATACCGTCCTTGATCGTCGCCGGGTCGATCGAGCGCATGTCCGGATTGAGCTTGGCGCATTTGGCGGAGAACTGCCCCCAGAACATCCATGCCTGCCCGTCATCGTCGATGAATACCGAAGGGTCGATCTGTTCGGCATGCTCAACCTTTCTGGCGTCCTTGAAAGGACCGTAGGGGGAGTCGCTGACGGCTGTTCCCTCAGGATCCGGGCCGGGCTGGGAATAGAACAGGTAATACTTACCGTCTTTCTCTATGCAGTCGGGGGCATAAAGGATCTCGTCATTGTATTTTATGTCCTCGGAGGAGAAAGAGGGACCTCCCTTCCAGTGGATCATATCCTCCGTTGAGAAAACATCGTATTTACTTGAGCAATAATACTTTGTGTTCTCGTCTTTCGAACCATAGACGAACAGTGTCGGCTTCCCGTCCATGGTCCAGACCCTCGCCTGCGGGTCTGAATTATAAGCCTTATTCAGGAATAACGGATTTTGCGCCGAGGCACCGAATACGGCTGCAAGAAGCGTTGCTGCTGTTACGATTCGTTTCATATTCATTTAATCAAGAATTACTGGATTATCTCTCAAATGTAGGATTTATTTGTCGGATCACAACCTTTTCTACTCAAAACCTTGGGTCTGAAGCATGGAAATCTACCAGACCAAAGGCAGGATCCTGTACTTCACCTTCTCCTTGTACTCGGCGTATCCGTCCAGCCCTTCCTCAAGCACCTTCTCTTCGTTCTTGATCCGCTTCGCAATCACAGGGATGTAACCAGACATGACGATGAATGAGATAGGAGAGGCTAGTACCAACGGCATCGCCAGGAAAAGAATGGTAGTAGCCATATACATCGGGTGCCGGACAATGCCATATAGGCCTGTGTCGATGACTTTCTGGTTCTCCTGGACCTCAATGGTCCGGGACAGGTAAGTATTCTCCCGCAGCACCTCCGCATACAAGAGATATGCCCCCAGAAACAGCCCTGCGGCTGCCCATACGGCCCAATTCGGCAAGATCCACCAGCCAAAGCGCCAGTTCAACCCGGCTACGACGAAGGCGATCAGGAAGATCAGTCCGCTCAACTTCACGACGGTCCTCTGTTCCGCCTCCTTTTCCTTCGCGTTCAGACGTTTCCGCAATAACTCGGGATTCTTGCCCATCATCACAAGTCCGGCCGCAAACATCGGCACGAACAGGATGCCCATCAGCAACCAGCCTTGCCAATAGCGAAAAGACCCGGCCGGGAGGAACAGGAGAATTCCCATGACGATCACACCCAGAAAGAATTTGGCCAGCGCTTGCGTCAACAGTCCTTTATCCATGGTTTATAAACCTCGGTTTGCCGAAGACAAAAATAACACTAAAATACGATATTTCCTTTCGGCTCAGTGTCTTCCTCAGTGCAAACGAAAGTAAGGATCCGGGCGGCGACCTCTTCCGGATGGTCGATGAGCAACTGGCCATGATTCATTTTCTGGAAGACCTCCACATGAGCGTCCGGGCATAGTATCTTCAGATGCTCCACCTGCGGCTTGGCGACGAAGGCCTCTTGGGTGCCATGCCAGAAATGAATGTCCGGCCCGTCGATGGACTCCAGTTTGTGCGTATAAATGTCCTTGTATCCATCCAAAACTGCCTGCCCTTTCCCGTATGGCCAGACTTTTCTGCACTCGTCAAGCAGCACGTCGAAGTAATGTGAGTGGAACACCCATTTCCAGAAGGCGGTCCCATGGTAACAGGTCCAGACATTCGCGCACTGATAATGGCGAAGCGGGCCGACGAGCCATTTCGGCAAAGGTAACAACGGCGCGGCATCCAGTACGGCGTGGTCTATGACGATTTCCCGGCGTTCCATCATCCGCGACAGGATCTTCCCTCCCATCGAAAGCCCGTAGGCACAGTCCAGATGCTCATTCAAATGCCTTCTCACATACGCATTTGCCTGTGCCGCCTGGTCGTCTATGCTGGTGAACGCGGTGAATTCACCGAGGATAAAGCCGTCCACCTCCACGGCAACGATATGGAATCTGTCTTTCAGCAGTTCAATCAGCGGAAGGAATAACTTATAGGAAACACCCAGCCCGGGCAGCAGCATCAGGCTGGGATTGGATTTGTTGCCGAAAGTCCTGAAATTCATCACATTCGCTGAGGAGGGATGACAGACCTTGCCCGCGTGCAGGCAGGAGAGTTATTCCAGCGCCCGGCCTCCCAGGAAGACCGTCCGGAGGAAGGGGGTCTGGTGGAGGTAGGGGATCTTCGTGAGGGTCCAGCCGGGGTGGGTGAGGAGGAGGTCGGCGCGTTTGCCCACGGTGATGGAGCCGGTGATGTCGCTCAGGCCCATCGCATAGGCGCTGTTCAGGGTGACGGCGTTCATGGCCTGGACGGGGGTGAGGCGCATCCGGATGCAACCGAGGGCCATCACGAACCGCATGTCGCCGGAAGGGGAGGATCCGGGATTATAGTCCGATGCCAGGGCGACGCCGAGGCCCGCGCCGATGAACTCCTTCGCCCGACCGAAGGGAATGCCCAGGAAGAAGGACGAGCCGGGCAGCATCGTGGGCATCGTGGCCGAGCCTCGCAGTGCTTCGATTTCCGCATCCCCCGTCCGTTCCAGATGGTCTACCGACAGGGCTCCGTGCTTGACGCCTACCTGTACGCCGCCGCTCACAGCCAGTTCGTTGGCATGGATCTTGGGCCGCAGGCCGCAGGCCGCTCCTGCGGTGAGAATCCGGTCCGTATCCTCGACCGTGAAGAATCCTTCGTCGCAGAAAACATCCACGAAATCAGCGAGTTCCGCTGCCTTGGGCATCATATCGACCACCGCCTGCACGTACCCTTCGTGCGTGTAGCCCCGGCCGATGGCATGGGCACCCAGGAAGGTGATCCGGACGAGCGCCGGAACCGATTCCCTGATGCGCCGGATCACCCGCAGCATCTTGAGTTCATCCTCCGGATTCAGCCCGTAGCCGCTCTTGATCTCCAGGGCGCCGGTTCCCTTGGCCATCATTTCCCGGACGCGTACCATCGACTGCTCATACAGTTCGTCCTCGGACGTCTCGTGCAACAGGTCGGAGGAATTCAGGATCCCGCCGCCCCGGGCGGCGATCTCCTCGTAGCTGAGCCCGTTGATCTTGTCCAGGAACTCTCCGTCCCGGCTCCCCGCATATACGATGTGCGTATGGCTGTCGCAGAACGCCGGCATGACCAGGCCGCCCTCCGCGTCTATAGATTCCCGGTCGGAGCCGGGAATGACGGACGAGTTGGTGCCGGGAATGACGGAAAGGTCGTTGTCGTCATGGCCGACCAGATCGGCCATCTTGCCGAATCCTGCAATTTTCCCGTCCTCGATGACGAGCCAGGCATCCTTCAATACACCCGTCTCCGCCATCTCGGCGCCCTGCTTCCGCAGCACGCCCGCCGGTACGATCCCGACGAGTTCACCGATGTTTTTGATAAGGATCATAGGTACTGCTCCTGCCGGATGAACTGGACGGATTTCTCGATGAGCGGGTGCATGTAGGTGTCGTTGTCGATGAAGGGAACGACTTTGCGGTAGTCTTCGAAGATGCGCTCCAGGATGGGGGAGCTCTTGGCCGGGCGGCGGAACTCGAGGGCCTGGGCGGCGTTGAAGAGTTCGATGCCCAGGACGGTTTCCACGTTGTCCACCACGCGGACGAGTTTCGTCGCGGCGTTGGAGCCCATGCTCACATGGTCTTCCTGTCCCTGGGAAGAGGGAATGGAGTCGCAGGAGGCGGGCCAGCAAAGGCCCTTATTCTGGCTGACGATGCTCGCGGCCGTGTACTGCGGAATCATGAAACCGCTGTTCACGCCCGGATTGGCGACCAGGTATTTAGGCAAGCCGCGAAGCCCGTGGATGAGTTGATAAGTGCGTCTTTCAGAGATGCTTGCGAGCTCGGACATCGCAATCGCGAGCGCGTCCATCGGGATGGCGATGGGCTCGCCGTGGAAGTTGCCGGCGGAGATGACCATGTCTTCGTCCGGGAAGATGTTCGGGTTGTCCGTGGCGGAATTGATCTCGTTCTCGATCACCGACTTGACATACATGATGTTGTCCTTCACGGCGCCGTGGACCTGCGGGATGCAGCGGAAACTGTAAGGGTCCTGCACATGCTCCTTGGGGCGGCGGATGAGTTCGCTGCCCTCCAGGGTGGCGAGGAAGCGCTTCCCGGTCTCGATCTGGCCGGTATGCGGACGGAGGAGATGCGTCAAGGGCAGGAACGGTTCGATGCGGCCGTCATAGGCGTCCAGGGACATGGCGGCGATGCGGTCGGCCCACTTGGACAGCCGCATGCTCTTGAGCAGCGACCAGACCGCATGGGCACTCATGAACTGGGTGCCGTTCAGGAGCGCGAGGCCCTCTTTGGACTGGAGGGTGATGGGCTCCCAGCCCTTTTCCTTCCAGACTTCCGCGGCGGGACGCACCTCTCCCTTGTACAGGACTTCGCCCAGGCCGATGAGCGGAAGGCTCAGGTGGGCGAGGGGAGCGAGGTCGCCGGAAGCGCCCAGCGAACCCTGCTGGTACACGACGGGGAGAATGTCCTCGTTGAATATGTCGATGAGCCGCTGAACGGTAATCAGCTGGGCGCCGGAATGCCCGTAGGAGAGGCTCTGGGCCTTGAGGAAGAGCATCAGCTTCACGATCTGCGGACGGACGGTCTCGCCGGCGCCGCAGGCGTGCGACATCACCAGGTTGTGCTGGAGTTGCGAGAGTTCGTCGGCGGGGATCGATACGTTATACAGGGAGCCGAAACCCGTCGTGATGCCGTACATGGGCTTTTCCGGGTCTTCCATCTTCTTGTCCAGGTAGCGGCGGCACTTGAGGATGGCGGCCGTCGCTTCGTCGGAGAGGACGAGGGTGGCGTGGTTGTCGATGATTTCTTTCAGGCGCTCGAGGGTGATGCGGCCCGTGGAGATTTTATGGATCATAGCTGGTTCAGTGTTTTGCGGATAAGGGATTCGTCGGCGAGGTTGGGCAGGGTGACCTTCAGGCCGGGGGTGCGGGCCATTTCGCGTTCGATGGCGAAACGGGCTCCTTCGTTCCGGGCCCAGGAACGGCGGGCGATGCCGTTGTTCACGTCCCAGAACAGCATTTCGCGGATGTGGCGGTCGCTGTCTTCGCTGCCGTCGATGACCATGCCGAAGCCGCCGTTGATGACTTCGCCCCAGCCCACGCCGCCGCCGTTGTGGATGGACACCCACGTGGCGCCGCGGAAGCCGTCGCCGATGACGTTCTGGACGGCCATGTCGGCGGTGAACTGCGAGCCGTCATAGATGTTGGACGTCTCGCGGAACGGGGAATCGGTGCCGGACACGTCGTGGTGGTCGCGCCCCAGGACGATGGGGGCGGTGATTTCTCCCTTGCGGATGGCCTCGTTGAAGGCGAGGGCGATCTTCGTGCGGCCCTCGCAGTCGGCATAGAGGATGCGGGCCTGGGAGCCCACGACGAGGTGGTTCCGGCCGGCCTCCTCGATCCAGTGGATGTTGTCGCGCATCTGCCCGGCGATTTCCTCGGGGGCGGTGGCGGCGATCTCGCCGAGGACCTTCACGGCGAGGGCGTCGGACTTCGCCAGATCCTCCGGCTTCTCGCTCATGCATACCCAGCGGAACGGACCGAACCCATAGTCGAAATAGAGCGGGCCCATGATGTCCTGCACATAGGACGGATAGCGGAAAGAGCCGTCGGCTTTGAGGACATCGGCCCCGGCGCGGGAACTCTCCAGGAGGAAGGCGTTGCCGTAGTCGAAGAAATACATTCCCTTGTCAGCCAAGCGATTGATGGCGGCGACGTGACGGCGGAGCGAGGCCTGGACAGCCTCCTTGAAGCGTTCGGGCTCTTCGGCCATCATCTTCTTGGACTCCTCGAGGCTGTAGCCCACGGGGTAGTAGCCGCCCGCCCACGGGTTGTGGAGGGAAGTCTGGTCGGAGCCCAGGTCCACGTGCACGCCTTCGTCGGCAAGCCGCTCCCACAGGTCCACGATGTTGCCCACGTAGGCGAGGGAGACGACCTCCTTTGCGGCGACCGCCTTGCGGATGCGCGGGATGAGTTCGTCCAGGTCCGTATGAAGTTCATCGACCCAGCCCTGCGCGTAGCGCTTTTCCGCGGCCTTGGGGTTGATCTCCGCCGTGACGCTCACGACGCCGGCGATGTTTCCTGCCTTGGGCTGCGCGCCGGACATGCCGCCGAGGCCCGCCGTCACGAACAGCAGTCCGCCACGGTCGTCGCCATTCAGGCCCTTGGCCTTCAATTGCTTCCGCGCAGCATTCATCACCGTGATGGTTGTCCCGTGGACGATGCCCTGCGGGCCGATGTACATATACGATCCGGCCGTCATCTGGCCGTACTGGCTCACGCCCAGGGCGTTGAACTTCTCCCAGTGGTCCGGCTTGGAATAGTTCGGGATGACCATGCCGTTGGTGACGATCACCCGCGGGGCGTCCTTGTGGCTGGGGAACAGGCCCAGCGGATGGCCGGAGTACATGACGAGCGTCTGCTCGTCCGTCATGGTGGCCAGGTACTGCATGACCAGGCGGTACTGCGCCCAGTTCTGGAAGATGGCGCCGTTGCCGCCGTAGATGATCAGTTCATGCGGATGCTGCGCCACGCGCGGGTCCAGGTTGTTCTGGATCATGGCCATGATGGCCGCCGCTTGGCGCGATTTCGCCGGATACTCGTCAATAGGTCTCGCGTACATCTCGTAAGACGGGCGGAAGCGGTACATATAGATGCGGCCGTACTTGTGGAGTTCTTCGGCAAACTCTTTTGCCAACACGGCGTGATGCCGCTCCGGGAAATACCGGAGGGCGTTCTTGAGAGCCAATACTTTCTCCTCGTCCGTGAGGATATCCTTCCGCTTGGGAGCGTGGTTGATTTCCGGGTCGTAGGGTTTCACCTCCGGCAGTTCCGCCGGGATGCCCGCGAGTATTTCTTCTTGGAACTTGTTCATGGTCATTATCTAGTTGTCGATATGCCTGTTCACTTCATCCAGCACTTCCTCCTGCAGGGCGAGGGCCTCGGCGACGATGGCGTCGGCGCGCTTCAGGAGGGGCTCCGCCGGGGCCTTGTCCGTAAGGCCGGCGGCGTTGATGCGGACGTTGAGGGCGGCGCCGCGGATGCCGGCGACGGCGGCGAGGGCCGCGACGCCCGCGTCGGAGGCCGATGCAGGGTTGCCCTTCTGCGCCATCTCGAGGGCCAGCGGAAGTGCCTTCAGGGACGCTTCCATGGTCTTCAGGGGTACCGATGCGGCGTAAAGCGTCGCCTCTTCCATCGCGGCGGCGCGTGCCGCTTTCTCCTCAGGCGTGCCCTTGGGCATGGAGAACACGTCCATGATCCGGTTGAAGGCGGCCGTGTCCTCATCGACCAGGGCGAGGAGTTCCGCCATCAGGGCCTGGCCCTTTTCGGCGACGTCGGAGAATTCCTTCCAGCGGTCGTCCCAGCCGCGCTTGTGGGCGGACAGGTTCGCGACCATGGTGGCGAGGGCGGCGCCCAGCGCGCCCATGTAGGCCGATATGGATCCGCCGCCGGGGGCCGCGGATTCGGAGGCCGTCTCCGCAGCAAATCCCTTGACAGTCATCCGGACAAGACGCTCTTTCTCAGCGAGTTCTGCCTCATCCTCCATCAGATATTCGATGACCTTCTCCTTCGGGTTGAAGGGCTTGAGGTCGTCCAGGGACATGGATTTGACCGCGATCTTGATGATCTCCTCCTCGGAAATGCCCAGCGACCGCTGCTGCTTTTCCAGATAGAACTTGCCCGCGTCGATCAGCACCCGCTTCGGGACCAGGCCCACGATTTCCACGCCGGTGACCTTGAGCCCGCGGGCCGCGGCGGCGCGGCACACTTCCTCGTAAGCCACGTGCAGGGGCACCGTGTCGATGTCGGTGATATTCATGGACACCTGCGCGATACCGTATTCGTCGATGTACCAGCCGATGGCCTTGCAGCCCTTCAGCGTGCCGGGAATCCAGATCTGTTCGCCTTTCTCGTCCTTCAGCAACTTGCCGGTCAGGGAACCGCCCTCGCGGGCCTTGCGTCCCTTTTCGCGCACGTCGAAGGCGACCGCCATCGCGCGGCGGGTGGAAGTGGTGTTCAGGTTGTAGTTGACCGCGATGAGGAAGTTGCGGGCGCCCACGTTCGTGGCGCCGGCTTTCGCGGCGACCTCGTCATAGGCGCCGCCGAAGTCCGGCTTGCGCGCCGGGTCGGCCATCTTCTCGGGCAGGGCCTCGTATTCGCCTGCCCGGCAGACGGCGAGATTCCGCCGCTCCGGGGTAAACGCCGCCGCCTCATAGCAGTAGCAGGGGATACCCAGTTCCTTGTACAGGCGCTCGGCCAGTCCGCGGGCCAGCACGGCGCATTCCTCGAGGGTAATGCCCGAGACGGGGATGAGCGGAAGCACGTCGGTGGCTCCGCTACGCGGATGGGCCCCGTGATGGAACCGCATGTCAATCAATTCCTTGGCCTTTGCTGCCCCCTGGAAAGCGGCTTCGAGCACCGGCTCCGGCTCTCCCACGAACGTCACGACCGTGCGGTTCGTCGCCTCGCCCGGATCCACATCCAGCACCTTGATGCCTTCCACGGCCGCAATCGCCGCAACGATCTGGTCGATAATGCCTTTATCGCGTCCCTCGCTGTAGTTGGGTACGCATTCGATGATTTTTTTCATAGATGGCTATCAGTTTATCTTTCAAAGATAGCGATTTGTTTTCAAATATGAAGCATCCCCGGGGGACAGATACACAAAAAGGACGGACCGTCTCGGGATCCGTCCTTTTATCACGTCTCAAGCCAACACTTAGTCGTCCATGCTGAAGAGTTGGCCGGCCTTGTTGAACTTGAGTTCGAGGTCGTTGTTAAGCTCGATTTCGTAGCCGTAGTATTGGACGAGATCCTCTACCGCTTGAAATTGAACCGGATGTCCGCGGGGATCCTCTCCAGGCCCAGGTTCATGCGGTCGGCGTCGTAATCGGGCGAAAGTTTGCCGTAACGGGCTTCGAACTGTTCGGCAAAGGCCTTGTCGCCGGTCGCCTGCGTCTTGAGCACCAGGGCGGTGAGGTCGGAAAGCGCGGCTTCCATCTTCTTGTAATCCAGCGAATATTGTCCCGTGGGCTTGCGCTGGAAGGCGCCCGCCTCAGCCAGATAGTTGTAAATGATGATGTTGGCGCGGCCCATGGCGGTGCCTTCACCGAAACGTTCCGAACGCACGAGGGAAGCGAAGAACGTGGTCAGGGCATCTTCCTTGGTGAAGAGATGATGGATGTCCACGTGCTTCTGGAGCATGCCCACCAGCAGGACGCCGGCCGTATTGGCCTTCACTTCCTCCAGGGTGGTGGCGGCGTTTCCCAGCGCTTCGTCCACGCTGCCTTTCCCGTCGATGGTCTCCTTCACCCCCAGTCCGTGGGCCACCTCGCGGAAAACGATGTTCCAGAAGAAGGCGTCGGAGGAGAGGTGCTCGGCGTAATCGGGCTCCAGCAGGACCCGGCCGCCGGGACCGACGATGTGGTTGTACTTGGTGTGGATGATGTTCTCCAGCAGGATGGTGCGGGTGCCGCGGTCGCGCTGGACATCGGTGTCGAAGGGCAGGTTCAGGGCGATGACCTTCACGCCGGCATTGGCCTTTCCGGCATAATAGAGGGCGTCGCAGGAGAAGATGTTGGAACCGGCTCCGGGCTGGAAAGTCTTGTAGGCCGGGTCGCCGGGGAGGTCCTCCTGGAACTCGGTGAGGCGGGAGACGTACTGCATCAGTTCGCGGGTATGCGCCTCGTTCTTGAGCAGGACATAGGCCTCATACGAGCGCTTGAGGCCCATCAACTCATCGTCCGTCACTTCATTGGGGCCGATGACAAGGTCCATCTTGCTGTCTTCCATGTCCAGCCAGGCCAGCGAACTCTCGTAGTAGCGGTCGGTCCGGAGGGCTTCCGCCTTGCTCTGGAGGTAAGTCCGCACGCTGGGCTTGATCGTGATGTCGGCCGCTGCCTTCAGGAAGTTGGAAATCTTGTCGATATGCTCCTTGTAGGCGTCGTGGTACCATACCGCTTCGAGCGACCCGTCGGCTGCGCGGCGGATGAGGGTGTAGGGGCTGTCCTTGTCCGGATTCTCCCAGGCGTCGAACTCCTCCCGGGTCATATTCGCCGGATAGAAACCGGCGCCGGGAAGGCGGTCGGCGTAGCCTTCCACGAAGGATTTCCCGGTCATGCGGTCCCAGGGGCCGTAATTGATCTCCGCGAAGGTCCGCTGGACCGGATCGGCGATCCCGTCCAGGAGTTCCTGCCTGTCCCCGAAATACTGCTCCCAGTAGATGGCATCCACCTCGTCGGCCGCATAGCGGTAGAGGTCGAGCACTTCCTTTCCGTTGTCGGTGATGCCGCTCAGGTCGGGCACCTCGATGTCCACGAGGGCGTAATTCGCCACTTCGCGGTCGAACGGGGATTTCGTCTGTCGGCAAGAAACGACTGCCGCCAGCAAGGGAAGCAAAAGGATCAGATGTCTTTTCATGGTAACCGGTGCTTTTAGACGATATGCAGCGAACCGGCGGCAAAGAGCACCAGGTATCCCAGGACGATGCTGATGACGCCGATGATGACACCCATCCGGGCCATGTCCTTCTGCTGGATGAGGTTCGTGGCATAGGCCAGCGCGTTCGGCGGCGTGGAGATCGGGAGGATCATGGCGCTGCTGGAGGCGATGGCTACGCCGATCAGGACGGTGGAAGTGCCGCCCACGGCCGCAAGTTTGTCACCCATGGCCGTGCACACGACCACGAGGATCGGCATGAGGAGGGCCGCCGTGGCGGAGTGGGAAATCAGGTTGGACAGGCCGTAGCAGAGCAGGCCGGAGAGGAGGACGATCAGCAGCGGCGAGAAGTTGCCGAAAGGAATGGCACGGACCACCAGGGCCGCGAGGCCGGATCCGTTCATGGCGTAACCCAGGGCGAAGCCGCCGGCGACCATCCAGATGACCGACCAGTTGATCTCTTCCAGGTCATATTTGCTGATGATGCCGGCCATGGCGAACACCGCGAAGGGAATGAGTGCCACCGTGTAGGTGTTGATTCCGGTGAAAGTGTCCAGCATCCACAGGAGGATGGTGACGATCATCGTGACGATGACGAGGGTGGTTTCCTTGCCCCGCTTCATCTCGCCGTCGATCTTGAGTTCGATGGTCTTCTGGGAGAACGGGAACATCTTCTTGATGAGCGTCCAGGCGATGAGGATCATGACGATCACGAGGGGAACCATGAACAGCATCCACTGGCCGAAGCCGATGCCCAGGTTCAGCCCTTCCGGGTCGTTCAGGTATTTGAGGGCGATGGTATTGGGCGGGGTGCCGATGGGGGTGCCCATACCGCCCAGGTTGGCGGCGATGGGGATGCTGAGCGCCATGGCGGTACGGCCCTTCCCGGCCTCGGGAAGCTGCTTGAAAACAGGGGTGAGGAAGGTGAGCATCATGGCCGTGGTGGCCGTGTTGCTGATGAACATGGAGAACAGGGCGGTCACCAGCATGAAGCCCAGGAGGATGTTCTCGCTCTTCTTGCCGAAGGGGGTGAGCAGCACCCGGGCGAGGTGGACGTCCAGGCCGGTCTTGGTGGTGGCGATGGCGAGGACGAAACCGCCGATGAAGAGCATCACGACAGGGTCTGCGAAACTGGCCATGACCTGCTTGTAACTGAGGAGTTGGCCGGCGGTGTCGGGATTGCAGATCCATTTGATGCCGGAATCGGATGTGCAGAGCAGGAGCAGGACCATGATGGAAACCGAGGTCGCCCAGGCGGGAACCAGTTCCAGGACCCACATCAGCGTGGCATAGACGAAAATGGCGATGATCCGCTGCTGGACCTGCGTGAGACCGTCGATCCCGAAGGATTCCGTGGGCAGGAACCAGAGGATGAGGACGATGATGGCGACAAAGATGAGTCCGAGACTCTTTTTTCTCAGGATGGCTGCGCTGAGTCTGTTTTTCTGGCGCAGCCTATGCATTTGTTCGACCAGGTTGAAACCGGTGAAATTCTTGAACATGGTATCGTTAGGCTTGCTTTGGAAGTTTATTCATAGGAAAAGCGGATGTCCACGGGGATTCCCGCGCTCTCGAGCGCCCGCTTGTCGGACAGGCTCTCGGGACCGGCGACGCCGTATTTGGCAATCCAGGTGCGGGCCGCGTCGATGTCACCGTGGGCCTGGATGCGGAGGATCTCCGCGCCAAGGGTCTCGAGGGCCTGCCAGGTCTTGTCATAGTCGATGCTGTACCGGCCGGAAGGATTCCAGGTGATGGCCTTGCTCTCGAGCAGGTAGTTATAGACGATGATGTTGGCGATGCCCGTCGGGTCCGCGGCGCCGAAACGGGTGGAACGGATGGTGTTGGTCACGAAGGTGGTCAGGACGTCCTCTTTCTGGAAGAGGGCGGAGATGTGGTAGGCTTCCGCCTCCTGGGCGCACAGCCAGGCACCCAGCACGTTGGACTTGGCCTTCTCGATGACGAGGGCCTCGTTTCCGAGGGCTTCCGCCACTGTTCCCTTGCCATTGACCGTCTCCTTCACGCCCAGTCCCTTCGCAATCTCGCGGAAGACGATGGTCCAGTAGAAGGCGCTGGCGTCCAGGTGGGGCTGATAGACCTCCTCCAGGAGCACGTTGCCCACCGGATGGACCGTGCGGTTGAATTTCTCGCGGATGATGTTGTCGAAGATGATGGTACGGGTTCCCAGTTCCTCCTGGATCTTCGCGTCATAGGGGAAGTTGATGCCGATGACCTTGAATCCGGCATTGGTGTAGCCGCTGCAGTAGAGCACGTTGCAGGAGAAGATGTCGGAATTCGCACCCGGCGTGAAATCGTGGTCGGCCGCGTCGCCGGGCAGCATCTGCTGCAACTCGGGCATGCGGGCGGAGATGGCGCTGAGTTCGTCGGTCCGCTGGAGGTTCTTCAGGAGCACATACGCCCCGTAGGAGGCCTTTGTGCCGTAGCGGGCGTCGTCCACCGCCTCGATCGGGCCGATGACGAGGTCCATCTTGCTGTCTTCCATCTCCAGCCAGGCCTTGTAACTGTCGTAGTAATCGTCCGTCTTGAGTCCCTTGACCATCTCCAGGAGATAGTGCCGGACGCTTTCCTTGATCGTGACGTCTGCGGCCCGGTTCAAGTGGCCCTCCACGTTGGCCAGGATATCGGCATAGGCGTCATGGTACCAGACGGTCTTCAGGGAACCGTCGGCAGCCCGCTGGACGAGCGTGTAGGGGCTTTTCTTGTCGGGATCGCTCCAGGCGTCGAACTCCTCCGCGGTCATGTCCGAGGGGTAGAAGCAGGCGCCTTCGGGCCGGGCGCCGTATCCGGGCAGGAAGGGCTTCCCGTCGATGCGGTCCCAGGGACCGTAGTTGATGCCGGCATAGAGTTTTTCGGAAGGGTCCGTCAGGGAGCCGAGGAAGGCCTCTCCGTCTCCGAAATACTGCTGCCAATAGATCTTGTCCACCTCGTCGGCGGCTTTGCGATACAGTTTCAGGACTTCTTTTCCGTTGTCGGTGATTCCCGTCAGGTCCGGGGCAGGGATGGTCACCAGGGCATAGTTCTCCACGAGCCGGCCCACGTCCGCCCGTTCCTGGGTGCACGAGGTGGCAGCGACCAGGGCGAGGAGCGTCAAAACGACTGAACAGTTCTTCATGTTGAAGTGATTTAAAAATGGGTGGGCAAAGTTAGTAAAAAAGTGCCGTAAATGGGCGTTTTTTAATTATTTTTGCAAGTCCAAACAAGCAGGAAGATGATGAAGAAACATAGCCTTGCCCTCGCTATCGCCTTGCTGGCCTCGTCGCTGGCCTGGGGACAGACCTACAGTGGATCCCGGGCTTATGACGGCGAACACCGGAATGTAATCGACGGCACCCTCCTGGGCGGCCAGAATGTGGTAACCGGTTGGTTTATCGGGGAAACGGCCATCTATACCCGGCATTTGACGGACCGCTGGAGCGTGTCCGCCGGCGAGCAGGTGCAGTTTTTCAAGCAGTTGTATTCGGTGGATGTCATGGGCACGTACCGGCTTCCCCTGGGCAGGACCAACCTGTATTTCGACGGCCGTCTCCTTTTCAACCGGTACGACCGCTGGAACGTGAACGAGCCCATCGTCAACCTTTCGGCATACTGGGAAACGGACTATGTGGACCTCCGTCTGGGCGAGAGCCTGGTCCGTTACCACAAGATCGGCGTCAAGGAGGAATACCGGGACTATACGACCACCGGCTATACGGAACCGCTGGTGATGACTTTCGGGCTGGGCGTCAATATCCGGCCCCGGTCGAATCCCTGGAACCTGGGCCTGTTCCTCCGCAACTTCGACCAGTTCTACTACGAGAACTGGAACATCAACTGGGGCGTGCGGTTCCATGCGACGCTCAGCGCCGCGATGAAACTCTACGGCGAGTTCAACGTCCGCCCGGCCGGCAGCATGAGCCAGCTGGCCACCCGGTATGAAACCTCCCTGAAACTCGGTCTCCACTATGTGCTGTAAGAAGATGAAAAAGACACTGTTATCCCTTTCCATACTGAGCCTGTCCCTGGCCTCCTGCGACAAGGTGAGCCCCATCGGCGTCCTCGTGGCCGGAACGGCGGTCGAGAACCGCGTGAAAATGTCCGAACTGTTTTACCGGAACCATTACAATGACAAGATATGGCTGGTGGCCGACGGGGACTACACCTTCCTCGTGGGGGCGGACAGCCATGTGACGAACGACTCGGGCCGCATGGACGAGATGCTTTCCATCGGCCTGCGGGACGACGACCTCTTCTACGCGCATCTGGGGGACATCGCGGATACCAAGGCGGAATATTATGTCACCCTGGATTCCCTCCTGCAGGAAGCCAAATCACGGTATGTGGAAAAGAATTACCGCAAGGTGAATGACTATGAGTACGTGAGCAATGACAATCCGGACGAGTCGCCCCTCATGCTCCAGTACGACGAAATCGTCTATCCGTTCTTCCCGGTGGTGGGAAACCACGACATCACGCACAACGGGTGGGCCCTGTGGTCCAATATCTTCCATTCCTCTTTCTATGAGATCGACGTGATCGTGATGCTGGAGGACGGGGATTTCGCCTTCGACCACCTCATTTTCCTGGATTCAGCCAGCGGCACGCTGGGAAAGACGCAGATCGACCTCATCAACCGGGGAATCCTGGACGGCAAGTATGACGACGGTACTTCCATGTATCGCAACACCTTCGTGTTCTCGCATACGAATATTTTCCGCCCTCAGTTCTTCGAGTTCGCCTCCACTTTCACCCGGGAGGAAACCTTCTTCCTGCTGGACCAGTTCGAGAAGTGGAACGTCACCTGCGCCTTCTGCGGACACGTCCATACCTGGGACGAGCGCAACTACAACGGCGTCCACTATCTCACGCTGGACACCATGTGCGAAAAGAACAATCCGGAGCCGGGCGACTATCTCGTCCGCGTCCACTGCGATTCCGACGGCGAAGTCAAATGGTCGCCGGTTCACATGGACACGCGGAAGCGGTAAACGAAGAAAGGAAGGCCGTAAACAGAGATCAGGGTTGTGGCTTCCAGGGGTTCAGGCAGGCCTTGTGCGCCGCTTCCTTGCAGATACGGGCGCACTCCGGGTCCACGGTGGCGGGATACCAGGGATTCAGGGTCACGTCTTGGCCGGTGAGGGCCTCAAACCAAGTGCATGCGGCCGTGAAGCGGCCATAGGTGAGTTCCAGATGGTAACCGTCCCGGTTGAGGGTGTCGCCCAGGGACGTGCCGCGGGCATTCTGGATGGCCGTCCCGGAGGGAATGACCTGCGAGAATCCGTTCTCCTCCACCGCCCGGCGGCCGGCGTACATGATGGCGGCATACATGACCTGCTGGTTCCTTCCGTAAATGGGGAACTCCGGATGCGGGGCATCGGCACTGTAGGCCCAGGTCTGGTGCCAGACCAGCCGGACTCCATCCCGGGTACGGGCCTTGACAAAGCCGATCAGATCCTTCAGGTAGGGCTGATACGTGTCATACAGACCGGATACGCCGCTTGCCTGCTGCAGGCTCACCACATCCCAGGGTTCGTCGGCAAGGCCCATCTCCAGCGTATAGCCGGGCGTGTCGGTCCGGACGCCGTCAACGACCTTGCGGTACCGGTAATCCGGGATATTCCCGAGACTGTTGTTGTAGTGCCGCTGCAGCGTGCAGCCGCCGATGTACAGGTTTCCGACGATGACCGGAATCCCTTCCGCATCGAACAGTTCCCAGAGGTTCTGTTCGATGGCGTCCTGGGAGAAACTGTTCCCGATGGCCAGGATCCGGAGGGTGTCCCGCTGGGCGGCCAGGGCCGACAGGCCCAGGGTCAGGAGCAGCAGCGTTGCCGCTAATCTTACTCTTGTCATGATGCGCACAGGGATATCGTATTATTTGAAATATTTCCCGATGACGGGAAGCCCCGACAGGGGCAGGTCCTTCTTGATGATATACAGCCCGAACAAGGCCACCAGCGCGGTATTCACAAGAAGTGCTGGCCAGAAGCCCAAATGGCTGTTGGACAGGGTAATACCCGCGAACAGAACAGCGGCCAGAAGCGTATAGACGGCCAGATCCTTGAGCGGATAGGCGATCGGATAATACTTCTGCCCCACGAAATACGACAGCAGCATCGCCGTCCCGTATCCCGCGAATCCGCCCCAGGCGCAGGCCATGTAGCCGTACTTGGGCACCAGGAACACGTTGATGCCGATGAGGACGGCACAGCCGATGCCGGAGAAGACGGCGCCCCAGATGGTCCGGTCCGTGAGTTTGTACCAGAAAGACAGGTTGAAGTAGATGCCCATCATCATTTCCGCAGCCATCACGATGGGGACGACGCGGAGGCCTTCCCAGTAGTCGCTCTTGATGATGTAGCGGAGGATGTTCATGTAGGCCATCACGCACAGGAAGGCCAGGAGCGTGAAGATGACGAAATACTTCATACCCTTCGCATAAGTCTCCTTGTTGTCCTTGTCACGGGAGGCCCCGAAGACGAACGGTTCGTAGGCGTAGCGGAAGGCCTGGGTGATGAGGGCCATGATCATGGCGATCTTGGTGGCCGCCCCGTAGATGCCTAGTTGGGCGTTGGCATCGGCCCCGGGGTACACTTTCGGGAACAGGATCTTGTCCGCCGTCTGGTTCAGGATGCCGGCGATGCCGAGTACCAGGATGGGCCAACTGTAGGAGAGCATCCGCCTGCACAGGTCCTTGTCGAATCCATAGCCGATCCCTTTCAGCTCTTTCGCGAAGAAGAAGGTGACGATGGACGTGCAGAACAGATTGATATAGAACACGTAACCGACGCCTACGGCCGGGTCGTACAGGCGTCCCCACAGGTCTGGATTCCCTTCGTACAGGTGCGGAAGCAGGACAAAATACACCAGGTTCAGGGCGATGTTCAGGCCGATGAACAGGAGTTTCAGCGCGGCGAACTTCAGGGGCCGTTTCTGGTACCGGAGGTAGGAGAACAGGATGGCCTGGAAGGCGTCCAGGGCCACGACGATGGCGAGCGACCAGATGTAGGACGGATGCTCCGGATAGCCCATCGCCGTAGAGATGGGGCCGATGAAGGCGAGGACCAGCGCCACGAACAGCATCGACGTGAAGCCCACCATCCTCAGGATGGAGGAATAGACCATCTTCGGGTCTTCGCCCTCCTTGTTGGCGAAGCGGAAGAAGGTCGTCTCCATGCCGTAGGTGAGGATGACCAGCAGCAGCGCCGTATAGGCGTACAGGTTCGTGATGACGCCGTAGCCGCCGCTGGCGGCCGCGATCTTGTAGGTATAAAGGGGAACCAGCAGGTAATTCAGGAATCGCCCGATGATGCTGCTGAGTCCGTAGATGGCCGTATCCTTGGCCAGGGATTTCATGTCTGCCATGCCGGCTCCTTATCGTTCGCTGACGTATTTGTGCAGGACGCGGCGCACGGCGCCGGGGCCCGCGAAGAGTTCTTTCACCATGCCCTCAATCCTTTCGCCGAGTCCGGCCTCATACAGGTCCAGGCCGAAGACATCCCTCCGGCTGTAAAGGGCTTTCAGGCAACTGTAATCCTGCTCCTCCCGGCCGATTTCCAGCGGGGCTACGATGTCCTGCAGTTCGGCGAGCATCGGGTCCGGCGAGGGCTCGAAGGAGGTTCCGTCGTCCCGGACGCCCTTCAGGTACCGGGCATAGCCGGCGAGGGTGAGCGGGATCAGGACGAGATTGTCCGTGTCCAGCCCGCGGTTGAGGTACTTTTTGATCGTCTCGCCGAAGCGGATGGACAGTTTCTGCGACGTGTCCATGGCGATGCGCTGCGGGGCGTCGGGCATGAACGGGTTGGGCAGGCGGCGGCCGATGACCGCGCCGATGAACTCGTAGGGATTCAGGACGCCGGGATCCGTCACCACGGGCATGGCCTCGATGTAGCCGAGTTTCTGGACGAAGGAACGGAGGTCCGGATCCTGCATCTCGGCCGAGATGAGCGTATAGCCCAGCATACATCCGTAGATGGACATCGCCGTGTGGAGGGGATTGAGGCAGGTCGTGACCTTCATCGTCTCCACCTTGTCCACGGTCTCCCGGGCGGTATAGAGCGCCCCGCCCAGGTCCAGCGGCGGACGGCCGTTCGTATAACTGTCTTCAATCACCAGATACTGCACCTCTTCCGCATTCACGAACGGGGCGGTGAAGGTATGCTTTTCCGTCTCGATGTAGTCGTTGTCCTCGAAGCCGTCGGCAGCGAGCAGTTCCTTCACTTTCCCATGCGGACGGGGCGTGATCTTGTCGATCATGGACCACGGGAAGGTGATCTTGCTTTCGTCTTTCAGGTAATACAGGAAGGCCTGGGGGGCCAGGCCGTCCCGGACCCAGCGCTCGGCATAGGCCAGCACACCGGCCTTCACCTTGTCGCCGTTGTGGGAGCAGTTGTCCATGGACTGGACGGTCAGGGGCAGTGCGCCGGCCTTGAACCGTTCCAGCAGCAGGGCCGTGACCTTGCCCATGGCGAAGACGGCGTCCAGGCCTCGTGCGAGGTCCGCCTCGTTGAACCCGTAGCCCTTTTCGGTGATGGTGAAGGAGATCATCTGCAGGGACGGATTCCGGAAGATCTCCTCCAGGCGGTTCCAGTCCTCGAACGACCGGTCCGCCTTCAGCGCCTCGGTGACGCTCGCGATCACCTTCTTTCCCACGGTTCCGTCGCTGCGGAGGGATACCAGCAGGGACAGGTTGTCATACGGCTTGTAGGCCTTGTCGACGACCTCGAAGTCGAAGGTTTCCGCCACGATGACGCCGCGGTCGTATTTGCCCGTGTTCAGGGCGTCGTTCAGGATGGCGGCCGGGAAGGCGCGGAAGATGTTTCCGCCGCCGAAATGGACCCAGGTGGGTCTCTCGGCGGTCTTCTTACGGATGGCCTGGATGTCGAAACGGGGAACTTCGTAACCTTTCCGTTCCCACTCGGCGGCATCGTAGGAACCGCTCAGGATATCTGTCAGTTTCATCTTGTTCAATCAAAGAATCCGGGTTGCTTGTATTCGATGCCGAGCTCGCGGTCCACCGTGGCCAGGATGCCCTGCACCTGACCCAGGGCGAACATGCGCCCGAGGAGCGTATAGCCGGCGTTGTGCCCGTGGGCGGACTCGTCCATGATGCCGCCGGGCTCGTCGGTGAAGGTCATGCCGTGGTCCACCCGCATGGGCAGGGAAGGGTTCTCCTTCTCGAAGATCCGGCACAGTTCGACGAGGTCCGCGCGGCCGCCGAGGTGCGAGGCCTCGGTAAAGTCCCCGTTCGGGAAGATGTGGCAGGAGCGCAGGTGCACGAAATGCGTGCGGGAAGCGAACTTCCGGGCCATCTCCACCACGTTGTTGTAGGCACCGGCCGACAGGGAACCGGCGCAGAAGGTCAGGCCGTTATGCTTGTTCGGGACGGCGTCAAGGAACCACTGGATGTCATCTTCCGTGCGGACGATGCGGGGGAGGCCCAGAATCTCGATGGGCGGGTCGTCCGGATGGACGCACATGTCCATGCCGCACTCCTCGCATACCGGCATAATGGCCTCGAGGAAGTATTTCAGGTTGGCCCTCAGTTGCGCCTTGTCAATACCCTTGTACAGGTCCAGGAACTCGCGGAACTTCTGCACGGGGGCCTCGTCGTTCTCGCTGAAGTTGCCGGAAACGAAGCCCTGGGTCTTGATGACGATGTTCTCCACCAGTTGGTGGTCCTTTTCGGGCGTCATGGTCTTCGCGAGGGCGTCGGCCTCGGCCAGGACGTCGCGGCCTTCGCCGACTCCTTCCGGGAACCGCAGGGCGGCCCATTCCTCCCGGGCGCCGGGACGCTTCAGAATGTAAATGTCGAAATAAGCGAACTCCGCGTAATTGAAATACAGGTTCGTGGAACCGTTGGGGTTCCGGTGCAGGAGGTCCGTCCGGGCCCAGTCCAGCACGGGCATGAAGTTGTAACAGATGCAGTGGATCCCCTCCGCGGAGAGGTTCCGGAGGGACTGCTTGTACACTTCGATCTGTTCGTCCCGGTCGGGACCGCCGTACTTGATGGTCTCCACGACCGGTAGGCTCTCCACCACGCTCCAGCGCATGCCGTAACTCTCGATGCATTCCCTCAGGTCGCGGATCTTTTCCCGGGTCCATACCTGTCCCAGCGGGACGTCATGCAGGGCGGTGACGATGCCTTCCACCCCGATCTGCCGGAGCATGGCCAGGGTGATCCTGTCTTTCCTGCCAAACCAACGCCAAGTTCTTTCCATATCGGTCCTGTATCTCCTAATGGAGCGAAGTTACGGGAAAATGCCGAGGATTCAAAATATTCGTTATATTTGTAAGTATGAAAGGAACACTGATTTTGGGACTGGGACTCCTGCTGGCTTTGCAGGGGTGCCAAAGCGGTTACAAGGTCAAGGGTGACACCGTGACCGTGAAATTGGAAAACGTTCAGCCGGGCGCTCCGTCGCAGGTCCGCCTGCAGGTCATGGGCCCGAAACTCGTCCGGGTGTCCGCGACGCCGGACGGCACCTTCCATGACCGGAAGAGTCTGGTGGTGCTGCCCGTGAAAGAGAAGACGCGGTTCTCCGTGGAGATGGAGGAGGGCGTCGTGAAGGTTTCGACCGGAGAGGTCGTCGCCCGCGTGGACCCGAAGGACGGAAAACTGTCCTTCACGGATGCTTCCGGAAAACTGCTTCTTGCTTCCGGCACCGGCGGGCAGATGTCCTTCGCCCCCATCGAGGTGGAAGGAAAGAAGGCTTTCTCCACCCGGGTCGTGTTCGATTCTCCCGCCGACGAGGCCTTCTACGGTCTCGGACAGCAGCAGACGGGCGAGTTCGACCACAAGGGCCTGAACGAGGAACTGTACCAGTACAACACCAAGATCAGCATTCCCTTCATCGTCTCGTCCAAGGGGTACGGCCTCCTGTTCGACGCCTACTCCCTGAGCCGCTGGGGCAACCCCAACCCGTACCAGCATCTGGGCGACGTGTTCAAGCTCTATGACAAGGACGGGAAGGAAGGCGCCCTCACGGGAACCTACCATACCCGGGACGGGCAGACGCTCGTCCAGCGGGAGGAAACGCTGGATTATGAGAATGAACGCCTGATCGCGGACCTTCCCAAGATTCCGCTCGAAGGCGCCTTCGTGAAATATGAGGGTGAAATCGAGGCGCTGGTCGCCGGGGATTACTACTTCACCCAGTATTACGCCGGCTTCCAGGGCACGAAGATCGGCGGCGAGGAAGTCATGTCCCGCCGCTGGCGTCCGGCCTGGAACCCCAACAGTTTCCGCTACTGCGTCCATTTCGAGGCCGGGGAACGGAAGCCCGTGGAAGTGTTCTGGCAACCCGACGGCGGCGTGTCCTACTTCAGCCTGAAAGTGGGTGTCCCGCAGAGCGCGGAGGAGCAGTCCCGTCTGAGTTTCTGGTCCGAGTTCGAGCCGCAGGTGGACTTCTACTTCATGGCGGGAGAAACCTATGACGAAGTGATCAGCGGCTACCGCACCCTCACGGGCAAGGCCTCCCTGTACCCGAAGTGGTCCCTGGGCTTCTGGCAGAGCCGCGAGCGCTATACCACGCAGGATGAACTTGTCGGTACGCTCGCCGAAATGCGCCGGCGGGGCATTCCGGTGGACAACATCGTCCAGGACTGGATGTACTGGAAGGAGGACCAGTGGGGAAGTCACGAGTTCGACGAGACCCGTTTCCCCGACCCGGAGAAGATGCTGGACGACGTGCATGCGATGCACGGCCGGTTCATGATCAGCGTGTGGCCCAAGTTCTACACCAATACGGAACATTACAAGGAACTCAAGGCGGCGGGCTACGCCTACACCCATGCCGAGGACACGGCCATCGTGGACTGGCTGGGCCATGGACAGTCCTTCTACGACGCCTATTCGGAGGGTGGCCGGAAGATGTTCTGGCGCCAGATGGACGAAACCCTGTACAGCCGCTACGGGAAGAAGATCGACGCCTGGTGGATGGACGCGAGCGAACCGAACCTCCGCGACTGCCTGCCTATGGACTACCTCAAGTGGCTCCTGACCCCGACGGCCCTGGGACCGTCCACGGAGTATCTGAACGCCTATTCCCTCGTGAATGCCGACGCCATCTACAACGGCCAGCGGGCGGTGGATCCCGACAAGCGGGTGTTCCTCCTGACCCGGAACGGTTTCGCCGGCCTCCAGCGCTATTCCACAGCCTCCTGGAGCGGCGACATCGGCACGTCCTGGTACGACATGCGCATGCAGATGGCGGCCGGCCTGAACTATTCGATGGCGGGCCTTCCCATGTGGGGCATGGACATCGGCGGTTTCTCCGTGATGAACAAGTTCCACAATCCTGCGAATGCTGACGAGTGGCAGGAACTCCAGACCCGCTGGCACCAGTTCGGCACCTTCGTGCCGCTGTTCCGCACCCATGGGCAGTATCCCCGCCGTGAACTCTGGAACATCGCTCCGGAGGGCTCCCAGGCCTATGAGAGCATCCTCTCCTACATGAAACTCCGGTATAACCTGATGCCGTACCTGTATTCCCTGGCCGGCGCGGTGCATTTCGAGGACTATACGATGATGCGCGGCCTGCCGATGGATTTCCCCGGCGACCCGAAGGTCCGCGACCTTTCCGACCAGTGGATGTTCGGCCCGGCCCTCATGCCCTGCCCGGTGTACGAATACAAGGCCCGCAGCCGCGAGGTCTATTTCCCGGAAGGCGGCTGGTACGACTTCTATACGGGCGCCTATATCGCAGGCGGCCAGACGCTTACGGCCGATGCGCCCTACGAGCGCATCCCGCTCTACGTCCGTGCCGGTTCCATCATTCCCTTCGGTCCCGACATGCAGTGGTCCGACGAGAAACCCGCCGACAATATCCGCCTCTACGTCTATGCCGGCCGCGACGCCGACTTCACCCTCTACGAGGATGACGGCGTGACCTACGGCTACGAGAAGGGCGCCTATGCGACCATCCCGATCCACTGGGATGACGCTTCCCGTACCCTCACCCTCGGCGAGCGCAAGGGATCCTTCCCGGGCATGCTGGAAACCCGCACCTTCACGGTTGTCGTCGTGGATCCGGAGCACCCCGCCGGCTTCGTCCCGGATGCCTCCGGCACTGAGATGACCTACGAGGGAACGGAGATTACTTGCAAAGCATAATATCCAGGATCATCTTGTCCGTGGCCTGCATGCCCACGGACCCGATGGCCCCGAGGTTCCGGATCGTCTTCTCGATGTCGTCCTCGATGATGCCGTCGGTGGAGGGGATGCAGGTGCCGCGGAGGGCGAGGACAGCGGACTGGACGGCGGAGGAGACGCCGGAGGCGACCTTCATCGCACAGCCGACCTTGGCTCCGTCGCACACCATGCCGGTGATGTTGCCGATCATGTTCTTGATGGCGGCGCATACCTGTTCATAGGTCCCGCCCTGCAGGTACACGATGCCGCAGGCGGAGCCGGTGGAGGCCACGACACAGCCGCAGAGGGCCGACAGTTTGCCCAGATAGCCTTTGATGTGGATCGCCACGAGGTTGCTGAGGATCAGCGCCCGGGCGAGGGGCTCGTCGGCGATGCCGTATTTGAGAGCATAGGCGATGACGGGCATCGACACCGTGATGCCCTGGTTGCCGGAACCGCTGTTGGACATGGCGGGGAGCGTGCAGCCGGCCATGCGGGCGTCTGACGCCGCGGCGGTGAGGCCCATCGCGAAACTCATGAAATCGTCCCCGAACACTTCCAGCTGGTTCTCCCGGATGGCCTTGCCGACGCGGAGACCGTAGTCGCCATCCAGCCCTTCCCGGGCGAGGGCGAGGTTCAGCGTCCGGTCCTCCAGGATGAACGCAATATCTTCATAATCAACCGTCCGGGCGAAATCGTAGATTTCCCGGACGGTCAGGCCGTAGTCGCGGGTAGTGCGCTCTTTCGCGGCAGCGCCGGATTCGGAACTCATCAGGATCTTGTCGGCGAAACTCGTTTCCACGATCTTGTCGTGGTCATCCTCGATGACGGCATAGGCATGGGGATTCACCTCGGCCGAGGCCTGCACGCCGTGGCCCATGGTGACGGTCGCCTTCACGTACAGAAGCCGGTCGATGTCCGCGACGGAGATGGTAACACACTTGGCTGCTACGAGTTCTTTCGCGCGGGCCACGGCGCCGGAGGAGACGCCCTGGAGCACTTCCAGCCCCTTGGCGGCGTCGCCGCAGACGGCGCCGAGGGCGGCCGCGATGGGAAGACCCACCATCCCGGTACCGGGGATGCCCACGCCCATCCCGTTCTTGAGGATATTGCCGGAAACCTCCACGGCGATGCGGAAATCGGCCGTCTGCCGCCACAGGGGGCAGTCGCCGCAATGGGAGCAGTTCTCGGAGATGATGTCCACGGCCTTCGCGACGGCGAGGGCGACGGCAATGGGTTCGGTGCAGCCCAGGGCGGGCTTCACTTCCTTGTGGATAAGGCCGATGAGGTCGGCTTGGCGGTCAGTCATGATTACACGAAATGGGGTCCGGACACAAATGTAGCCCCTTTTTGGCCGAAAAGCAAATTATGCTTACCTTTGATGATTGGATAACACTGACATCAAGATACCATGACCCGAATCCAAACCGTGCTGAAGGCCTCCGCCTTCGCCCTGGCCGCCCTTCTGGCGGCCGCTTGCTCAACTTCGACGACACCGAAAGTCAATCCCGCCATCGCCCCGGACAAGGACGTGGAGGCGAAAGTGGAACAGGTCCTCAAGGGGATGACCCTGGAGGAGAAGGTGGGCCAGATGGTCCAGATCACCATCGACTATATCTCGAACGATGCCCGCGACGACGTGGATCCCGCGAAGATGGACGTCCTCTTCGGCAAGTACAAGGTCGGTTCCGTCCTGAACGTGCTGCAAGGCCATGCCTTCGACCGGGCGAAGACGGCCGACTACCTGTCCAAGATCCAGGCGAAATCCATGGAGCATATCGGCATCCCGTGCATCTACGGCCTGGACATGATCCACGGCGCCTCTTACCTCACCGACGGCAGCTTCTATCCGCAGGAAATCAACCTCGGCGCCACCTTCAACCGCGATTATGCCCGGATGATGGGCCATGCGATGGCCTATGAGACCCGTGCTGCGCAGTGCGCCTGGGTATTCTCCCCGGTGATGGACCTCGGGCGTGACCCGCGCTGGCCGCGCCAGTGGGAGAGCTGGGGCGAGGACCCGTACCTGCAGGCCGAGATGGCCCGCACCGAGACCGTGGCCATCCAGGGAGAGGATCCCAACCATATCGACCTGGAACATGCGGCCGTGAGCATCAAGCATTTCATGGGCTACGGCGTGCCGCACACCGGCAAGGACCGCACCCCCGCCTATATTGCTGAGAACGACCTGCGCGAGAAGTTTTTCCGTCCGTTCAAGGAGTGCTTCCAGGCCGGCGCCCTCACCGCGATGGTCAATTCCGCTTCCATCAACGGCATCCCCACGCATGCGAACAAGACCCTCCTCACCGGCTGGGTGAAGGAGCAGCTGAACTGGGACGGCATGCTCGTGACCGACTGGGCAGACATCGACAACCTCTTCACCCGCGACCATGTGGCGGCCGACAAGGCCGAGGCCGTGGCCATGGGCATCAACGCCGGCATCGACATGATCATGGACCCGTACGATCCCGAGTGCTGCAACGTCATCATCGGACTGGTCAAGGACGGCCGTATCCCGATGGAGCGTGTCGATGACGCCGTGCGCCGCGTGCTCCGCCTGAAGGTTCGTCTGGGTCTGTTCGACGATCCGATCTGGGAACACGAATATCCCGAGTTTGCCTCCGAGGCCTTTGCAAAGCAGTCCTATGACGCTGCCGTCGAGTCCGAGGTACTCCTCAAGAACGAGGGCATCCTGCCCCTGAAGGGCACCGAACGCATCCTTGTGACCGGCCCGAACGCCAACTCCCTCCGCACCCTGAACGGCGGCTGGTCCTACACCTGGCAGGGCGAGGGCGATGCTTTCGCCCCGCAGTACAATACTATCCTGGAAGCGATGCAGAAGCGTTTCCAGAAGGTGATCTACGAGCCCGGCATCGTGTATGACAGCGCCCGGATGAACTGGCAGGAAGAGGATCCCTCCGGCATCGCGAAAGCCGTCGCCGCCGCGCGCGGAGCCGATGTCATCATCGCCTGTGTGGGCGAGAATTCCTACTGCGAGACCCCCGGCAACATGAACGACCTGAACCTCTCCCCGAACCAGAAGGAGCTCGTCCGCAGACTCGCTGCCACCGGAAAGCCCGTCATCCTCGTGCTGAATGAGGGCCGTCCCCGCATCATCGGCGACATCGAACCCCTGGCGAAGGCCGTCATCGACGTGATGCTCCCGTCCAACTACGGCGGCGACGCCCTGGCCGCCCTCCTCGCCGGCGACGAGAACTTCTCCGGCAAACTCCCGTTCACCTATCCCAAGTACATCAACTCCCTCCATACCTACGACTACAAGGTGTCCGAGCATCGCGAGGTGATGGATGGTGCCTACAACTACGACGCCATCATGGACGTCCAGTGGGCCTTCGGCCACGGCCTCAGCTATACGACCTTCGCCTACAGTGACCTCAAGCTGGAGAGCCCGGCGGACTTCAATGCCGGCGATGACCTGAAGGTGTCCGTGAAGGTGACCAACACCGGCGCCCGCGCCGGCAAGGAGGCCGTCCTGCTGTACAGCTCCGACCTCGTGGCTTCCCTCATCCCGGATGTCAAGCGCCTCCGCGGCTTCGAGAAGATCGCGCTGGAGCCGGGCGAGACCAAGACCGTCTCCTTCGTGGTCCCGGCCCACGAACTCGCTTTCGTCGGTGCCGACGGCAAGTGGCGCCTGGAGGCCGGCGATTTCCGGCTCTCCTGCGGCGGCCTGGGCGTGATGGCCCGCTGCACCGAGACCAAGGTTTGGGAAACCCCTAACATCTAACGGCTTATGAAATCCTTCGAAGAACTGAAATCCATCACCGCACAGTTTGATGTCCGGGGTAATGTCCTGGAAATCAAGCCCCTCGGGAACGGTCTGATCAATGATACGCTGCTGGTGAAGACCGACGGCCCCGACGACTATGTCCTCCAGCGGATCAACAACGCGATTTTCCAGGATGTGGAACTGCTGCAGCACAACATCGACTGCGCGACCCGCCATATCCGGATGAAACTCGCCGGCGATCCCGACATCGACCGGAAAGTGTTGACCTTCGTCCCTTGCCGGGCGACGGGAAAGACCTATTGGACCGACGGGGAGACCTACTGGCGCGTGTCCGTGCTCATCAAGGACGCTTATACGCACGAGGTGGTGGACCCCGCCTCTTCCTATGATGCCGGCAAGGCCTTCGGCGCCTTCGAGGCGATGCTTTCCGACATTCCCGACACGCTGGGCGAGACCATCCCGGACTTCCACAACATGGAACTCCGGGCGCGCCAGCTCCGGGAAGCGGTGGCGGCGGACCCCGTGGGACGTATGGCGTCCCCGGAAGTGCAGGCCATCCTGAAGGACCTGCAGACCTATGAAGAAGAGATGTGCAAGGCCGAGCGGATGTATCGCGAAGGCGTGCTTCCCAAGCGTATCTGCCACTGCGACACCAAGGTGAACAACATGCTCTTCGATGCCGACGGTAACGTCCTCTGCGTCATCGACCTGGACACCCTGATGCCGTCCTTCGTCTTCTCGGACTTCGGCGATTTCATGCGCACGGCCGGCAGCACCGTCCCCGAGGACGATCCCGCCGTGGAGAAGGTGGACCTCCGGATGGACATCTTCGAGGCCTTCGCCCGCGGCTATGTGGAATCCGCGAAGGTGTTCCTGACCCCTGTCGAGAAGGAAAACCTTCCTTTTGCCGCGTGCCTGTTCCCGTACATGCAGGCCGTCCGCTTTTTCGCGGACTATATCAACGGGGACACCTACTATAAAATCAAGTATCCGGACCATAACCTGGTCCGGACACGCAATCAAGTCGCCCTCTTCCACGCGGCCTATGCCAAGGTACCGCAGATGAAGGCCTTTATCGACAGTCTGTAACTATTTCGCGAAAGCGTAGGAGAAACCCTTCACCTGGTCCCAGGCGCCGCGGGTGAAGTCGGGAACTTCCACCGGCATGCTTCCGTTCTCGATGGAGAGGCGGGAGAGGGGAGTGATGCAGCACCATTCGGCAAGGTCATAGACGTCGATGTCCATGGGAAGGCCGTTGCGGAGGCAATAGACCCAGCGGTAGTCCATGATGTAGTCCATGCCGCCGTGGCCGCCCACTTCCTTGGCGAGAGCCTCGAGTTCCGGGGTGAGGATGGGGTTGGGGTACTTGGCCAGCATCTCGTTCACGGATTCGCCGCGATAGACCTTTTCCGTGCCCACGGTATGGGCGTTGACCTCCTCGCCTTCCTTGAATTCACGGAAGCAGAGGATGGGGACGGGGTACTTGGCGGAGTAACCGTCGGTGCCGACGATCTGATACATACGGCTGTAGGGGCGGGGAGTCATCACGTCATGTTCGACGAGGATGGTCTTTCCTTTTTCAGTGCGGATGAGGGTGGAAGTCTGGTCGCCGGCCGCGAAAGTGGCGTCGGGCTGATTATAGAGTTTCTCGGACATCTTGGCACCGTTGAAAGGTTCCGTGTCCATGGCGACGAGGGTCTTCATGCGGTCGCCGCGGTGGAGGTTCATGACCTGGGCCACCGGGCCGAGGCCGTGCGTGGGATACAGGTCGCCCCGGTTCTTCTGGTTCTCCTGCAGGCGCCAGTTGCCGGCGTAGGCCTTCCAGAAGGGATCCAGGTTGTGCTGGTAGGAACCCTCGGCGTGGATGGGTTCGCCGATGGCGCCGGCCTGGACCATCGCGAGGGTGGCCATCTCGAAGAAGTCATAGCAGCAGTTCTCAAGCATGATGCAGTGCCGGCGGGTGCGCTCGGCCGTGTTCACGAGGGCCCAGATGTCCTCCAGGGTACCGGCGGCAGGCACCTCGACAGCGGCATGCTTGCCCTGCTCCATGGCGTAGAGGGACACGGGAACATGGTGGCTCCAGTCGGTGCACACATAGACGACGTCCAGGTCCTCCTGTTCACAGAGGGCCTTCCATGCCTCATCGGAACCGGTATATTCCTTCGCGGCGGGGAGGCCCTTGTCCGCGAGGAACTTCTGGCTGGCGGCGACCCGCTCGGGCAGGACGTCGCACAGGGCGGTGATCACGACACCGGGCACATAGGTCAGGCGCTCTACGGCGTCGCCGCCGCGCATGCCCAGGCCCACGACGCCCACGCGGACCGTCTCCAGCGGTTCGGTGGTGAGGCCGAGGACATTCTCCTGTCCGGCCGGACGCACGGGCACGTCGGTCTTGAGGACAGTCTGTACGGGGTTGTTGTTGCACGCGACCGCAAGCAGGGTCGCTGCAGCGCATAAGATGGCTTTGAGTTTCATGGTTGTGGCTTGTTTGGTACTGCAAATGTACATTATTATTTTCAGTGTAATGAATAAAAATCGTTATTTTTGTCCACCACAAGAAAAATAACGGAATCATCAGTCGAAAGATATGGATACACACGTAGTCATCATGGCCGGAGGAATCGGCAGCCGGCTCTGGCCTTTGAGCACGCCGGAGCGCCCGAAGCAGTTCATCGACATCCTCGGGGTGGGGAAGTCGCTCATCCAGCTGACGGTGGAGCGGTTCCTCCCGGTGTGCAGCCCGGACCGGTTCTGGGTGGTGACCTCCCGGAAATATGTCGATCTCGTGCGGGAGCAGCTGCCGGCCATCCCGGCGGACCAGATCCTGGCGGAACCCGAGGGACGGAACACGGCCCCGTGCATCGCCTACGCTTCCTGGAAGATCGCGAAGAAGTACCCCGAGGCGAACATCGTCGTCACGCCGGCCGATGCGCTGGTCCTGAAGACCGCCGAGTTCGCGGAAACGATCCGGAAGGCGCTCGCCGCCGCGGAAGGGACGGACGCCATCGTCACGGTGGGCATCGCCCCCACCCGCCCCGAGACGGGGTACGGGTATATCCATGCGTCCGAACCTGTCAGGGGGAAGGTGGTGAAGGTCAACGCATTCAAGGAAAAACCCGACCTTCCGACGGCCCAGTCCTATCTCGCCGACGGCCACTATTTCTGGAACGCCGGCATCTTCGTCTGGAACGTCGGAACCATCGTCCGGGAACTCCGGGCACATGCGCCGCAGATTGCCGGAGTCATGGACGAACTGGAGCCCTTCTTCTATACGGGTGGGGAAGAGGAAGCCCTCAGCCGCCTGTTCCCGACCTGCGAGAAGGTTTCCATCGACTATGCCGTGATGGAGAAGTCCCGGAATATCCATGTGATTGCGGAGGACCTGGGCTGGAGCGACCTCGGCAGCTGGGGCTCCGTCAAGGGACATATCGTCCCGGATGCCGACGGAAATGCCGTCATCGGCGGTGATGTCCGCCTGTTTGGCTGCAAGGATTGCTTTGTCCATACGGCCGGAGAAAAGACCGTCGTCGTGGAAGGCCTTGAAGGTTACATCGTTGCAGAGTCAGCCGGGCGTCTGCTCATTTGCCGTCTCTCCGAGGAGCAGCGGATAAAAGCGTTTTCGGCTGAAAAAAATTAAAAAATTGCTTGCGGATTCAAAAAAAGTAACTACCTTTGCAATCTCGTTACGGAAAAAGCCAAAACGAGGAAATGGAAGACTCGTTAGCTCAGTTGGTAGAGCACAACACTTTTAATGTTGGGGTCTCGGGTTCGAGCCCCGAACGGGTCACAAAGGAAGCGAGTCTTCCGACAAAGACAACTTGATGCACTCTTAGCTCAGTTGGTAGAGCAGCTGACTCTTAATCAGCGGGTCCAGGGTTCGAGCCCCTGAGAGTGTACTGAAAAAAGATCGGATTTTTCCGGTCTTTTTTCGTTTTTATCACTATATTTGTCCAAACGAACACAACACTAAACACTTTTATATCATGAATCTTAGCGACATTATCCTGAACCAGGTGACCAAGAGCGTCGCCGGCAGCAACATCCAGATCCCCCAGAACCTCCAGCAGCAGGTCCTCGGCGGCCTTTCCGACTCCATCCTCGGCTCCCTCGCCAAGACGGCGACGGCCCCGGGTGGCCTGGACCAGATCAAGGAACTCCTGACCGGCAAGGCCGATGCGGCCAAGAGCCCCGTGACGGCACTCGCCGGGAACATTTTCAACTCCAACGTCCTTTCCAAGCTCAAGCTGGGCGCAGCCGGTGCGGCCCTCCTCGCCTTTATCCCCAAGATCATGGGCGGCCTCAAGGGCATCATCAAGGACCAGGACGGTGACGGCGACGTGGACCTGAACGACGTCCTCCTCACCCTGAAAGGCGGCAGCGGCAGCATTCTCGGCAGCGTTCTCGGCGGTGTCCTCGCGGGTGGCGCAGCCAAGAAGACCAGCACCGGCGGTCTCGGCAGCATTGCCGGCAGCATCCTGGGCGGCATCCTGGGCGGGAAGAAATAGTTCCCATCCCCTTTTCGAGTAAGCGGGCGGCCTTTGACGGGCTGCCCGTTTTTTGTAAAGCAGGGGAATTATTCGTAACTTTGTAAACTATGCTACGACTGATTATCCTTGCCGTCACCCAAAGCATCTTCCTGTGCGGGGGACAGGTCCTGCTGAAGCTGGGCCTGGCCGCATCGGGCCCGTTCAGTTGGTCCTGGAATTTTTTCAAGAGCCAACTGACGAACTGGTGGTTCCTGGCCTGCGGCGTCTCTTTCGGCGTCGCGACCGTGCTGTGGATGTATATCCTGAAGCATTATCCCTTCAGCCTGGCGTATCCGCTGTCCTGCCTGAGTTATGCCTTCGGGATGGTGGCTGCGATCTTCGTGTTCCACGAACAGGTGGACTGGGTGCAGTGGGTCGGCGTTTTCCTTCTGATCAGCGGCTGTGTCCTGATTGCCCGATGAAACGGTTCACCCTCATACTCCTGGGCCTTCTCCTGTCCCTGGCCTGCCTTGCCCAGGACGCCCTCCTGGAGCGTCTGAAAGCGGCGAATACCTTCGGGACGCTGCAGGCGGATTTCGTCCAGACGCGTCATAGCCAGATGCTTACGAAGGATTTGGTGAGCGAGGGGACGGTGGCGCTTGTGGCGCCGGACAAACTGCGCTGGGAGGTGGTGAAGCCGTATCGGAGCGTGTTTGTCACGGAAGGGGAAGTCCCGGCCCAGGGCCGCCGGTTCCGGATTCCGACGGACAAGGATTTCAGCGCGACGGTGCTGGAGGGGGAGGATGTCGTGGTGAAGTTGGTGCCGCTGCGCCGTGATATGAAACAGATGTTCCGGGAGATCATCGTCCATGCCGACAAGAAAACTCTCCGTATCCATACGGCTCTTCTGGTCACCCCGGAAGGGGACTGGACGCAGCTGGAATTCAAGAATATCCGGACGGGACAGTCCATCGACCCGAAACTGTTTGAAAAAGAGTAAGATGCTGCGTGGAATACTATACGAGACCGTCCAGGTCGATGCGACCGGCGCCACCGTCCGGCTCCTTCCGGACAGCCCGGTGTACCGGGGGCATTTCCCGGGGTATCCCATTACGCCGGGGGTGTGCCTGGTGGAGATGGCGGTGGAACTGATCGATGAGATGGCCGATCAAGCCGGCCATGACGGAAAGGTCAGGCTCGTGGGAGCCAAGAACATCAAGTTCACGAGCCCCATAATGCCGGAGGCGGAAACGCTGCTCCGGTTCAAACTGGACGGGGAGGGGGAAAACCGGTCCGTGGAAGTGTACGAAGGCGATACCCTCTGCGCCAAGATGAGTCTGACGCTCGCATGACCGATCCCCGTCATATCTGCGCCGTGATCCCGACGTACAACAACGGCGGAACCGTCGCGGAGGTCGTCCGCGGAGTCCTGCGGCAGGGCCTCCCCGTCCTTGTCGTGGACGACGGGAGTACGGACGGGACGCAGGATGCCCTGAAGGGCTTGGATATCAAAGTCTTGACACACGCTAGGAACCGCGGGAAAGGCGTCGCCCTCAAGACCGGCCTGGAAGAGGCCCGGCGGCAGGGTTATCGCTACGCCCTCACCATCGACGCGGACGGCCAGCATGATCCATTGGACATTCCGGCGCTCGTGGCGGCGGCGGCTCCCCGGACGCTCGTCATAGGCAGCCGGAACATCGCGGCCGAAGGCATGTCCTCCGGCAGCACCTTCGCGAACCGGTTCTCCAACTTCTGGTTCACCCTCCAGACGGCCCGCAAACTGCCTGATACCCAGACCGGTTTCCGGGTCTATCCGCTGGAGGACCTTCCTTCGCTGAAACTCCTGACCGCCCGGTATGAGGCGGAACTTACGCTCCTCGTCTTTTCTGCCTGGAAAGGGCTGAAACTCATTCCTGTCCCGGTGAAAGTCTATTATCCCGAGGACCGTGTGTCCCATTTCCGGCCCTTCGCCGACTTTTTCCGCATCAGCGTCCTGAACACCGTCCTTTGTGTGCTGGCGCTCCTGTACGGCTATCCCCGGATGCTCATCGGCTGATGAAGCGGATCATCCTTCATATCTACGATTCCCTGTCGGCCCGGAAAGGTCTGGCGGTCACTTTGCTCCTGGTCCTGCTGGGGCTCTGCGCCCTGTCCGCCCTCCGGATGGACTACGAGGAGGACATCTCCGCCTTCCTGCCTCAGTCGGAGGAAAGCCGGCGGTATTCGGAGGTCTATAACCGCCTGGGACAGGACCGGATGGCCGTCTTCTTCGAGGCCCGGGACACGGCTGAGACCGATTCCTACCGCCTCATGGACGCCATGACCGACTTCGGCGACTTCTGGGCCGAAGCCGATACGGCCTCCCTGGTGCCCGACCTCCGGGTGACCACCGACGCCGATGCCGTCGAGGAAGTCTTCGGCTTCATCCGCGGGAATTGGCCCTATTTCCTGACGGAGGCCGATTACGCCCGCATGGACTCCCTCCTGACCCTTCCGGGCTATGTCCATGAGCGGATGGAGGAGAACCGGCGGAGTTTCTACTCGGCGGCTTCCGGGTTCACATCGACCTATCTCCGGAGCGATCCGCTGGGACTGTTCTCGCCGGTCCTGAAGCGTCTGGAGGCGCTGAATCCGTCCACCCGGAGCCGGGTGGAGGACGGTTTCCTGTTCACGGGGGACGGCCGCATCGGCGTCGTCCTTTTCAACTCGCCTTTCGGGGGCAGTGAATCGGGCCGGAACGCGGAGCTGGTGGAACTTCTGGGGGCGGTCAAGGCGCGGACGGAAGCGGAGTTCCCGGACATCGCCGTCACTTCCACCGGTGGTCCCGAAGTCGCCGTCGGAAACGCTTCCCGCATCAAGAAGGACTCTTTCCTGGCCCTGGCGCTTGCGGCGATCCTTATCTGTATCGTCCTGTGGCTCAGTTATAAACGCTTTGCCGACGTCTTCTGGATCCTGGTGTCCATCCTCTCCGGGGCGCTCTTCGCCCTCGGGATTATCGCCCTGTTCAAGAGTTCGGTATCCCTCATCGTGCTGGGCATCGGTTCCATGATCATCGGCATCGCCGTGAACTATCCGCTCCATTATGTGGACCACCTGAAGTATCAGCCGGACAAACGGAAAGCCCTGGCCGAGCAGGTGAATCCGCTCCTGGTGGGCAACATCACCACCGTGGGTGCGTTCCTGTCGCTGCTTCTCCTGAAGGCCGATGCGCTGCATGACTTCGGCTTTATCGGAGCGATGATGCTGGTGGGGACGATCCTGTTCGTCCTTTTCTTCCTGCCCGTGTTCGTTCCGGCGGCGTCCCGGCCCCGGACGACCCTGAAACTGGACCTGGACCGGCATGTCAACCTTTCTCCGAAGGCCCGGAAAGCCGTTTTCGCGGGTTTCCTGGCCGTGACCGCCCTCCTGGGCTGGCTTTCCACGAAGGTGTCCTTCGACGCGGACATGCACCACATCAACTACATGACGCCGGAGCAGTCCCGCGGCTTCGCCCTCCTGGAAGGGATGGGCGCCTCCCGGGACGGAGCCTCCACGGTGTATGTGGTCGCAACCGGCGCGACGGCCGAGGAGGCGCTCCAGTGCAACGAGGCGCTGCAGGGGATTCTGGGGGCCGGTGGTTCGACAAGCTCACCAACCGGCCTGGCCGGTCTGGGGACGTTCCTGCCTTCCAAGAAGGAACAGGCAGTCCGTCTGGCCCGCTGGAACGCTTTCCTGGAGAAGCATCCGGACCTGTCGGACCGGATCATCGACGAGGGCCTGAAGGCGGATTTCACGGCCCATGCCTTCCAGCCGTTCTTCGACCTCCTGGACCGGGACCTGACGGTGCAGGAAGTGGATTATTTCGGGCCGGTTACGGCGACTCTCGGGCAGGCGATGTATCTGCCTGGAGATGACAAGGTGCAGGTGGTCAATTACTTGAGGACGAATGAGATTTCTCGGCTCCGTCCTTCGGACTCCGCTCGAAATGACAGGGCTACGGATTTGTCCATCCTTCGGACGAGGCTGCCGGAGGGGGCCTTTGCCTTTACGGCGGAGGATGTGTCGGGGACGCTGGTGCGGCTGCTGTCGGAGGACTTCGACCGGATCGGCCTGCTGTGCTCGCTCATCGTCTTTTTCTTCCTGTGGCTGTCCTTCGGGCGGCTGGAACTGAGCATCGCCTCCTTCCTACCACTGGCCGTGGGGTGGATCTGGATCCTCGGAACCATGCGGCTGTTCGGGCTGCAGTTCAACATCGTCAACATCATCCTGGCGACCTTCATCTTCGGCCAGGGGGACGATTATACCATCTTCATGACCGAAGGGCTGATGTACGAGTATGCGACGGGAAAGAAGATTCTGCGGTCGTTCAAGAACGCCGTGGTCCTGTCGGCCCTCATCATGTTCATCGGCATCGGCGCCCTGGTCGTGGCGAAGCATCCGGCGCTGCGGTCGCTGGCGGAAGTCACTGTCATCGGCATGTTTACCGTGGTGGTGATGGCCTATTACCTGCCGCCGCTGGTGTTCCGTTTCCTTACCCGGAAGAAAGGGGAGCCCCGAAAGGTGGCATGGACCCTCGGGCGCTCGCTCCGGACCGGCTATATCTTCGTCGTGTTCCTGCTGGCGATGCTGGGACTGTCCGTCTGGACCTTCTTCCTGTTCCTGGGCGGCACGACGCCGCGGAAGCAGGAACGCTACCGGAACGCCCTCATGAAGACGGCCCGGCTGGCGCTGAAGGCCATCCCCGGTTGTCCCTACACGTGTTCGAATCCTTATGGCGAGGACTTCTCCAAGACTGCCGTGTATATCTGCAACCACCAGTCGCACTTTGACGTCCTGGCCATCCTGGCCCTCCATCCGAAGGTGATCCTGATGACCAACGAATGGGTCTGGAACAGCCCGTTCTACGGCTACCTGATCCGGAAGGCGGAGTTCTATCCGGTCATGGAAGGGCTCGAGAAAAACCTGGAGCACATGAAGGACCTGGTGGCCCGCGGCTATTCCATCGTCATCTTCCCGGAAGGGACGCGGAGCCCGGACTGCCGGATCCAGCGCTTCCACCGGGGCGCCTTCCTGTCCGCCCGGGAACTGGGCCTGCCTGTCCTTCCGCTGTATATCCACGGCTTCGGCTACGCCCTGCCCAAGAAGGATTTCCTCCTCCGGAAGGCGGGCCTGTACATGGAGGTCGGACAGCGGTTCGAGGTGCCGGAAGGCGATCTCGCCGCCTTTACGCGGGAAGTCCGCCACCGGTACCAGACCGAATATGCCCGGATCCGCCGGGAGCGGGAAACGGCCGCCTACAATGCGGTCTATGTGCGCTATCAGTACCTCTACAAGGGCCATGATGCCGATGTGGAATGCCGCCGGGTGCTCACTCCGGAAACCATCGCCCGGGTCGATTCCCTTACGGGGACGGAATTCACCGTCCCGGAGGCCGGCTGCGGCGTGTATGCCCTCCTGGTAGCCCTGACGCATCCGGACATGCAGGTGACGGCCTATGAGGAAGACGAGGAAAAGTACCTGACGGCCGTCCGCTGTGCGGGCGTTCCGGAGAATTTGACGTATATTTGCGGGAAATGCGAAAACTCATGACCTGGCTCCTTCTCGTGCTTTGCACGGCTGTGCAGGCCCGGACCGTGAAGGTCTGGGAAGGAACGCCGGTGCATGCCGCTTCCGTGACGCTGACGGAATATCTCCCCGAGGGAGAACCGCGGGCGGCGGTCGTCGTCTGTCCGGGCGGGAGTTATTTCTGGCTGGACAAGGAAGGGGAGGGAAGCCTTGTGGGCGAGTGGCTCGCCTCCGAGGGTATCGCCGCCTATGTGCTGCATTACCGTACCGGCGGCTGGTTCAACTTCACGTTCCACACCCGGGCCCTTTTCGGCGGGAACCGCCATCCCGACATGATCTCGGATTTGCAGCGGGCGCTGCAGATCGTCCGGGCGCAGTATGACGGCCCGGTGGGAGCCATGGGGTTCTCTGCCGGAGGGCACCTGGTGATGTCGTCCGGCGAGTTCTTCGGGACGGATTTCACGGGCCTGGGACTGGAAACCCCGCTCCGGCCTGATTTCGTGGCACCCATCTATCCGGTCGTGTCCATGCGGGAACCTTGCACGCACGCGCGGTCCAGGCGGGGACTCCTCGGGGACGGACATTCGGACGACCGGGTCCTCCGCGATTCGCTGTCGCTGGAGTGCCATGTGCGTCCCGATACGCCGCCCGTGTTCCTGCTCCGCTGCGACGACGACCCGGTGGTGGACCCGCAGAACGCGGACCTGCTGGATGCCGCGCTCACGGAAAAGGGCGTACCGCACCGCACCGTCCGGTACCATGTCGGCGGACATGGATTCGGCGCTGATAAAAAGAAGTTTACGGAGGAAACGGCCCAATGGCAGGCCGCCTTCCTCGCATGGATAGAAGAGATCGACTATGGCAGACATTGAGTTCGAGAGGCCCGAAGTCATCAAGGCCTATCAGGAAGGCCTCCTGGCGGAGGCGCTCCGTTACCTGGCCGGACATTCGAAGTATTATCAGCGGATGTTCGACAGTTATCACATCGACATCACGAAGATCCGTACCATCGAGGACCTGGTGAAGATCCCGTTTACGGAGAAGAAGGACCTGCAACTGTTCAACGACGATTTCCTGTGCTGCCCCAAGGCGAAGATCGTGGACTATGTCACGACCTCCGGCACCCTGGGCGACCCGGTGACCTTCGGCTGCACCGACAAGGACCTGCAGCGCCTCGCATACAATGAGAAGAAGTCCTTCTCCTGCGCGGGGGTGAAGCCCGGCGACATCGTCCAACTCATGACCACCATCGACAAACGGTTCATGGCCGGCTTGGCTTATTTCCTGGGAATCAGGGAGTTGGGCGCAAGTATCATCCGCGTCGGAAACGGGATTCCGGAACTCCAGTGGGATACCATCCAGCGCCTGAAGCCGGACACCATCATGTGCGTTCCGTCCTTCATCCTCCGCCTCGTCCAGTACGCGGAGGAACACGGCATCGACTACCGGAATTCCTCCGTCAGGCGGATCATCGGCATCGGCGAGGGCCTCAGGGACCAGCATTTCGAGCTGAACCTCCTGGGCCGGCGGATCAAGGAGAAATGGGACGTGGAACTGTTCGCGACCTATTCCTCCACGGAGATGGGTGCCACCTTCTCTGAATGTCCATACGGCTGCGGCGGTCATGTGCACCCGGAACTGATCATCGTGGAGATCATCGGCGAGGACGACCTGCCGGTGCCGGACGGCGAGGTAGGGGAGATCGTCGTGACCACCCTGGGCGTGGAAGGGATGCCGCTGCTGCGGTTCCGGACGGGCGACATGGCCGCGAAGATCACGGACCAGTGCCAGTGCGGCCGCTGGTCGTACCGCCTGACCCCGCTCGTGGGCCGCAAGAACAACATGATCAAACTCAAGGGCACCACGCTGTATCCGCCGGCCGTGAACGATGTCCTGGACAATACGGACTACGTGGAGAACTACGTAGTCGTGGTTCAGGAGAGCGACGCCGGGACGGATGACGTCGTTGTCAAACTGGGCCTCAAGTACCAGCCGGACTTCGACCCGGTCAAGGACCTCAAGGACCGGTTCCGTTCCCGGATCCGGGTGGCCCCGCGCATCGAGATCCTGCCGGCTCCGGAAATCGCCGCCGTCAATTTCCCGGCGAAGTCCCGGAAACCCGTGAAATTCATCGACAACCGCCCGAAGCATGTTTGACGATATCCGGCCCTATACCGATGCGGAGATCCCGGCCGCGATGCAGCGCCTGGTCGGGTATCCCGAATTCCGTCCTGTCTGCGGCTTCCTGTTCCCGGAGCGTCCTTTCGAGGACGTGGCCGCCGAAGTGGCCGCATGCCGGAGCATCGACGAGTTCCAGATCCGGTTCATGATACCGGTCGTGGAGGCCCTCATCGCCAAGACGACGGACGGCGTGACGGTGGAAGGCATGGAACGGCTGGACCCGGAGAAACGCTACCTTTTCGTCGCCAACCACCGCGACATCACCCTGGACGCCACTTTCCTGCAGGTCCTGCTGAATCGGGCCGGTCTCCGGACCTCCGAGATCACCTTCGGGGCCAACCTGATGCAGGGCGGACTCATCATCGACTTCGGCAAGTCCAACAAGATGTTCCGGGTGGAGCGGCCGACGACGGTCTCCTCGCCGCGGGAGTTCCTCCGGAGTTCGCAGCACCTGTCCGAATACATCCGGTGGACCCTCCTGGAAAAGCAGGAATCCGTCTGGATCGCCCAGCGGAACGGGCGGACGAAGGACGGGGTGGACGCGACGGACCAGGGCATCGTCAAGATGTTCGGCATGGCCGGCAACATCGAGGACCTGAACATCGCCCCGGTCGCCATCTCCTATGAGTGGGAACCCTGCGACGTCCTGAAGGCGGCGGAAACGACTGCCCTGGCCCGGGACGGACACTATGACAAAAAGCCCGGCGAGGACCTGAACAGCATCCTGTCGGGAATCATGCAGCCCAAGGGCCGGGTCCATTATACGATGTGCGCCCCCTTGACGGAGGCCGATTACGCCCCGCTCCGGGATCTTCCGCTCAATACCTATTGCCGGGAAGTGGCCGCGGTCATCGACCGGCGGATCCGGGAAGGCTACCGCATCTGGCCGAACAGCCGGATCGCGTCGGATATCCTCCGGAATGTCTCGGAAGGGGGCTATACCCAGCAGGAAAAGGCGGCCTTCGAGGCCCATCTCGCGGAGGTTCCGGAAGAACTCCGGGAGGCGGTGCTGCGGATGTATGCCGCTCCGCTGCGATAAATCGTTTATTCTACCGGCGTCAACCCGAGTTCCGCGGCCTTCTCGCGCATGAGGCGGTCCGCCGCCTCGAAGTCGTTGGGGATGACTCCGTCCAGGATGGCATTCTTCACGGCCTCCTTGATCTGGCCGATCAGGTTGCAGGGCTCGATGCCGAAGACTTCCATCACATAGTCGCCGGTGATGGGATTCTTCCAGTTGCGGATGGCGTCCTTCGCCTCCACCTCCACCAGTTTCTCCTTCACCAGTTCAAAGTTCCGGTGCAGCCGGGCTACCTTGGCCGGGTTCTTGGACGTGATGTCCGCATGACAAAGGAGCATGAGGTCGTCGATGTCGTTGCCGGCATCGAACAGCAGCCGCCGCACGGCGGAATCCGTCACCTCGTCGTCCACAAGGGCGATGGGACGCAGATGCAGGCCGACGAGTTTCTGCACGTACTTCATCTTCTCGTTCAGGGGCATCTTCAGGCCTTGGAAGATCTTCGGGACCATCCGCGCGCCGATGACTTCGTGCCCATGGAAGGTCCACCCCTGTCCGGGGGTATAGCGCTTGGATGCCGGCTTGCCGATGTCATGCAGCAGGGCGGCCCAGCGGAGCCAGACGTTCGGCTTCGTGCGGACGGTTTCCACCCAGCCGTCGCCGTCCAGTTCGGGCTCGTAGTCGTGCAGACGGCCTTCGGCGATCGCCTCCACCTCACCGGCTGCGACATTGTCGACGACTTGGAGGGTATGCGAAAAATTCTCTTTATGTCCCTTTCCGTCAATGGTTTCCGCTCCCTTCAGCTGGACCAGTTGCGGGAGGAACTGTTCCAGCAGCCCCGTGTCGTCCATCAGGCGGAAGGCCATGGACGGCCGGGCGGTCAGAAGCATCTTGTTCACTTCCTCGACAATCCGTTCACAGGAAAGGATCTTGAGCCGGGACGCCATCGTACGCATTGCCTGCAGCGATTCCGGGACAATGGTGAAGGGATGTTCGGGGGTGGAAAGCTGTGCGGCGAACCGGATGGCGCGGAGCATCCGGAGCGGGTCGTCGCTGTAGGTCTGTTCGGGCTGGAGCGGTGTCCGGATGATGCCGGAGGCGAGGTCGCGGATTCCGCCGAAGGGATCCACCAGCGCGCCGAAATCCTCCTTGCACAGACTGAAGGCCATCGCATTGATGGTGAAGTCCCGGCGGAGTTGGTCCTCTTCCAGGGTACCGTCCTCCACGATGGGCTTCCGGGAATCCCGGTGATAGGATTCCTTCCGGGCGCCCACGAACTCCACCTCGATGCCCTTGTAATGCAGCATCGCCGTTCCGAAGTTCTTGAACACGCTCACCCGGGTATGGACCTTCGCCGCCACGGCTTCCGCCAGGGCAATGCCGCTTCCTTCCACCACGATGTCGATATCCGTGTTGGGACGGCCCAGGAAGCAGTCGCGGACGTAGCCACCGATGACAAAGGCGCGTACGCCCAGTTCACCGGCCACGTCCGACACCAGTTTGAACACGGGAGCGTCCAGGTATCCTTCCGTTATCGTTGACATAGCATTTCCTCCCAAAGCGGGGCCTTCTCCACAAAGGAAAACCCTTCTTCTTTCCGCTCGAACATAAAGGTCTTCAGACCGTTGGTAATCACGATGTAGCGCACATCCAGCGCGTTGTTGTACCGGATGGCCTGGTCCACCACCTCCTGCGACAGTTCCACCTCCGGGCGTTTGCATTCCACGACCATGAGCGGGTGCGCTTGCCGGTCATAGACGACGATGTCGGCCCGGTAATCCCGGCCGTTCCACTGGAAGGCGACCTCGCTCCCCATCATGTGCTCCGGCACTTTCATCCCTTCGTGCAGGACGGAAATGAACCACTGCCTGACCTCCTCTTCGGGGGTCAGCCGGACGCTCTTTTTCCGGAGCGGGTCCCAGACCATGTCACTGTGGATCGGCATAACGGGCGCAAAGATATGAAAAAAACGCGATTTTACATCCCCAGCAGCAAGGCCGGGGCAATTCCCAGCGTAGTGCACAGGAGCCTGGCGATTTTCAGGGTGGGCTCAGCCCTGCCGGAGACGTAATCGTTGATCCGAGTGGGACTGACGCCGATTTCCTGGGCCAACTGTTTCTGGGTGATGCCCTTTTCTTCCAGCGAAAGCTGGATCAGTTGCGCTACGGTGGGCTTTCCTATCGGATAGTGTTCTTTTTCATAGGCAATGACAAAGTCCGACATGATGGCCAGTTCCATCGCCACCGGATCGTCCGCCGGCATACCCTCGCCTGCCAAAGGAAGGAGCGCCTCCACCCGTGAAAGCGCATACTCGTATCTCATTCTGTCCAGATCCTTTCTCATATCGTTGACGCATCTATTTTGTCATATTCTTCGTGGGTGCCGACGAAACGGATGAAAACGTAGCCCATCACGAACTTGATCACTACGACCAGCCGGTACCGGTTTCCACGGATGTTGAACACATAATGCTGATTGCCGACGGAATCGACGCTGCCGAAATCCAACCGAATGTCGGCAAAGGTATTCCACTGAGCCGCCTCGGTCAGTTCGTACCATCTTTCAAGCGCCACTTGCGCATCTTCCCTTCCAGGAGTTTCGTAAAACTCTCTCAACTTCCGATGTGAAACTATCCTCATCCGTCAACACATTTATGCCATGACAAAGATAGGATAATAATTCCGAAATACAAAATTCGAAATGGAATTAATTCTGAAATTCGGTTTTATTGGAACGCCGGTCGATTAGAGCAGATTCAGGAACAGGGTAATCACTCCCGTATTGATGATGTCCACGAACATCGCCCCGATGATGGGGACGATGAGGAAGGGCTTTACCGCATAGTGGTACTTGTAGCACACGGCCGACATGTTGGCCATGGCGTTGGGCGTGGCGCCGAGGCCGAAGCCGCAGAGACCGCTCACGAGGACGGCCGCGTCATAGTCCTTGCCCAGGGCGGGGAAGGCGACGAATCCGGCGAACAGGAAGATGAGGAGGGCCTGCGCAAGCAGGATGACGACCAGTGGCAGCACCAGGCCGGAGAGTTCCCACAGTTTGAGGGTGGCCATCGCCGTCCCGAGGAAGACCGACAGGCAGATGTTGCCGATGGAGACGATCCGGTCCAGGGCCAGCCAGTTTTTCCCTTTCTTCTCCGCCGGGGCGGACAGGTTACGGATGATGGCCGCCATGATCAGGGCGCCGAAGTAGGTCGGGAACGTGATGCCGGTGAGCGAGAGCAACCGGCTCAGGCCCATGCCGAGGGCCATGGTGAGGAGCATCTGGCAGGCCGCCTGCAGGGAGCGCCGGTACACCTTTTCGTCGGAGTTGGCGTGCTCCCGGCGCTTCTCTTCCGCCGCCTCGCTGCCTTCGATGCCCGTAATGGCATCCCCGTGTTCGGTGGCCGTCGCCAGGTGGCGTCTCCGGATCAGGAATTCGCCCAGGGGACCGCCGATGAGGGAACCCGCCACAAGCCCGAAGGTCGCCGCCGCCATCGTGATGGAAGCGGCCCCGTGCAGGCCCATCTGCTCCAGGACCGGCGAGAAACCGCCCGCCGTCCCGTGACCGCCGCTCATCGGGATGGACCCGGCGGCCATCCCCAGGAGCGGATCCAGGCCCATCGTTTTGGCAATACCGACGGCCAGGCCGTTCTGCAGGGCGATGAGGACGGCGACGAGGAGGATCATCACGAGCAGCGGCCGTCCGCCCTCCTTGAGGACGCGGAGGTCCGACTGGAAGCCCACCGAGGTGAAAAACAGCATCATCGCGATGTCTTTGATGGTCCCGTCAAAATGGAAATCCATCCCGAAAAGGCCGTGCAGGGCCAGCGTAAGCAGCGATACGGCGAGGCCGCCCGATACCGGAGCCGGTATGCAGAAGCGCTTCAGGAGGGGAATCGCCCGCGTGAAAAAGACGCCCAGGAACAAGGCCAGAATGCCCGTTCCCGCCGTCATGTACATGTCCAGGGATACTGTCATCACCCAAAAATACGCATTTTTGCCGGAAATAAAAAAAGGCGGCCCCGAAAGGCCGCCCCTGAGGGGATGTGAAGATTATTTCTCGAAACGGCGCTCCTTCGCGCGGACGATCTTCTCCTTCATCGCGTCCACCGCCTCGGTGACGGCTTCCTCGAAGGTCTTGGCGTTGCGCTCGATGACGAGGTCATCGCCCGGGAAACGGGTCTGGAGCCGGACGTTCTTGTTTTCGGGGTCGGGAGAGAGGGAAAGGGTGACGTCGATGTCGCCGAGATTGTCGAAGAATTTCTCGAGCTTTCCGACCTTCTTCTCCACGTAGTCGAGCAGATCCTTGCCTGCATCGAACTTCAGGGACTTCACATTAATCATTTGAGCCTCCGTTTTTTGCCCTTGGGTGGGCTAGGTTATACACTTTTTTCAGCCGGTCGACGGAGCCGTGCGTGTATACCTGCGTGGCGGCAAGGTTCGCGTGTCCGAGCATCTCCTTGATGGAATTCAGGTCGGCGCCGTCGTCCAGCAGGGCCGTAGCGACCGTATGCCTGAGCACGTGGGGGGATTTCCTCCCGGTGATGCCGTATCCGTCGAGTTCCTCCTTGATGGTCCGGTCCACGTAAACGGGATACAGGGGGCGCCCCTTTTCCGTCACGAGGAGCGGCCCGTCCGCAGGGCTTGCGCTTCCTCTCATCGATTCGACTGCTTGTAAATATAAGCAAATTTCGTGACAAAGCGAGGGAATGAGCGGAATTTCTCTCATTTTGTCACCTTTTCCGACAACGCGGAGCACCTGGCGCCCTTCGTCGAAGGACTGCCGGCGAAGGCCGATCAGCTCCGCCCGCCGGATCCCTGTGCCGTACAACAGACTGATAATGAGCCGACGAAGCCGGTGCCGATAGATCTCTACGGCCGTTTTGTCCGTCGGTGCAGGACCGTAGCTGCGGAGGATTTCCAGTTCGTCCTCTCCCGCCCAGTGCTCCGTGGCGGCGAAGTAGTCGTCCATCGACCGGACCTGGTAGTACTCGGGAAGCCGCTTTTCCATCTTGGGACGCTTGACGCTGCGGGCCGGATTGGACTGCAGGACGCCTTTGCCCATCAGGAACCGGCAGAATCCGGACAGGACCGACATGTGCTGGTGCACCGTCCGCGGTTTCATGCCCCGTTCCATGAGGTCCGCCTCGTAGCGGCGGAGCATCGTGGGCACCAGCGATTCCACGACCTTTCCTTCGCAGAACTGCGCGAAGTCCGCCAGGACATCCCGGTAGATGGCCTGTGTCCGGGGCGAATACCGCCGGATGTCGCGGATATAGGTGAGGTAGGCGTCGATCATGGTTTTCCTGAGGTCAAAGAATCCCCAGTCCTGTGGCTTTGCGGATCATGTCGGTAACGTTCCCCACCCCCATTTTGCCGTAAATCCTTTGACGGTGGGTGTTCACGGTGTTTACACTGAGGGACAAGCGTTCGGCAATCTGAGCGGCTGTAAGGCCTTCGGCACTTAGGCGAATAATCTGGATTTCACGGGCACTGAGGCCGATGTCGGCTATCCTTTTGCTGCGATCAATGAGCACGTCGCCCACGTACCTTGCCACATCGGCATTGATTTCCTGGGCACCCTGGATAAGTTCTTCGCAGCGCTTGCGTATTTCCTCCGGCGAGAGGGAGGCTACGGAGGCGGAAAGAGTTTCAATGCGCTTGGCAAAGTCTCCAGTGGGGTTTTTAAGGTCTTTGGAGAGGATTTCGATGATTTGTTCTTTGCTGTCACTGATGCGCTGCAGTTCGGTGTTGCGACGGTGGGCTTTCTGCGCCTGGCGGACCAGGAGGACAATGGCTGTTGCGGCAAGCAGAAGGGCAAGCAGGAGGATAAGGGTTCTATATCGGCCGCGTTCGAGGGCACGCTCCTTTTCCTGAACTTCGAAGCGGGTCTGCATCTCCTGCAGGGTTTCATCCTGTTTCTGCTGGAGGTATTTCTGCATCCGGAAAACGTAATCGTCGTGGGCGTCCAACGCTTTTTCGTACTGCCCGGTTCGGGTGTATAGGCGTACCAACCGGTCATCCAATGCCGATGCGGTGAGGTAATCGCTCTCTTTCAGGGTCGCAAATACCTTCTCGAAGTACGCGATAGCCTCTTCGTTGCGGTCGCCCTGCTGGAACCAGCGGGAGCGGAAGAGGATACCGTTGCGCTTGAGACGCGGAATATCGTAAGTGTCGGCCAGGGCCTGGCCCTTATCAAGCCATTCCCCGGCGGTACGGTAGATGTCAGGATCGACAGGATCGGACCAGCGGTTCTTGTTGATGTACAGGGAACCGATGATATAACAGGCTTCACACTGCTCCTCCACGGCGTCAACCTCTTCGGCAAGGTGCAGGGCTTCGGTGGCATATTCCAGCCCCTCGTCGTTCCGGCCGGTTTCCGGGGAGATCTCGGCGTAGGAACAGAGCTTGGCCTTGGAGATAAGGATCTCCGCGAGTTCTTTCTTGAAACCGTATTCCCGGGCGATGGTTTCCGCCTCAAGGGCCTTTTCCCAGGCGTCGGCGTCACGGCTGGCCATGATGTCTATGCCCACGATGGTGGACAGGCTCTGCACTTTCAGCAAAGGATCCCCGGCTGAGAGCTCAAGTGCTCGGAGGGCGTTCTCCATAGCATTGTCGAAGTGCTGGGCCGACACGTCTTGGGCCGCTTCGGCAAGGATAGCGGGCACTCCGGCTCCGGCGTCATTTCTGTCAGAAACCGGGGAGCATGTAGCAAGCAGCAACGCAATCCCGGCGAGTATGGAAAGCTTCAGATTCATCTTGGGCATGGACAAAATCTATTGCGAAGATAGTAAAATATGCCCGTTATACGCAAAAACATGGGTTCTAAGTACTCTTGGATTGGCAAATTACTGAAAAATAATGAACGGGAAATGGGGGGGACTGGTAACTTTGTACTTAAATCAGTATTGCGAATCTAAAACGAGTATGCATATGGATGGAAAAAGAATGTACACGACTCCAGAAGTGAAAGTCGTAAACCTGAAGACTGAGGGCATGATCTGCGCCAGCGGGAACGACTGGGATACGGGTACTCTTCCCGGTTTTGAATTTGAGGATGAATAATTCGAACGGATATGAAGACCAAGACATATATCATCACGCTGCTCCTGGCCATCGCCGCAGCGTATTCCTGTTCCCGTATAGAGATTGACACCGACGAGGCGACCGCCGGTACCGTGGAGAACGGCGACCACGTTCTTGTGCCTTTCACCACGGAGGCAGGTGCCGCTGAAACCCGCGTCCAGATGGACGGTAGCACCTCCAATATGGTATTTTCAGCTGGAGACCAGTTGATGGTGTACTCATTTCAACTGGTGGAACCCTCCATTCTTACACTGAAATCAGGCGCCGGAGAGAGTGTGGCAGTATTCGAAGGCGACCTGATTCTCGCGTCCGGCAAGACCGAGGCGGACCTCGCAGGCAAAAGACTCTTTTCCGTCTTGATGCCCGCAGTGGGTGTCATGATGGGGACATTCCATTATAGCGCCATATGGAGAGAGCTGACGGTTGACTATTCCAAGAGCGCTATTGATTCGGATCTCGAGGCCCTCGTGGCCCGCACCGCTCTTTATGAGGGCGAGACCACGTATGAGGCCAGGAAGTTCTCCTTCAGAATGCTGAACAGTTATGTCAAGATGAACGTGACCGTACCGTCGGAAGAGTCCGACCTCGCAAGGTATTACACGGTCGAAGTAACCAACGACTGGCATATCTGCGCAAATGCCACCTGCGGCAGGGCTGGATGGAGTAGCGGAACCTATTCATCTACGGTAAGCGGTGTCTTTACTGCGTCCAGCGCCACGGGCGGCACCCTTTATATGGCCGTATTGGCGGATAATCGGCTCCGTATCACGGACGACGGTGCCCAGTTTGACGAGGTGGACTTCAGTATCGCGATGGACAATGTCTACAAAGAGTACGATCTCATGGGCGGTTCCATCAGCAAGGCGATCATCGAGCCCGGCAAGGGCTACACGAAGTCCGTCACCCTCCGGGACAATGCCAATCAGGATGTCCTGCTGAAACAGCCGGCGTCGGTGAGGACCAGAATCATGAGCACTTACAGCGGGGACAAGAACTCCAATGGATATCTGAGTAAATACGAGGCTGCGCAGGTGAAATATTTCAAATTGAACGGCAATACCGATTTGACTGATGCTTCGTTCTTTGATTATTTTACCGGGATGACCACTGTATTGCCGAATCAGTTCCAGTCTTGCTCCAATCTGACGAAAATTATTCTTCCGCCACATCTTAATTCAATCGAGGAATCTGCTTTTTGGCAGTGTAAGAAACTTGGTCCGGAGATATACATCCCTTCAGGCATTACTAGCATTGGGACTGACGCTTTTAACGGCTGTTCTTCTCTTTCTCGAATTGTGATCCCTTCTGGTGTTACGACTATTGGAGCTTCTGCTTTTTCCTCTTGTACCGGTATGGAGGAAGTGGTATTTGAGACTCCTGCCCAGGTCGCAACAATTGGAGAGAGTGCTTTCCGCGGTTGTTCTTCTCTGGAGTCTTTCTCCTTCCCCCATAAAGTAACAGCAATCGCTGACATGACCTTCACTGGCTGCACCTCCCTTAAACAGGTGTCAATGACTTCGAGCGTTACATCGATAGGGGCGAGTGCCTTTGCTAACTGCAAGGTCCTTGACGATGTGTATCTTCCCGCCCAGGTCACATCAATTGGCGAAGCCGCCTTCTCAGGGTGTTCGGGTTTGAAAACGATACACATGCCCAACAGGCTGGAGAAAATTTCAGACAAGCTATTCAACGACTGTTCCTCCCTTACAGGGATTACCATCGCCGAGACCGTTAAATCAATAGGGAATCGAGCATTCAAGGGGTGCCGCTCTCTTACAACCCTAACCTTTCCTTCCCTTGTAGAAAAGTTAGGCTATAATGCAATCGACAATTGTTCGAACTTGACAACTCTCTATTGCTTACCTACAACACCCCCGGAGCCGGAGATCGAGCCTCAGAGTAATGTTTATTTCCTCGGTACAGTCAATACTGAACTTAAAATCTATGTTCCTTCAGGGTCTGTCTCTGCATATAAAAACCATCCACGATGGCAAGTTTGTAGTGGTAGAATCAATGCAATGTAATTATTTTGATACCCACCAAGGCTGATAAAGGAATCAATGTTTAGAAAACCGCCGTCACTTCAGTTTGAAGTGGCGGCAGTTTATTTACGATTCTCCAAACACTCCCTTGGTCAGATTGACTGTCTCTATCTTCTTGTCCTCGCTACAAGAAATTTTCGTATATTTGTAAGTTACTAACAATGCTGAACGCGATGAACTGCAAATCACTCCTTCTGACCGGCCTTGCCCTTGCCGCCGTTGCATGCGGGCAGCCGCCGCAAAAGACTTCGGACATCCCCGTGTACCTGGACGACGCCCAACCCCTCGAGGCGCGGGTGGAAGACGCTTTCTCCCGCCTGACCCTCGACGAGAAGATCGCGATGGTTCATGCCCAGTCCAAGTTCTCCTCGCCCGGCGTGCCGCGCCTGGGCATCCCCGAGGTGTGGTGCACCGACGGCCCCCACGGGATCCGGGCGGAGGTCCTCTGGGACGAGTGGGACCAGGCCGGGTGGACCAACGACTCCATCACGGCGTTCCCGGCCCTGAGCGGCCTCGCCGCCACCTGGGACCGAGAGCTCTCCCACCTGTATGGCAAGAGCATCGGCGAAGAGGCGCGTTACCGCAACAAGACCGTCCTGCTGGGCCCCGGCGTGAACATCTACCGGTTCCCGCTGAACGGCCGTAACTTCGAGTATATGGGCGAGGACCCGTATCTCGCCGGGGAGATGGTTGTTCCCTATGTGGAGGGCGTGCAGTCCAACGGCGTCGCCGTGTGCGTGAAGCACTTCGCCTTGAACAACAGCGAGGTGAACCGCCATGTCGCGAACACCATCGTGGACGACCGTACCCTGTATGAGATCTATCTGCCGGCCTTCAAGGCAGCGGTCCAGAAGGGCCATGCCTGGTCCGTGATGGCCGCTTACAACCTCTATAACAACCAGTACCTGTGCTCCAACGAGGTTCTCCTGGACAAGATCCTCCGTGGGGAATGGGGCTTCGACGGCGTGGTGATCAGCGACTGGGGTGGCGTGCACAACACCCTCCAGACCGCGAAGCACGGTGTGGACCTGGAATACGGTTCCTGGACCGACGGCCTGACCATGGGCAAGACCAACGCTTACGACAGTTACTATTTGGCCGAACCCTACAAGGAGGCCATCCAGAAGGGTGAGATCGGCACCGAAGAACTGGATGCCCGTGCGAAACGCATCCTGCGCCTGATCTTCCGCACCGCCATGAACCGCAACCGTCCGTTCGGCAGCCAGACTTCTCCGGAGCACTATGCGGCGGCCCGCAAGATCGGCGCCGAGTCCATCGTCCTGCTCAAGAACGACGGCGGCGTCCTTCCGATGAAGGCTCCCAAGAAGATCCTCGTCGTGGGCGAGAACGCCGTGAAGATGATGACCGTGGGCGGCGGCTCCTCCTCGCTGAAAGCGAAGCTGGAAGTCTCTCCGCTGGACGGTATCAAGGCCCGTTATCCGGAGGCCGAGGTTGTCTGGGAGCGTGGTTACGTGGGGGACACCGGCGGTGAATACAACGGAGTTTCCACCGGCCAGGACCTGCGGGAGTCCCGCAGTGCGGAGACGCTCATCGCCGATGCTGTCAAGGCGGCTGAAGGCGCTGATTATGTGATCTTTGTCGGCGGTCTGAACAAGGCCGACCGGCAGGATTCCGAGGGACTCGACCGCGTCCAGTACGGCCTTCCTTATGGCCAGGATGCGGTGATCGAGGCCCTGGCTGCGGCGACGGAAAAACTGATCGTCGTGAACATCTCCGGCAATGCCGTGGCGATGCCGTGGGTGGAGAAGGTTCCCGCCATCGTCCAGGACTGGTACCTGGGCACCCAGGCCGGCCACTCCCTGGCCGACGTCCTCTCCGGCGACGTGAACCCTTCCGGCCATCTGCCGTTCACAATTCCCGTCTCCTATGCCGACAATCCCGTCCGGACGGAGAAGCAGTATCCCGGCATCCTCCGGGGCTCCACCATCGACGGCATGCCCGTCATGGACATGGAATATACGGAAGGTATCTTTGTCGGCTACCGCTGGTACGACAAGAACGGCGGCGTCCTGTTCCCGTTCGGTTATGGCCTCTCCTATACGACCTTCGAGTTCGGTGAGCCCAGGATCGACAGGAAATCCATGAAGGAGAACGGCACCGTGACGGTGACCGTCCCCGTGACGAACACCGGCGCCGTGGCCGGTTCCGAGGTGGTCCAACTCTATATCGCCGATGTCGAGGCCTCCGTGGACCGTCCCGTGAAGGAACTCAAGGGCTTCGCCAAGGTGGCCCTCGAACCCGGACAGAAGGCCGATGTCTCTTTCACCATCGGCAAGGACGCCCTGAGCTTCTTCGATGCCGAAAAGCACGCCTGGGTGGCCGAGAAGGGCATTTTCCGCGCCATCGTCGCCGCCTCCGCGGCCGATGTCAAGGGAACGGTGGAATTTGAACTGAAATAGTTTTTCCCGCCATGAAAAGGGCCCTCTTGCTGTCGGTCGGTCTGACCGTAACCATGTCCCTATGGGCGCAGAAGGACATCGATTCCCCTGCGGATACCGTGTACTTGCAGTATGGCGGTACGGCTACGGTGCACGTGAAAAAGATTGAGGCGGCCAAGCCGGGGTCTCCTTCGGCCTATCAAATCAAACTGCACGAGAATCTCAGTCTGGCGGATTCGGACAAGTGGCTCAATATCGAGGGCGGTTACCGGTGGGTCTCGGAGGAGTTTATCGACAGTTTCAAGAGCATGGAAGTCCGGAAGGTGGTTTTTGCCGATGGCTTCGTCCTTCCGTTCGAAGGGGGCATGTTGGACCGGAACCTCCTGCTGCGTGCGCCTGCTTTTGCGGCCGCCCACGGGACTTTCTTTGCCGAGGGAGTCGTTCCGCTCACCCGCGCAGAAACGCGTGCGCTTATCGGGGATGAGGCCTATTACCTGGGATACCGGGTCTCGAAAGTCCAGGCGGTGGCCGGTCTGACCAAGTATCTGGCTGGCCTCTCGTCGGGTTTTGTCTGCTATCTGACCCGGGATGCTGCCGTCCGGCAGAAACTGGTGTCCGGCTCCGGAAGTAACGTGGGCGGAATCGAATACAGATATGACCCCGCCTGGCAGACAGGCGTCGGGGCCGCCGGCGTTACCATGGTTTATGGCATTTCCGAGATGCTGCTCTCCAACGCATCGATTTCCCGGCTGGCGGGCTCATTCCGCGATTACAAGGCACCGTCTTCGTCTTCGTTCGTTACGCGGACCGCTCTGGGCGGGGGACTCCTCCTCGCCGGCGGGGCCGTTACTTTCTGGGGCTACAACCGGATTGCAAAGGATGCGGGCTGGTCCGAATCGTACAGTTTCGTGTCCGGGATAGACGATCCGGTCAAGACCAAGACAAGCGGCAGGAAGATGGGAGTTCCCTGGCTCGTGCCCGCCGCCGGTGCGCTGCTGGCGAATTTCGGCCTGACCGAACTGACGGCCGGCCTGACCGGCCTGTCAGGTTGCAAGGCGCTCCGCAGCGCCGGTCTCGACCGGGCAGAGTTCCATGTCAGCCCTACGCCCGGAGGAATGGGTGTAAGCATGGTGTTTTAACAGTCAAATCTGATCCGGATAGGTCATGGCAGCAAAATCTTACATGGAAACGGACCGGCAGGTCCGCAGTCTCATCGAGGAGGCGAAGGCCGGCTCCTTCAAGCCGGTGTACCTGCTGATGGGGGAGGAGCCGTATTATCCGGACCTCGTGTGCGACGCCATCATCGACAACTGCCTGCAGGAATGGGAGAAGGACTTCAACGAGACCATCTGCTACGGGGCTGATGTGGATGCCGAGACGGTGATTACCGCCGCCCGGCGTTTCCCGATGATGGCGGACCGGCAGCTGGTGGTCGTGAAGGAAGCCCAGCAGATGAAGTCGCTGGAAGAACTGGCCCTGTACTGCCAGAAGCCGCTGGACTCCACGGTGCTGGTCATCCTCATGCATGGCGCTTCGGCCGACAAGCGGAAGGCGCTTTACAAGACCGTCCTGAAGCAGGGCGTCATCGTGGAATCCCTCCCGCTCAGGGATTACGAGGCCGCACAGTGGGTGACGGCCTATTACAGCGAGAGGGGGCTGAACATCCATCCGGAAGCGACGCAGCTCCTGGTGGAGGCGGCCGGAACGGACCTCGGCAAGATCGCCGTGGAGACGGACAAGCTCCTGAAGAATCTCCCGGAAGGGGTGAAAGACATTACCCCGGAGGACATCGAACGCAATGTGGGCGTGAGCCGTCAGTTCAGCGTCTTCGAACTGACCAAGGCCCTGGCGTTCCGGGATCCGGGAAAGGCCGTCCGGCTCGCCGGACGGATCGGGCAGGATGCGAAATTCGCCATGCCCATGGCAGTGAGCGCCCTGTTCATGTTCTTCAACCGTGTCCTCAAGTACGGCGCCCTGATCCAGAGTGGCCGTGGGGGAGACCGGGATGCGAAGGCCAAGGTCCTCCAGGGTGTGAACCCCTACTTTTACAAGGAATACGATTCCGCCGTCCGGAATTTCCCGGTGCCCAAGGCGATGCGGGTGATTTCCCTCCTATCCGACTATGACTACAAAGGCAAGGGAGGCGACGTAGGGGAAGCCACACCGGGGGAACTGCTTGTCGAACTGGTTACGAAAATCTTGAATATTTAGTAATAAATTATTGCAAATCAATAATATTTTCTATATTTGCAGAAAACTAACGACGTATGTCCATTATTGATGTCCAACATGTGACCAAACACTTCGGGGAGAAGGTGGCGCTCGATGACGTGTCCCTCTCCATTCCCGAAGGAAAGATCTTCGGCCTGCTGGGGCCGAACGGAGCGGGGAAGTCCACCCTCATCCGCATCATCAACCGCATCACCATCGCGACTGCCGGTGAGGTTCTTTTCAAAGGAAAGCCCATCACCGACGAGGACGTGGCCCATATCGGCTACCTCCCGGAGGAGCGCGGCCTGTACCGCAAGATGAAGGTGGGGGACCAGGCGATGTATCTCGCGCAGTTGCGGGGCATGTCTGCCCGCGAGGCGGCCTATGAACTCAAGCAGTGGTTCGTCCGCTTCGGGATCCAGGACTGGTGGAACAAGAAGGTGGAGGAACTCTCCAAGGGCATGGCCCAGAAGGTCCAGTTCATCACCACCGTCGTGCACAAGCCGTCCCTGATGATCCTGGACGAGCCGTTTTCCGGCTTCGATCCGGTCAATGCCGACCTGATCCGCAAGGAAATCCTCCGGCTCAAGGAGGAAGGCGCCACGATCATCCTCTCCACCCACAACATGGAGTCCGTGGAGGAACTCTGCGACGAAATCGCCCTCATCAACAAGGCGAAACTCGTCATCACCGGCGGGACGGACGACATCCGCCACCGCTTCGGCGAGGACAACGTAGAAATCGAGTACACGGAGGACTACGTGCGCAAGCAGGAAGTCCTGTCCCGCGACCAGGCGCCGGCCCGCCTGACGGAACTCATCGAGGGCGGCATCCGGATCAACGCTTACCGCGAACTCGTTCCGCGCATGAACGACATCTTCATTAAACTCGTAACGGAAGGGGAGGGCAAATAGTATGGATTTCAAGAAATTAGGCATCATCATCCAGCGGGAGTACCTGAACAAGGTCAAGAAGAAGTCCTTCCTGCTGACGACCTTCGGCGTACCGATCCTCTTCGCGGCCATGTACGCCCTGATGATCTTCATCATGCTCCGGACCGAGGGCGACTCCAAGCGCATCGCCGTCATCGACAATTCCGGCATCGTGATGGAGAAACTGGAGAATACGAAGCAGCTGACTTTCACGCAGATCCCGGAGACCGACCCGGAGGCCGTGAAGAACCGCCTCGGTGAGTTCGATGCGGACATCCTCCTGTATATCTCTCCGCTGGACAGCGCCACGAAGTCCGTGACCGCCACGACCTATGCCGACAAGCCCATGGGCATGGAGACGGCCGAGGTGATCGAGAACCGGATCAACGACGCCGTGGAGGCCTACCGGATCGATTCCTACGGGATTGACGGACTGGACCAGATCCTCTCGGACATCCATTCCAACATCCATCTGACCTCTTATACGGTGGATGAGGAAGGCAAGGAGACCATCTCCCAGAGTGAGGTGTTCATGATCATCTCGATGGTCCTGGCGATGGCCCTGTACATGTTCATCGCCCTTTTCAGCGGCATGGTGATGTCCAGCGTCATCGAGGAAAAGTCCAGCCGTGTAGTGGAAGTGCTCGTCTCCTCCGTCAAGGCGACGGAACTGATGTTCGGCAAGATCATCGGCGTCGCCCTGGTGGCCCTCACGCAGTTCCTGCTGTGGATCGTCCTGACGGGCCTGATCGTCGGTGTCATCGGCGGCATCGTGGGCCTGGACAAGATCACCGGCGGCATGGACGAGTCCCAGACGCAGATGGTCCAGGAGATGGCCGGGACCGGCATGGGCGGAGCGACCCTCGACCTCCAGGCCCTGACCGATACGACGGCCGTGGCGGAAGGCCCGACCGGGATGCAGGCCGTGGTGGGTACGCTCACCTCCCTGAACTATACGGAGATTATCGTCTCCTTCCTGCTGTTCTTCCTGTTCGGCTACCTGCTGTATGCGTCGCTGTTCGCGGCCATCGGCTCGGCCGTGGAGAACGAAGCCGATACGCAGCAGCTCCAGATCCCGGTGACGATCCCGCTGCTGGTGGGCTTCTTCGTGGCCTTCTACGCCTTCCGGGCGCCGGAGAGCCAGCTGGTGTGGTGGTTCTCGATGATTCCTTTCACGTCGCCCATCGTGATGCTGGCCCGCCTTCCGTTCGGCGTTCCGACCTGGGAGCTGGTCCTGTCGATCGGTCTCCTGGTGCTCACCTTTGTGGCGTGCGCATGGGCGTCGGCCAAGATCTACAAGGTGGGTATCCTCATGTATGGCAAGAAATCGACCTTCAAAGACCTTTGGAAATGGTTAAAGCAAAACTAGCCTTCCTTCTGTCGCTCCTTGCCCTGGCTGCCTGTTCGCAGAAAGGGCCGCAGATGACCTGGAAGCGGGTGGCGATGGACGGAAGCCGGACTGGCGTGGTGCCGGTTACGGCCGAGAACGTGGACTCCGCCCTGGGCACGTTCGAGGACGATTACATCGCTCCGAACGGGAAGCATTTCACGGACGGCGCCACGCCCGAAGTGGCCATGCTTCTGATGGAGGCCCAGCCCAGGATGGCCCGCCTCAAGGAAGTCGTCGGGCACAGCGCCCGGATGCTGGAGAACCTGCGGACGGAACCCGACCTGCCGCTGGGCAACATCGTGGCCGATGCGCTGCGGGAGAAGGCCAGCGATTATTATAAGGTGCCCATGGACTTCGCCGTCACCAACTACGGCGGAATCCGGATCCCGCTGCCGGAAGGACCCGTGCTGATGGACGACATCGAGGCGATGTTCCCTTTCAAGAACTATATGTGCTATGCGAAGGTCCGGGGGAAGAACCTTCAGCGCCTGCTGGAGCAGCTCGCGAAGACGAAGGCCTTCCAGGCCGTGAGCGGCTGCCGGGTGAAGGTCAAGGCCCATGAACTCGTGGAGGCCGAGGTGGGCGGAAAACCCATCGATCCGGACAAGGTGTATAACGTGGCGACCATCGATTTCCTCCTCTCCGGCGGCGACCAGATCGCCATCGGCGCCCTGGCGGAGGACGTGGTGCTGAGCCCGGTCCTCGTGCGGGACGTGATGCTGGAGTATGTGCGGAAGGCGGAGGCGGCCGGCATCGTCCTGGACGGAAAGAAGGACGGACGCGTAATCATGGAGGACTAAGGGATGGACAAGACAGCGAGAATCCTTTTCATCTGCCTGGGCGTGGCGCTGGCTGCGGCAGCGGGATGGCTCTGGCAGCGCACGGAGGCGGCTCCCGGGCGGCATCTGGTGATCCTCCACACGAACGATACGCACAGCCATTTCGAGCCCGAACGAGCCGGCGAGTATGCCGGCATGGGCGGTATCATCGAGCGCGCGGCCTTCGTGGACAGCGTCCGGAAGGCGGAAGGGGCCGGGAACGTGCTCCTGCTGCACGCCGGCGACTTCTGCCAGGGAACGACCTATTTCTCCGAACTGGGCGGCAACCTGGAGATCCAGGCCATGAACGCCATGGGGTACGACGTGGTCACCCTGGGCAATCACGAGTTCGACAACGGACTGGAGGACCTGGGCCGGCGGCTTTCCTCCCTGGAGATGCCCGTCGTGGTGTGCAACTACGATTTCTCTCCCTTCGAGATCGGGAAATACGTGAAACCCTATGTCGTCGTGGAGCGGGCCGGACTCAAGGTCGGCATCCTCGGCGTCCTGTGTGACCTCAAGTCCATGGTGGCGGGGGACATCGCCGAACGGGTGCCGGAGTTCCCGCTGGTGGAGACGGTCCAGAAATATGCGGACCTCCTGAAAGAGGAGGAGAAATGCGACCTCGTGATCGCCCTCACGCACATCGGCTATACGGAACATAACCCGGGCGATGTGATCGATCCGATCCTGTGTTCCAAGACGCGGAACATCGACCTGTTCGTTACGGGGCATTCCCACACTTTCCTGGAAGAAATGGTGTATCATCCGAATGCGGACGGGATTCCGGTCCCGGTCGTGCAGGACGGATGGATGGGCGTGTATATGGGTCAGATTGATTACAGATTGTAAGTAATTATTTTCTGTTTTGTGATTTTTAATCGGAAGGTTGCGGCCTTCCGATTTTGTTTTATTAACAATAAGTGTCGGTAATTCAGTGGGTTTGGATGAAAATTTTTTGAAGGAAAGGTTGCGTATTTGTGGAAATTTACATAACTTGCATCTTTACGAGCCTGAAACTTTCATTCTAATCTTTAACAAATGAGAACCAAACTGCTAACCTATGTGCTCTGTGTCGGTTCCCTTTTGCTTGGACTCTTGACCGCTTCCGCGCAGACGCGGACGGTCCGGGGATCGGTTGTCTCCGCCGATGACGGAGAACCGGTCGTCGGAGCGTTCGTGACCGTGGAAGGCCAGACCAAGATCGGGACCCTCACGGACCTGGACGGTAACTTCGTATTGAACGGAGTGCCGCAAAGTGCAAAGAACCTCGTGGTTTCTTTCATGGGCTATGAGGAAACAAAGACGCCGGTGAAGGACAATGTGCGTATCGCCCTGAAACCGGATTCGGAAATGCTGGAGCAGGCGGTTGTCACCGGTATGACCTCGGTGGACCGCCGTATGTTCACCGGCTCCTCTGTGAAGGTGGACGCCGATGAGGCCAAGCTGAACGGTATCGCCGACATCTCCCGTTCCCTGGAAGGCCGTGTGGCCGGTGTCTCCGTGCAGAACGTCTCCGGTACGTTCGGCACGGCCCCGAAGATCCGCGTCCGCGGCGCCACCTCCATCTACGGCTCCTCCAAGCCGCTGTGGGTGGTGGACGGTGTCATCATGGAGGACGTGGTCGACGTCGATGCGGAAGACCTCAGCTCCGGTGACGCCAACACCCTGATCTCCTCGGCCATCGCCGGTCTGAACTCCGACGATATCGAGAGCTTCGACATCCTGAAGGACGGCTCCGCGACTTCCATCTACGGTGCGCGCGCCATGGCGGGCGTCATCGTGGTCACGACCAAGAAAGGCCGTGCGGGACACAGCAGCATTAGCTACACCGGTGAGTACACCGTCCGTCTGAAGCCGAGCTACTCCAACTTCAACATCATGAACTCTCAGGACCAGATGTCCATCTACCAGGAACTGGAGCAGAAGGGCTATCTCCTCTATGCGGGAACGGCCAACGCCTCGGACAGCGGTATCTACGGTAAGATGTACCAGCTGATCAGCCAGTTCAACGAGACGGCCGGCCAGTTCGGTCTCCCGAACACGGAGGAGGCCAAGGCCGAATACCTCCGCGCCGCCGAGTACCGCAACACCGACTGGTTCGACCGGCTGTTCACCTACAACGTCCAGCACAACCACTCCGTGTCGATGTCCGGCGGTACGGACAAGGGCAACTATTACGCCTCCCTGTCCATGATGGACGACCCGGGCTGGTCCGTGCAGAGCGCCGTCAAGCGTTACACGGCCAACATCAACTCCACGTTCAAGATCGTCGAGAACCTCTCCCTGAACCTCATCGGCAACGCCTCGTACCGTAACCAGCGCGCGCCGGGAACCCTGGGTTCCACCATCGACGCCGTGAACGGTGCCGTCCAGCGTGACTTCGACATCAACCCGTACTCCTACGCGCTGAACACCTCCCGCGCCCTGGACCCGGATGAATTCTATACGCGCAACTACGCTCCTTTCAACATCTTCCATGAACTGGAGAACAACTATCTGGATCTGGACGTGACGAACGTCCGCTTCCAGGGAGAACTCAAGTGGAAGCTGTTCGGCCACCTGGAACTGGCCGCCCTGGCGGCCTACAAGTTCGCCGGCACCTCCCGTGAGCATTACATCCGCGACGACTCCAACCAGGCGCAGGCCTACCGGGCCATGTCCACCACCACCATCCGCGACAGCAACTCCTTCCTCTACACGGATCCTGACGTGCTGTTCGCCGTGCCTGAATCCATCCTGCCCGTGGGCGGTATCTACCAGCGCACCGACAATAAGATGAACGGCTGGGACGCCCGTGTTTCCGCGAACTACAGCCAGACGTTCGGCCGGATCCATCAGGTGAACGCCTACGCCGGCGCCGAGGTGAACTCCATCGACCGTCATGAGATCTGGTTCCGCGGCTGGGGCATCCAGTACGACATGGGCGAAATCGCCAACTACAATTACAAGGTCTTCAAGAAGGGCGCCGAAGACAATGCGCAGTACTTCACCATGGGCAACTCCCATGAGCGCCGCGCCGCGTTCTTCGGAACCGCCACATACTCCCTGTTCGGCCGGTACAGCCTGAACGGAACCGTCCGTTACGAAGGCTCCAACCGCCTGGGAAAGAGCCGCCAGGCCCGCTGGCTGCCCACCTGGAACGTGTCCGGTCGCTGGAACATCAGCGACGAATCCTGGATGCGCCCCCTGCAGCCGGTCCTTTCTCACGCGGCCTTCAAGGCTTCCTACTCGCTGACCGCTGAAAGCGGCCCGTCCTGGGTGACGAACTCCGACGTGGTCATCGAGGCCTACAACCCCTGGAGAAACAACGTGAACGACCGGGAGACCATCCTGACGATCTCCGACCTCGCGAACCCGGACCTGACCTTCGAGAAGAAGCACGAGCTGAACCTCGGCCTGGAACTGGGCTTCTTCGACAACCGGATCAACTTCACGGGCGACTGGTACAAGCGTAACAACTACGACCTCATCGGCCGGACCAACACCCAGGGCATCGGCGGACAGGTAATCAAGTACGGTAACGTGGCGTCCATGAAGTCCGACGGTTTCGAACTGTCCCTGACGACCCAGAACGTCCGTACGCGGGACTTCAAGTGGACGACCAACTTCATCTACTCCCATTCCCGCAACGAGGTCACCAAGCTGTACAATTCGCTCCGTGTCATCAACCTGGTGAGCGGCACCGGCTTCGCCCAGGAGGGCTATCCGAACCACTCTATCTTCTCCATCCCGTTCCGCGGCCTGAACGAGGAAGGTATCCCGACCTTCGTCGACCAGGACAGTGTCTGGGATCCTGACACCCAGACGCTCACCGAGAACATCTCCACCACGGGCATCTACTTCCAGACCTCCGATCCCGACAAGCTCCACTTCCTGGAGTACTCCGGTGTCGCCGACCCGACGGATGTCGGCTCCCTCGGCAACACCTTCGAGTGGAAGGGCCTGCGTCTGAACGTGTTCCTCACCGGCTCCTTCGGCAACGTGGTCCGTCTGGACCGTGTGTTCAAGTCCCGTTACAGCGACCTGATCGCCATGCCGCGTGAATTCAAGAACCGCTGGGTGGTTCCCGGTGACGAGGCCGTCACGACCATCCCTGTGATCGCCAGCCGTGTCCAGAACACGAACGATACGCACCTCTCCTACGCCTACAACGCCTACAACTATTCGACGGAGCGCATCGCCCGCGGCGACTTCATCCGCCTGAAGGAGGTCTCCCTGAGCTATGACCTTCCCAAGAAGTGGGCCAAGGCCATCTTCTGCAACACCCTGTCCCTGAAGCTCCAGGCCACGAACCTGACGCTGCTGTACGCCGACAAGAAACTGAACGGCCAGGATCCGGAGTTCTTCAACACCGGCGGTGTCGCCGTTCCGGTTCCCCGTCAGTTCACCCTCACCCTGAAGGTTGGAATCTAAACAAGGAGGATATTATATGAAAAGATACACTTATATCATTACGGCTTTCCTGGGCCTGACCGCAGGACTATCCTCCTGCGACAAGTTCCTGGACACGATGCCTGACAACCGTGCCGAGCTCAACACGCCGGAGAAGATCAAAGCCCTCCTCGGAGACGCCTACTCCCGGACGGACTACATGATGGTGACCGAACTGCTGGCCGACAACATGGACAACAACGCCGCCGTCATCACCGCTTCGGCCGACCGCTTCTATGAGCAGGTGTGGAACTGGGAGGACGTGACCGAATCCAACAACGAGTCCCCCGAGAACATCTGGCAGAACAACTGGGGCTCCATCGCCGCCGCGAACCAGGCTCTCGAGGCCATCGAAGAGCTGGGCGGCAAGGAGAACCCCGACCTGGCCGGCTCCTACGGCGAAGCTCTCCTGGCCCGCGCCTACGGCCACTTCATCCTGGTCAATGTCTTCTGTCTCAACTATAATGCGCAGACCAGCGCCACCGATCCCGGCATCCCGTACATGGACAAGCCCGAACAGGGCCTGAGCCCGCAGTACGAGCGCAGCAACGTGGCCGAGGTGTACCGCCGCATCGACGAGGACATCCAGGAAGGCCTGAAGTATGTCACCGACGACTACGTGGTTCCGAAGTACCATTTCAACGTGCAGGCCGCCTACGCTTTCGCCGCCCGCTTCTATCTCTATTATGAGCAGTGGGCCAAGGCGGTCGAGTATGCGAACAAGTGCCTGGGCGTCGTTCCCGAGCTCCGGGATTATGCCGAGCTGGAGAACAACTATCCGGACAAGGCCACGACCAGCGCCGCCTATGTGCGTTCGGACCGCAAGTCCAACCTGCTCCTCCAGACCGGCGCCTCCAACCAGGGCCTCTTCTGGGGCAACTACAGCGGCTCCTACAAGCATTTCGGCCATACGACCAACCTGGCGCTGACGGAGACTTTCTTCGGCCGCGTCCCGTGGCTGGCCGAGGATCAGGCGATGAACGCTTCCGCCTACAAGATGACGCCGAAGAACTATACTTCCTCCCGTCTGCGCTACACCATCTGGTGGACCGTTCCCTATGAGTTCGAGGTGACCAACCCGGTGGCCGGCACCGGCTACCGCCGCACCATCTATCCGGCCTTCACCACGGACGCCTGCCTGCTGGACCGCGCCGAGGCCAAGATCATGCTGCGCGACTTCAACGGCGCCATGGACGACCTCAACCTCTGGGCGACCAACATGTTCGTCAACCCGGTGAACATCACGCCCGAGCAGGTGAACGAGTTCTACAAGGCGATGGATTATTACACCTGGTTCGAACCCACTCCCAAGAAGCATCTGAATCCCGCCTTCCAGATTGACGCCGAAGGCTCCGTGCAGGAGAGCATGCTTCAGTATGTGCTTCACAGCCGCCGCATCGAAACCATGGGATTCGGTATCCGCTGGTTCGACATCAAGCGGTACGGCATCAAGATTTACCGCCGCGTTTCGGACGGTGACGGCGTGATCAGCAGCGTGACCGACTCCCTGGAGGTGAACGACCTCCGCCGTGCGGTCCAGATTCCGCTCCGTGTCCGTGACGCCGGTTTCGAAGCGAACAAGCGCTAACCTTAATCGAATCGACCATGAAGAATGTATTGAAATATTCCGTCTTCGTGCTGGCCATGTTCGCCGCCTTCTCCTGCAACCGGGATGAATTGAGCGACCAGAGCATCATCCAGGTCAGCCTGCAGCCGAAGAACGATTTCGACCTCTGGCTCGACGCCAACTTCGTCACGCCGTACAACATCTCCGTGAAATGGCGCTACGACCAGAACGAGACTTCGCTGAGCTACTACACCATTCCTGCCGATCTGGACTGCTCCATCACGATGGCGCACCTGATCAAGTACCTGTGCATCGATTCCTATGATGAAGTGGCGGGCGTGCTGTTCACCCAGCACTATTTCCCCAAGATGTTCACCTTCATCGGGGAATGGGAGTACAACAACGCCGGAACCATCCGCCTGGGCACCGCCGAAGGCGGCAAGAAGATCAACCTCACGGGCATCAACTACCTGCCCAAGATCATGGCGGGCCAGTGGGGTGACTACCGCTCAGATCCCACGAAGAACCTGAACCACTACTACATCAAGACCATCCACCACGAGTTCACGCACATCCTGAACCAGACCAAGGACTATCCGACCGAGTTCAAGACCCTGACGCCGAACGACTACGTGCAGGATGCCTGGAACGACGCCCTCTACCGCGGAAAGAACCTGCCTCTCGGCTTCATCTCGAACTACGCCCGCAAGGAAGACCGGGAAGACTTCGCCGAGCTCCTTTCCATGTATGTGACCAACACGCCCGCGCAGTGGGCCGCATGGATGGAGGCCGCCTCCGTGGACGAAGAGGGGAATCCCGCTTCCGGCGCTGACATCATCACTTCCAAGATGGAAATCGTCAAACGTTACATGATGGACACCTTCGGTATCGATGTGGACCGTCTCCGGGAAGTGGTCATCCGCCGCCAGGACGAGGTCGCCGCCGGTCTTGTGGACCTGACATCCCTTGAGATCAATTAAACGGAACGAGTTTATGAAATACAATAGACTGATAGCTTGCATGCTGGCCGGGGCCCTGGCGGCCCTCTCCTTCCAGTCCTGCCTGTTCGAGCAGGAGGACCTCTTCGACAAGTCCGCCTCCGAACGGCTGTCCGCGGCTCTGGAAAACGCCCAGAAGGTCCTTCAGGAGCCCAGTCAGGGATGGTTGATGTACTATTATCCCGACAACGAGCAGCTCTATGGCGGTTACAACTACATCGTGAAGTTCTCTCCTTCCGAGGCGACCGTATGGTCCGAGAACATCGAAGGTTCCTACTCATCCACCTATCGGATGGGCACGGATGACGGCCCGGTCCTTTCCTTCGACTCCTTCAATTACGGTTTCCATTATTTCGCCACTCCTTCCGGAGGAAGCGGAAACCTGTATGGCGAGACCGGCATGTACCAGGCCCACCGGGGCGACTTCGAGTTCGTGATCCTGAGTGCGACTTCCGAGGAAGTCCGCCTGAAGGGCAAGCGTTCCGGCTGCCTGGTCGTCATGGTCCCGTTCAGCGGGGATCCCGAACAGTACATCAGCTCCGTCAACGACATGATCGAGCAGATTTTCGTGAGCAGCTTCGACGGCACTATCGGCGGCGAGCAGGGCCATATCTTCCTGGACCTGTCCAACCGTCAGGCCTATGTCTCCCTCACGGACGAACAGTACGAAGGAAAGGAGTTCAAGATGCCGTACATGTATACGGACAAGGGCATCCGCCTCTACAAACCGGTGGAAGTGGGGACGCATACCGTCTCCGAACTGGTGTGGGAAGCGGATACGCAGAAGCTCCTCTCCGTCGCCGGCGCCTCTGACGCCATCGACCTGGTGGGCACCCTGCCCGAGGGCTGGCACGCTTATGATGATTATCTGGGGAACTGGACGCTGACCTTCAACAGCGCAAAGAACACCATGGAGGGTATCGTCATCTCCCAGACCGAGCGGGGCAAGTCCTTCACCATCTCCGGACTCAGCGACCAGTTCGACGTCGTGGCTACGTACAATCTCGGAACGGGCAAGATGACCCTGCTCTCGCAGATCGTGGGCAAGGACGAGAACAACTACGACATCCGGATGGCCTCCTGGGATTCCAAGGCCGGCTACGTGAACTATGGCAACACCATCGGCTTCACCCTGACCTTCGGTCCCAACGCCGACGGCGTGGACGACGCCTCCACTATCTACTTCGCCGACAACCGCGTTTGGGGTACGTACGTGGTGAGCGGTTTCATCCTGTACCGGATGAGCGGCAGCACCCGTATCGGCAACGCCCTCGACCCCTGGCTCTTCAGGACGGGCATCTCCAATCCCAACCGGCTTGCCTCCCCGTCGAAACTCACCCGCGCTAACTGATTGGAATTATGAGAAAGTATCTGAATATCACGCTGGCCGTCCTTGCCATCGCCTTGCTGGCGGCCTGTAACAAAGAGAAGCCGGTGGAGGACACGTCCGTGAAACTCTCCGTCCTCAATTCCCAGGTGACCTTTAACTGCCAAGGCGGTGAAGGAACAATCCAGGTGGAGGCGGAAGGTGCGGTGAGCGCCACTTCCGACCGTTCCTGGGCCTCCGTCTCCGTGAACGGTAAGACGGTCTCCGTCCATGTCGACCCTTGGGGAAAACTGGAAAGCCGTTATGCGAAAGTGACCATCCGGAGCGGCGATGAAAAAACGGATGTCGCGGTTCTTCAAACGGGCGTCACCCTTTCCTTCGAAGGCTTGTCCCTGCTGGATGAGACCACGCTGATGGGCGAAGCCGGCACCTACCGGTTCCCGTTCGTTTCGGAGGGGGACCTGACGGTCACCAGCGACAATGACTGGCTGAGCGTCCGTGTCGAGGACGGAGAAATCGTCGTCGTCACGAAGGACAATCCGGACAAGGCGGTTCGCCACGGAAGCATCCAGTGCGCCTACGGCGAGGCCTCTTCCTCCGTCGATTTCGTCCAGTATCCGATTTTCGAGAAGACCGAAGACTGGGTGCTGTCCTTTGAGGGCAGACAGGAAATCTCGGGCAACACCTACGCCGTGTTCAAGAACACGGTGCAGGCCGACCAGGGCAAATACGCGCTCTGGTATGAGACTCCCGGCGCCTATGCGTCCAGCGGCATTCCCGAGGACGTATTCGTCCGCGACGTCGTCTATTCCGAACTGACTGACGCCTTGTGGGAGATTGTCGCCTCCTACAATGGCAAGTATAAATTCTCCGACTTCCTGTCTTCGGGCACGGATACGGACGGCTGGACGGACATGACGGACGGCGATTACTGGGTGTATGCGGTCGGTCTGGATGGCGAAGGCTATCCGACGGGCTGGTATGCCGCCTCCCTGCTGAAGGTGGGCGAGCCCACGCCGTACGAGAAGTGGCTGGGCAGCTGGAGCGTTCCCCGCGGGGACGGCGCCGATATCTGGATCGTCGAACCCAATGTGGAGGACAAGTCGTACAAGGTCAGCGGCATCGCCGGATTCGATGCGAACGATTATGCGGAAGGCGCCTTTGTCGCCATCGTCAACTTCGACGCTGAAACCGAGGAAATGGTCTTCGCCGTGTATGAGAACACGAGCGTGACCTGGCAGGACAGCTCCCGCGGCGCGATGAACGCGCTGCTCTCCGGCCAGTACAAGAACGTAGAAGGCAAGACCTACTACAACTCGGGTGTCGGCAACGTGATCTGCCGGGCCAAGCTGTCCGAGGACGGCCTGACCGCCGACCTGACCCCGGGTTCCGTCACCTCCGCCGGTGCTCCGGCCTTCTTCTACAACATCCGCTGGTACGGCCGTTACACCAACTCCTCCGGCTCGCGCTCCGGCGTATCCTGGACGGGTTACGAAACAGCCCTCCCGAACGTCATGACCAAGCAATAAGGTTTGAGCGTCTTACGAATCGAGGCCGTCCCTCCCGGGGCGGCCTCTTTTTGTCATTCCGAGCTAAGCTCTTTTTGTCATTCCGAGCGTCAGCGAAGGAATCTACAGGATATTCATCGACTGTTCCCGGATCTTCTCCAGTTCGTCCTTCATCCGGACGACCAGGCGCTGGATGCCGGCGTGGTTGGCCTTGGAGCCGGTGGTGTTGATCTCGCGACCCATCTCCTGGATGATGAAGCCGAGCTTCTTGCCGGGATTGGGTTCGTTGTCGATGGTCTCCATGAAGTAGCGGCAGTGCTGGCGGAGGCGGACCTTCTCCTCGTTGATGTCGTACTTCTCCAGGTAGAAGATGAGTTCCTGCTCGAAGCGGGCGGGATCGGGCTTCTGGGCGAGTTCCTCCAGGTTCTTGAGGAGTTTCGCCTTCACGGTCTCAATGCGTTCGCCTTCCAGTTTCTCCACCTCGTCGTAGAGGCTCAGGATGGTCTGCACGCGGCCGGTGACGTCCTTGTACAGGACGGCGCCTTCCTGGCTGCGGAACTGCTGGAGATGGTCCAGGGCCTCGTCGATGGCGGCCTCCACCGCGGGCCAGTCCTCTTCGGAGATGGCATCGGCCTTCTTCGCGTCCACGACGTCCGGGAGGCGGAGGAGGGAAGCGAGCAGTTCGCTGTTCGCCTCGTCACCGGGGGCGGTGAATCCGGGAAGATCCTGCCGGAGTTGGAGAACCTGGTTGTAGTAGGCCTTCAGGGCTTCGGTGTTGATGGGGCGGACGGAATCGGCTCCGGCGGCCTCCAGGGTGAGGAAAAAGTCGATGGTACCGCGCTGCAGGCGGTCGGCGAGCATCTTCCTCACGGGGATGTCCTTGTCCTTGGGCAGCAGGGAAGTCTTGATATTGATATCCGCACTCTTGGCGTTGAGAGTGCGGATTTCGACGGTCAGTTTACCGGTTTTGAGCTGGGCTTCGGCCTTGCCGTAGCCGGTCATGGACTGGATCATTTACTTGATGATGTTGAGTTCCTTGAAGACTTTGGTAAGGGCGGTGACGGCGCGGTCCACCTGTTCCTTGGTGTGCGTGGCCATCAGGGCGAAGCGCACGAGGGTGTCCGTCGGGGCGCAGGCCGGGGGGATGACGGCATTGATGAACACGCCTTCGTCGAAGGCCATCTTCGTGACCATGAAGGTCTTCTCCAGGTCGCGGACGTACAGCGGGATGATGGGGCTCTCGGTATCGCCGATCTCGAAGCCCGCGTCGCGGAACTTCATGAGGGCGTAGTTGGTCACTTCCCACAGGGCCTTGATCCGTTTCGGCTCCTTCTGGATGATGTGCAGGGCTTCCAGGGCGCTGGCCGTGGCGGCCGGCGTGTCGGAGGCGCTGAAGATATAGGTGCGGGCCGTGTGACGGAGGTAGTTGATGATCACCTTGTCCGCCGCGACGAATCCGCCGATGGAAGCGAGGGACTTGGAGAAGGTGCCCATGATGATGTCCACCTCGTTCGTGAGGTTGAAGTGGTCGCACACGCCGCGGCCCTGTTTGCCGAAGACACCGATGCCGTGGGCCTCATCGACCATGATCACGACGTTGTCGTACTTGTGCTTGAGTTCCACGATTGCCGGGAGCTTGCACAGGTCGCCTTCCATGGAGAAGACGCCGTCCACGACGATGAGTTTGACGGCGTTCCTGGGGCAGCGGCGGAGGCAGCGCTCCAGGTCCTTCATGTCGTTGTGCTTGTAGTGGAGGGCCTTGGCGAAAGATAGACGGCGGCCATCCACGATGGAAGCGTGGTCGCGGTCGTCGCAGATGATGTAGTCGTCCCGGGTGAGAAGCTGGGGGATGACGCCGGAATTCACCGTGAAGCCGGTGGAGAAGCACAGGGCTTCGTCCTTGCCCACGAAGGCGGCGAGTTCCTTCTCCAGCTGGACGTGGAGGTCCAGGGTACCGTTCAGGAAGCGGGAACCGGCACAGCCGGAACCGTATTGGCGGAGGGCCTTGACGCCCGCCTCGATGACGCGCTCGTCACCGGTGAGGCCTGTATAGGCGTTGGAACCGAACATGAGGACCTTGTGTCCTTCCATCTCCACTTCCGTGCCCTGTTTGCTTTCTATTTCACGGAAATAGGGATACACTCCCTTTTCCATCATTTTCTGTGGCAGGTCGTATTTGGCCAGCCTGGCATGTAATAAACCCATTTGGTCTTTCTTTTAGTACGGCGCGAAGTTAGTAAAAATTATCGAAAATTCGTATCTTTGTGCCCTATTTGGTATATAGCTATGGAAGAACGCAAACTGAATTTCCTCGAAGAAATCATCGAATCGGACCTCGCCAGCGGCAAGGTGGACTCCATCATCACCCGTTTCCCGCCGGAGCCGAACGGCTACCTGCATCTGGGACATGCCAAGTCCATCTGCCTCAACTTCGGCCTCGCGCAGAAGTACGGCGGTGTCACGAATCTCCGTTACGACGACACGAACCCCACCAAGGAGGACACCGAGTACGTGGATTCCATCAAGGAAGACATCCAGTGGCTGGGATTCCATTGGGACAAGGAACTCTATGCCTCCGACTATTTCGACCAACTTTACGAGTGGGCCGAGGACCTGATCATGCGGGGCCTCGCCTATGTCGATGACCAGACGCAGGAGGAGATCCGCCTGAACCGCGGCACCGTGGACAAGCCCGGCACCCCGAGCCCCTGGCGCGACCGCACCCCGGAGGAGAACCTGAAACTCTTCCGCGAGATGAAGGCCGGCAAGTACGCGGAAGGGGAGAAGGTCCTCCGCGCGAAGATTGACATGGCCCATCCCAACATGATGTTCCGCGACCCGCTGCTGTACCGCATCAAGTTTGCGCACCATCACCGCACCGGCGACAAGTGGTGCATCTACCCGATGTACGACTACACCCACGGCCAGTGCGATTCCATCGAGCATATCACCCATTCCATCTGCACCCTGGAGTTCGACGTGCACCGTCCGCTCTATGACTGGTTCATCGAGACGCTGGGCATCTATCCCTCCCACCAGTACGAGTTCGCCCGCCTGAACCTCACCTATACCTTGATGAGTAAGCGGAAACTTCTCGAACTGGTGCAGAAGGGCCTGGTCTCCGGCTGGGACGATCCCCGGATGCCTACCCTGTGCGGCGTGCGCCGCCGCGGCTACACGGCCGAGGCGCTCCGGATGTTCTGCGAGAAGATCGGCGTTTCCAAGCGCGACCAGCTGATGGACATCCAGCTCCTCGAATGGTGCGTCCGCCAGGACCTGAACGCCCGTTCCAACCGCTACATGGTGGTGCAGGACCCGATCAAGGTCACCCTCACCAACTATCCGGAAGGCCAGGTCGAATGGTTCGACTGCCCGCTGAACCCGGCCGAGCCGGAGGGGGCCACCCGCCGCGTCCCGTTCTCCCGCGAACTCTACATCGACCGGGCCGACTTCATGGAAGACGCTCCCAAGAAGTTCTTCCGCCTCAAGCCGGACGGTGAGGTCCGCCTCAAGTACACCTATATCATCAAGTGCAATGAGGTGATCAAAGATGCTGAAGGTAAGATTGTTGAGCTGAAGTGCACCTACGATCCTTCCACGCATCCGGTGACCGGCGAATGGCGCTCCGTCAAGGGGACGATCCACTGGGTTTCCGTTCCGCACGCGAAGGAACTCGAGGTCCGCAACTACGACCGTCTCTTCACCCTCGCCGACATGTCCCAGGTCCCCGAGGACAAGGACTACAAGGACTTCCTGAATCCGGAATCCCTGGTGATCGGCTGCGGCTACGCCGAGCCAGCCCTCCTGGAGGACGCCTCCGGCATCGCCGTCCAGTTCGAGCGTACCGGCTACTATGTGAAGGACAAGGACTCCACCCCGGAGAAGCCCGTCTTCAACAAGACCACGGCCCTGAAGGATTCCTACAAGCCGGAATGAGAAACACATCCCGGGAGATCTGGATCGACTGGCTGCGGGTGATCGCCTGCTTCCTGGTCATGGTCACGCACAGTTGCGAGCCGTTTTACCTGGGCGGTGAGGGATCCCTGATCCTGACCAGGGCCGATGCGCTCTGGATGTCCGTCCTGAACGTACTCCCGCGCGCCTGCGTCGCCCTTTTCGTCATCGCTTCCAGTTATCTGCAGTTCCCGCTGCACTATTCCACCGGCGAGTTTTTCCGCCGGCGGGCGGCACGAGTGCTGATCCCCTTCGCCGTGTGGACGGTCGTCTATGCGCTTGTCTGGGGCGAACCGGTACAGAATTTCAAGGACCTGCTGCTGAATTTCAATTACGCGGCAGGACATCTCTGGTTCGTATACATGCTGGTGGGCCTGTACCTGATCATGCCGCTGCTGTCTCCCTGGGCGGAGAAAGTCGGGAAGCGGGAGTTGCAGGTGTACCTTCTCATCTGGCTATTCACGACGCTCATTCCCCTTATCCGGCAGTGGGCGGGCGGTCCGGCGCCGGTCATCTACGGCCCCTCGGGCATCCCGAATGCGGCCAAGTATCCCCTTTGGGGTGAAGCCAGCTGGAATACCTACGGGGTATTCTATTACCTGAGCGGTTTCGTAGGCTATTTGCTGCTGGGACTTTACTTCCGCAAGTTCGTGGGTGAACTGTCCTGGAAAAAGACGCTGGGAATCGCGCTTCCCGTGTTCCTGGCGGGATTCTCCGTGTGCTCCGCGGGCTTTCTCCGCAGGGTTTGGGCCGATTGCGGCGGTGTATTCCCAGTCGAGGGCCCCGTGGGCATGGCTGCCCTGTGGGAAGGGCCTTGGCTGAACGACACCTTCGGCGTCGCACTCATGGCCATCGGCTGGATCCTCCTGCTGCGGAAGATCAAAACCGGCGGCGGATTCTATGAAAAGGTGCTGCTCCCCGTCAGCAAGGCCAGTTACGGGATGTACTTGTGCCACATGCTGCTGCTCGGGGCCGTTTCGGCCTGGCTCAGAAGTTCGCTGGGACTGGGAACCGACGGTGTCCTGGGCGTCTGGACGACCCCTGTCCAGATTCTCGGAACGGCCCTCATCTCCTTTGCCGGCGTGGCTGTCGCCTGCGTGCTCGTGCAACGGATCCCCCGGGTGGGGAAATGGATCGTCGGATAAACTATGGAAAAGGAAAGAATCGTCTTCATCGACTGGATCCGCGTCGTCGCGTGCTTCCTGGTGATGCTGGTCCATGCCAGCGAAAACTTCTATGCGGCCGACGCCTCCGGTCTTGCCGGGAACGTGTCCATGCTGGCGACGGAAGCCAACCGCTTCTGGGTGTCCTTCTATGACGGATTCCTGGGGCGCATCAGCGTACCGCTCTTCATGATCGTATCGGCTTTCCTGCTGGTGCCCCTGAAGCCGGGACAGACGATGGGCTCTTTCTACCGCCGCCGCTTCACCCGCATCCTTCCGCCGATGATTGCGTTCATGCTCATCTACACGTTCCTTCCGCTGGCCTGGGGCGGTATGACCTGGGAGCAGTCCCTCGCGGACCTCAAGCGTCTGCCGTTCAATTTTCCGTCCATGGCTGGGCATCTGTGGTTCATGTACCCGCTCATCAGCCTGTACCTGATCATTCCGGTGGTTTCGCCCTGGCTGGAGAAGGCATCGGCGAAGGAGGAGCGCATTTTCATCGGTCTGTTCATCCTTTCCACCTTCATGCCCTGGCTGCACCGGTTCGTGTCGGATGAACTGTGGGGCGAGTGTTTCTGGAATGAATTCCACGGCCTCTGGTACTGCTCAGGGTTCCTGGGCTACCTGGTATTGGCCCATTATATCCGGGTCCACCTGGACTGGTCCCGCCGGAAGAAACTGACGGTGGGCTGGATCAGTTTCCTCGTGGGCGGTGCCTTCACGGCCTGGTCCTTCTGGCTGAAGGGCGTGCCGGAACAGGTGATCGACACACCGGCGCTTGAATGGGCCTGGCCGTTCTGCACCCCGAACGTCCTCCTTGCCACCTTCGGTGTGTTCCTGCTTTTTACCTGTATCCGTCAGCAAAAGGCCCCGGCGCTCCTCACCGGCCTGTCGAAACTCTCTTTCGGCATGTACCTGATGCATCTTCTTTTCCTGGCTCCCCTCGCCGGTTGGATCATCGGCGGAGACGTCGCGAACCCTTCCCTCCCGGTCTGGCTCGCCATCCCCGCCATCGCCGTCCTGACCTTCCTCTGTTGCGCGGTTACGACGAAACTGATCTCCCTGATCCCCGGAAGCAAATGGGTGATCGGATAAAAGGATTGGGGGCCGTCCGACCCCCGATATCCGTTAAATCCTTTTCCGGTGTACCCGGAGCCCGTATAGGGCGATAATCACGAAACAAAGCATCGGCAGGAAGAACGAAACGTTCACTGCCGGCATGCCCATGACCGTTCCTTTGTCAATTACCAGGGCCTGGAGCGGGGGAAGGACGGAGCCGCCCAGGATGGCCATGATGAGGCCTGCGGCACCGAACTTCGCATCTTCCCCGAGACCGTCCAGGGCGATGCCGTAGATGGTCGGGAACATCAGGGACATGCAGGCCGATACGGCCACCAGGCAGTACAGGCCGGCGATTCCCTGCAGGAAGATGACTCCGAGGGTGCAGGCGATGCCCGCAAAGGCGAAGCAGTAGAGCATCTTTCCGGGCTTGAAGTACTTCATGAGGTAGGTGCAGATAAAGCGGCTGCAGCAGAAGATGATCATCGCAGCGATGTTGTACTTCTGCGAGAGCACTTCCGCGTCGATTTCGCTCATGCCCCGTTCCATGAAGATGCGGGTGCCGTACTGGATGATGAAGGTCCAGCTCATGATCTGGACGCCCACGTAGAAGAACTGCGCCAGCACACCCTCCCGATAGCGGGGGATACCCAGCAGGTGCTTCAGCGAACCGCCGATGCTGCGGGTGCTTTCCTCCTTTACCTTGGGCATCTTCACCAGCAGGATCAGCAGGAACATCACCACGATGACGATGCCGATGGTCACATACGGCTTGATCAGGATGCCCAGGTCCGCCTGTTTCATCGCCTCGAACTCGGCCGCGGGCAGGTTCGCCCGGGCGGCGGAATCCATCGGGTTCAGCCGTGCCTGGATGAAGTTCATCGCCACGAACATCCCGCACAGGGAGCCGATCGGGTTGAATGACTGGGCGAAGTTCAGGCGCCGGGTGGCCGTCGCCGGGTCGCCCATCGCGAGGATGTACGGATTGGCGCTGGTCTCCAGGAAACTGAGGCCGCAGGTCAGGATGAAATAGGCGATGAGGAACGGCGTGTAGGAGCCCGTGGACCGTGCCGCGATGAACAGGAAGGCGCCCGCCGCATACAGGCCCAGGCCCATCAGGATGCCGCTCTTGTACGTGAACCGGCGGATGAAGATGGCGGCGGGAAGGGCCATCGCGAAGTAGCCCCCGTAGAAGGCCACCTGCGTGAGGGTACCCTGCGTCACGCTCATCCGGAAGATCTTGGAGAACGCCTTCACCATCGGATTGGTGATGTCGTTGGCAAATCCCCACAGCGCAAAGCAGGCAGTGATTAAAATGAATGGCAGTAAATAGTTTACACCTTCATATTTAAAGAAACTGTTTTTCTCTTTCATAGACTATTTCTTGAACAGCGGTCCGTAGGCAGCGCAAGCCCTGTAGTCGGCCCCTTCCGGGTCCATGCCGAAGGCGCGCCAGGTGGAGGGACGGAAGATGTCCTTCTCCGGCACGTTGTGCATGCATACGGGGATGCGGAGCATGGAGGCGAGGGTGATGAGGTCGGCGCCCACATGGCCATAGACGATGGCACCATGGTTGGCTCCCCAGTTGTCCATCACGCTGTACACGTCCTTGAAGGGACGTTTTTCCGGGTCCAGGCGCGGAGCGAACCAGGTGGTGGGCCAGCCCTTGTCGGTACGCTCGTCCAGGATGCGGTGCTGCTCCGGGTCGATGTCCACGGTCCAGCCTTCGGCGATCTGCAGGGCGGGACCGAGGTTCTTGATGAGGTTCAGGCGGATCATCGTGCAGGGCATGCCGCCGCGGGAGAGGAACTTAGAGGAGAAGCCGCCGCCGCGGAAGTATTCGCGGTTCGCCGGAACCCAGACGGTGGCGTCCAGGCAGGCGTCGGCCTCTTCCTGGGAGATCTCCCAGAAGGGCTTCATAGCGGGCTTTCCGTCCTTCATGCAGCGGCCGCTGCCGTCGAGGGTGGCCGCACCGGAGTTGATCAGGTGGATGATGCCGTTCGCGGCCTGGCCTTCCAGTTTCTTGCCGGTCACGCGCTCCACGGCCTCGGGGCTCCAGTAGGTGCGCACGTCAGCAAAGATGGCGGGACCCTGGGAGACGAGGTGACCGAGCAGCATGGCGACACCGTTCAGGGAGTCGTTCTCGGTGGCGAGGACGAAGGGCTTGCGGACGCCGTTCCAGTCGAAGGAGGAGTTCAGGATGGCCTCGGCGAAGTCGCCGTTGGGATAGAAGTCCGTCCATTGGCGCTGGCCCTGGAAACCGCCCAGGATGGCGTTGTGGCCCAGGGATTCCTCCCCGAAGCCCATCTCCTTGAGTTTGGGATTGCCTTGCAGGAGGTCGCGGATGATCAGGGCCATCTTCACGACGAAGGCCCAGTCCTCGTCCTTCTCGGCACGGGTCTTCTTGAGGTCCTCGCGGTTGCAGATGTCGTCGTACTCCTTGCAGTGGGCCTTGGCCCAGGCGAGGGCCTTGTCGAACTCCTCGTGGTCGTAGATGCCCTTGTCCATGCGGCGGATGATCTCCACCTCGTCGATTCCCTCGACACGCATGCCCAGGTAATCCTCGAAGAAGTCCGGATTCACGATGGAACCGGCGATGCCCATGCACACGGCACCGATGGAGAGGTAAGACTTGCCCCGGAGGGAAGCGGCGGCGACGGCGGTACGGGCGAAGCGGAGGAGTTTCTCCTCGACATCTGCCGGAATCGTCTGGTTGTCAGCGTCCTGGACGTCGTGCCCATAGATTCCGAAAGCAGGAAGGCCTTTCTGCGCGTGGGCGGCCAGGACGGCGGCGAGATACACCGCGCCCGGGCGCTCCGTCCCGTTGAATCCCCAGACGGCCTTGATGGTGTGCGGGTCCATGTCCATGGTTTCGCTGCCGTAGCACCAGCACGGGGTGACGGTGATGGTCACGGCGACGCCTTCGCGGGCGAATTTTTCCGCGCAGGCGGCGGTTTCCGCGACGCGGCCGATGGTCGTGTCGGCGATGACGCATTCGACGGGAGTGCCGTCGGCGTAGCGGAGTTTGGAAGAAAGGAGATTGGCAACGGCCTGGGCCATGCCCATGGTCTGGTCCTCGAGGGACTCGCGGACACCGTTCATACGGCCGTCGATGGTGGGCCGGATGCCGATTTTCGGATTCTTGCTCATATTCTCAGGTAATTGGTTATTCAGTTTCTTCCGAAAGATAGGAATAATTTGTCAAAAATACAATATCTATTCCCTGCCTGAGAAAGAGGCCGGTCAATGCTGCCTTTCGCGGATCTTCCGGCGGATGAATTCCAGGGCTTTCCGCCGTTCTTCGCGACTGAAGCCCAGCAGGCCTGTGCAGGCGGCCGTGACGAGGCCGACGGCCAGGAATCCGGCGAGGTGCTGCCAGGGACCGGACAGGGGAAGGGTCCTGTAAAGCAGGACGATACCGGTCATCAGGGCCGAAATCAAGAGCGGCCGGGCGTAGGCATGGCGCAGGAACCGGAACACGTCGAACCGGAACTGCACCCGGAGCAGGATGAACTGGATGATCCGGTTCAGGAAGTCGGATACCACGAAGCAGGTCAGGATGGTATAGGCCGGGGCTCCGTGCTTGAAAAGGAGCCAGCCCGCCGGGAGGCACAGCAGGAACAGGACGGTGATTTCGATCTTGTACCACTTGATGCGTCCCAAGGCGTTGATCAGTTGTCCCAGCCCGGCGGCGGTGGTGGCGACGGCGGCAATCAGGAGGGTCCAGCGGGCCATCACGACCGTCTCCGGTGGCATCCCGCTGCCCAGCCACAGGCCCAGCAGGAATTCCAGTTCGCTCCAAAGGGGGAAGAACAGCAGGAGGAACAGCAGGAGGCAGATCCGGCAGGAACGCCGGGCCAGCCGCGTGGCCGTTTCCACATCTCCTGCGCCCACGTTCTGCGTGATCTGCGGGGCCGATGCCGAATCGAAGTTGTTCACGAACTGGACAACGTAGTTCTGCAGGGTGAAGGCGTAGAAATAGGCGGCGTTGGTGGTGGTCCCGAAGAAGGCGTTGATGAGCATGTTAGAACCCTGGGAACGGGCGATGATGGCCGACGAGGACAGGAGATTGTAGGTGTTGAACGAGAGTACCTCCCGGTAGGCCGATCTCTCCCGGACGGGCTTCCAGCGGACGATGTCCGGCCAGCGCCGTGCGCTCATCCAGTGATAGGCGATGAAGGAAACCCAGGTACTGGCGCTCATCATCACGGCGTAGATGCGCAGCCCGTCGGGACGTCCCCGGAAGAGGTACAGCAGGCACACCAGCCCCAGTTTGAGCAGGGTGTTGAAAATGTCGACCAGGGCCACCGTCCCGAATCGCTCATGGACGGTGAACAGGCTTTGGAAAGGGACGTTGGCGATGCCGAGGCAGGCGACGACGGTGGACACCTGGAACACGAACATCGCGTCGGGTTCCTTGCCGGGCGGGACGTTCAGGTGCGTGTGGATGTACCAGAGCCCGATGCTTTCCAGCAGCAGGAAGATCACGGCCGCGCCGATGAGATGGATGGAATGGCAGATGTTGAACATCCGGTTCGGGTTGCCGCCGGCCTTGCCCATCTCGATGTTCATGAAGCGGACGGTAGTGCCGGAGAGCGCCCCGGTGATGACTCCGACCAGGGCTACCGTGCTGCCCACGGCGCTGTAGATACCCACGTTCGACGCCCCCAGCGCCTGCAGGACCAGCCGGCTGGTGACGAGCCCCACCAGGATGGTGACCGCCATCCGGATGTAGATGATGACCGTATTCTTGGCGATGCGGATGTCGGAACTCTCTGCCATGGTGCAAAGATAAAAAAATTCCTATCTTTGCAAAAGAGAAAGGGGCGTCGATTCGCCCCGGAGCCCATGCCAGCCGTCAGTGTGATCATACCCGTCTACAACGTCGAGCCCTATGTCGCCCGATGTGCCCGGTCGCTGTTCGGACAGACCCTGGAGGACATCGAATTCATTTTCATCGACGACTGTACGCCGGACCGTTCCATGGAAGTGGTCCGGGAGGTCCTGGAACGCGAGTTCCCCGCGCGGATTCCCCAGGTCCGGTTCTTCCGTATGCCCGTGAACAGCGGTTTGGCGAAAGTCCGGATGCAGGGCATTTCCCTGGCGACGGGCGAGTACCTCATCAGTTGTGACAGCGACGACGAACTGGTTTCTCCGGAGGCCTATCGCATCCTGTACGGGAAGGCCGTTTCCGAGCGGCTGGACATCGTCACCTGCAATTACCTGAAGGAAGAGGCCTCTGGCCGCCGCGTCCTGGTCAGGGAGGAGTGTTCGGGCGTGCGTGACTTGCTGCTGGACAAAGTCCAGGGTTCCCTGGTGTGCCGGCTGATCCGCCGGGCGATCCTGCCGGAAGGCCTCCTGCCGTCCCGGGGGAGCATGGGTGAGGACCTGGTCGTGTCGCTGCAGGCGACGCTGCAGGCCCGGTCGCAGGGGCACGTGGACGAGCCCTTCTATCTGTACCGGTACCGTCCGTCTTCCATCAGCAAGTTGCAGGGAAAGGAAGCCGCCATCGGGCGGCACCGGACCCTGGTTGCCAATGTCCGGATGCTGGTCGGCCTGCTGGTGGGGACCTATGGCTATCGGGAAGACAGTCCGGAGATCGTCTGTTTCAAGTATTACGCCCGCCATTGCATCGAGCCCTACGTGGGAGACCGCGCCTGTTATTCCCTGTGGCGGGAAACATTCCCGGAGGTGGATGCGAAACTGCTGGCGAATCCTTGCCTTTCACTGGAAAAGAAGGGGTGGTTCGTGCTGATCCGCCTGCATCTGTATGACCTGGTGAAACGGGTGACCCGCCGGCTGGGGAAAAAGAGGGAACAGGCATGAAACGTACACTGATTGACAAGTCGCTCAGCGATCGGATATTGACCGTAGGGGAGTGCTATTGGGCCCCGGTCTATGGCGGGATTGTCTCCGTCATCAAATCCTACCGCGACTGCTTCGAGACATTCCCGTTCGTCGCGTCCTCCGGCAAACTGACCTGGAAGGACAAACTGCGGTATGACCTCGGGGGGCTTTTCGCCATGGGCTGGCGCCTGTTGCGGGATCGGAAGATCCGGGTCGTGCATATCCATACGGCCGCCGGAGGATCCTTCGACAAGCACGCCTGGTATGCCGCTCTGGCCCGGCTGCTGGGCCGGAAGGTCGTCCTGCACAGCCATGCCTCGCGTTTCAAGGTGTGGTATGAAGGGCTTTCGGAACGTCATCGGCGGCGGGTCCGGAAGGTGCTTTCCCGACTGGACCGGCTCATCGTCCTGTCCGCGTCCTGGCGCGATTTTTTCGTGTCGATCGGCGTGTCCCCGGACAAAGTCTCGATCCTGAACAACATCACGGACCCGGCGGACCGGGAGAAGGTCGCACGGAAGCCCGGCGAGCCGGTACGCCTGCTTTTCCTGGGCGAGATCGGCCCGCGGAAAGGTGTCTTTGACCTGCTGAAGGCGATGGCCCTTCTCCAGGACACCGCTCCCGGAAAGGCCTGGCTGGAAATCGGCGGCAACAAGAATGAGGAGGCCCTGAAAGAGGCGATCCGCTCGCAGCGTCTGGAGGCTTGTGTTCACTTCAACGGCTTTGTTTCCGGCGACTTGAAAAAGGAATTGCTCAGCCGGACGGACGTGTTTGTCCTGCCCTCGTACAATGAAGGTTTGCCGATCAGTATCCTCGAGGCCATGAGTTATGGCTGCGCCGTCATTTCCACCCCGGTGGGCGGGATCCCGGAAGTGGTCAAGGAGAACGGTATCTTGGTCCAACCCGGTGATGTCGAGGGAATTGCTGCAGCCATTACCCGATGCGGCGATGAAGAGACCTGCCGTCAAATGGGGCTAGCCAGCCAGGAAATGGTGAAGGCCTTCCACCCGGAGGCCGTCATGGACTGCCTGCGGCGGATCTACGAATCGCTGCTGCGGTGACCCCGGAACCATCCGGTGATCCGTTTGACCGGATGATACAGCCGCAGGTGGATGAGGACGAACCAGAACTTCTCTTCCAGCGAGCAGGACGGCAGGAAAAGGACCTTGCGGTCCACTTCCGGGAATGTGCCTTTCCAGCGCCGGTAGAACTCGGGGATATGGACCACGGGATGGAGTAACCTCCTGCATTTATACTTGAAATGGGTGATCTCCGGTTCATTGCCCGTGTAGCCGTAGCGGTCTGTCAGGAGGCCGAGAAGGAGGCGGGCATTCTTCATCAGGGATTCCCAGCGCGCAACGAGGGCTTCTCGTCCTTCCGCGTTGGTGATGGAGTCTCCCCGCAGACAATAGTGATACAGCGGCCTGTCCACATGCCCGGTCCGCCGGGCCTTCAGCATGGCCTGCACGGATATGACCATGTCCTCGCCCATGTCCGCCACCGGGGCGGCGATGTCCTCGCACAGGGTCCTGCGGATCAGCCGGCAGACCAGGTTCCAGCGCTCCTTGCCCTGGAGCATCCGGGCTACGGACGTATATTCTCCCCGGACCCGTTCGGTCACGTGTCCGTCCTGCTCCACGGCGATGTCGCACGTGACGACGTCCAGGTCTTCCGACCGGGCTTTCCCGTACAAGGTCGCGTAGGCGTCCACGTCGACATAATCGTCACTGTCGCAGTGGATGACATATTCTCCCCGGGCCAGGGCGATCCCCTGCATCCGTGCGGCTGCCTGGCCGCTGTTCCGGGGCATGCGGTACACGGTCACCTGGTCTTTCCGTTGCGGGAATTCCTCCAGGACCTCGCGCATCGCCCCGATGGACCGGTCCGGCGTACAGTCGTCGACGAAGATGAATTCGATGTCCTCCAGGGTCTGCCCGAACAGCGACCGGGCGCATCGGGCCATGAAGGGCTCGACTTTGTAAACCGGTATGACGACGCTTACCGCAGGCATGTCGGGGGCGTTTCTTGTATGCAAAGATATGAAAAATGTCGGTTTTTTTCTACCTTTGTTTCATGGAAAGCCCGCTCGTCAGTATCCTCACCCCGATGTACAATACGGAGAAGTATGTGCACCGGCTTCTGGACTCGGTCCTGTCGCAAGATTATCCCGCCATCGAGATGATCGTCATCGACGACGGCTCCACGGATGGCTCCCGGGCGGTGGTCGAAGGATATGTGGACCGGTTTGCCGGGAAGGGATACACGCTCCGCTGTGTGCATCAGGCCAATTCCGGGCAGTCGGTCGCCATCAGGAACGGCCTGCCTTTGGTGACGGGGGAGTATCTGACCTGGCCGGACAGTGACGATTTCTATACGGTGCCCGACGCCATTTCCAAGATGGTCCGCACCCTCGCATCGGCCCCCCCGGAATTCCAACTGGTCCGGACGCAGGCCCGGTATGTCCGGGACCACTCCCTGGAACTGTTGCGGGTGAGTGGGGCTGACGCCCGGGAGGAAGAGGATCCCTCCCTGTTCGAGGATTGCCTGTTCGGTATCAACGGATTCTATTACGCTTCCGGGTCTTACCTGGTACGGACGGCCGTGTTGAAGGCATTGACCGGATTCGATATCTATACGGAAAAGGATGCCGGACAGAACTGGCAACTGCTCGTCCCCATCCTCTACCGGTATCGTTGCAAGACCATCCTGGAACCGCTTTTCACCATCGTCGAAAGGGCCACTTCGCACAGTCGCGGACAATATAGCGGATATGCGCGGGACGTTGCCAAGAAGAATGCCTATCTCCGGACGCAGATGGCGACCTTGGAACGGATCGAGGAAATCCCGGAGGAAGAACTGGCCCGCTATCTGAAGCGGTTGCAGGCGCTTTCCGACCGGCGCATGCTTGACATGGCCATCCGTCTGAACAACCGTCCCGGCACCTTGGAATGGCTTCCGCGCTGCAAGGACGGAATGGACAAGGCCGAATACCGCACCACGGATCTCTGTCTCCACCTGCCCTGCGGGACCCGGCTGTTGAATGCCTACAAGGACCTCCATCATCGGTTGCATCTCTTGAAGAAGTCCTTGAAGAAACGCCAGCAAACATCATGATTCACATTGAGAACCGGAACCAATGCTGCGGCTGTTCTGCTTGTGCGGACGCCTGCCCGCACGGGGCAATCCGCATGGAACCGGACGGGATGGGATTCCGGTATCCTGCCGTGGATCCGGACTGGTGCGTGGACTGCGGCATCTGCGACCGCGTCTGCGCCTTCCGTCCTGCCGACGAACCTGCCGGGAAGGCCTATGCCATCCGTTTCCCGGAGTATCTGGACCGGAGTCAAAGCGGTGGTCTGGGCTACGCTCTGATGCGTAAGGCCGTATGTGCGGGGATGGTCGTCTATGGGGCGGCGACGGGTCCGGATTTCGTGGTCCGGCACGTCCGGGTAACGACGGAAGAAGGACTGGCGCCTCTGCGGCTCACCAAGTATGTACAAAGCGATATGACCGGCGTCCCGGGGCAGGTGCTCTCGGACCTGAAAGCCGGGAGGAAGGTCCTGTTCACCGGGACGCCCTGCCAGTGTGCCGGCGTCGGATCCCTGGCGGGGCGTTATCGGAAGGACCTCCTGCTGGTCGACATGGCATGCCACGGGGTTCCAGCCCCTTATGTATGGCGGGACTATCTGAAGTACGTGGAAAAGCGGGAGGGTGAACCGCTTACCGGTGCTTTGTTCCGTGATCCCTCCCTCGGGTGGCATGGGGCGAAGGAAAAACTCTGTTTCGCCTCCAAATCCCAGGTGAAGGGAGATTACGCCCATCTGTATTTCCAGCGCTACATGATGCGTCCTTCCTGCCTGGCCTGTCCTTTCGCCAGCCTGGCCCGGCCTTCGGATCTGACGATGGCCGACTGCTGGGGCGTGGAAAAGGCCCTGCCCGGTTTCGCCGATGACAATCGGGGGTGCTCGCTCCTGCTCGTCAGCACCGAGGCCGGGCGTGCATTTGCGGACCATTTCGACGAGGCCCCCCAAGTCCGGGAGGTGGATATCCGTGCGTTCCTGCAGCCCAACTTCCAGACTCCGACGGTGGCCCATAAGTACGCCCCGCGCTTCGAGCGGTTGTACCTCCGGCACGGTTTCCCGTTCGTGCTGCGGAACTTCGGAAAGGATTCCTGGAACCATCGCATCGCCGAAAAGATCGTGAAATTCAAGAAGAAATGGTTATGAAAGTAGGGATCCTCACCTTTCATGCGGCAGAGAATTACGGTGCGGTACTGCAGGCCCGTGCCCTGGTGGAAGTCCTGCGTTCCCTGGGTCATGACGCCCATGTCATCGACTATGCACCCGAGTTCCTGACCAAGCCCTACCGGCTCTGGCGGAACGACTGGTGGAAGCACCCCGTGGGCACGGCCAAGAATCTTGCCAACAGCCTGGCTGTCGCACGGCGCCGGAAAGGCTTCCAGGCCTTCCGGGAGGGCATGCATCTTACGCCCTATCCGCCGGAAGGATTCGATGCAGTGGTCTTCGGCAGCGACCAGGTCTGGAACCACATCATCAACGGGGATGACTCCGTCTGGTTTGCCCAGGATCCCGCCTTCGACCATACCCGGAACATTTCCTATGCCGCGAGCACCGGTTCCGTCCCTCTCCCGGAGGGGATTGATTTCGGCCGTTTCTACCGGCTGGGCGTGCGGGAGCCCCAGCTTCAGGCCGAACTCGCCGCCCGGGGCTTCGCATCGACCCTGGTGGTGGATCCGGTCCTGCTGGCCGGAAAGGACGTACTGGATACCCTGGCGGCTCCCTGCCCGGTGAAGGGTCGGTATGTCGTCGCCTATGAGGTGATCGACAATCCCCAGGTGATGCAGATCGCGTCCCGGTTCGGCCTGCCGGTCGTCCGCATCGCCTCCAATCCCCGGTTCAGCGGGAGCAAGCGGTTTGTCCCCGGGGAATTCATCTCCCTCATCCGCGGGGCGGAACATGTGGTCGCATCTTCGTTCCACGCCGTCGCCCTGGCCAAAATCTACGGGGTCGATTTCGTATACCCGCCGTCCGGTACGCCCAAGGACGACCGGATCCTGCACCTTCTCTCCCCGGAGACCGACCTGGAGGCCCTCCGCGCCCGGTCCCTGACATTTTTGCAGGAAGCCCTGGCTTAAAGTGCTTTCTTCTTGCGTGGCATCCTATTTGCGATTCCGCCGGAAAATGCGTAATTTTGTGGGATTGAGTTTTTAATTGAATATTGAGAAGCATTCTATGGCACTCGCAGATATACTGAAGAAGGTTTTCGGCTCCAAGTCCGACCGGGACATGAAGCTCGTCAGGCCGATCCTGGACAAGATCCTTGCGGCCTATCCGGCGATAGACGCCCTTTCCAACGATGAACTCAGGGCCCGTTCCGCGGCCCTCCGCGCCCGTATTTTCGAGGTGGAATCTCCTTTCGAGAAGCGCATCGCCGAAATCAAGGAAGAACTTGCGAAGGATATTCCCGTCTCCGAGAAGGAAACCCTCGCCACCGAATCCGACAAACTCGTCAAGGACGAGGACGACGCCATCGAGAAGATCCTGGACGAGGTCCTTCCCGAGGCCTACGCCATCATGAAATCCACCGCCCGCCGTTTCAAGGAGAGCGAACTGATCGAAGTGACCGCATCGGACTTCGACAAGGAACTTGCCGCCAAGGGCCGCGACTTCGTGCATATCGACGGAGACAAGGCCATCTGGCAGAACCACTGGCTCGCCGGCGGTAACGAGATCACCTGGGACATGGTCCATTACGACGTGCAGCTCATCGGCGGCATCGTCCTGAACGGATCCCTGAAGACCAACAAGGAACAGCGGGGCAGCATCGCCGAGATGGCGACCGGTGAGGGCAAGACCCTTGTCGCGACGCTGCCGGTGTTCCTGAACGCGCTCGCCGGCAAGGGCGTGCACGTGGTCACCGTGAACGATTACCTGAGTAAGCGTGACTCCGAGTGGATGGGCCCGCTGTACCAGTTCCATGGCCTCAGCGTGGACTGCATCGACAAGCACCAGCCCAATTCCGACGAACGCAAGCGCGCCTACAACTGCGACATCACCTTCGGTACGAACAACGAGTTCGGCTTTGACTACCTGCGTGACAACATGGCCACGCGGATGTCGGACCTCGTGCAGCGGAAGCACCACTACGCCATCGTGGACGAGGTGGACTCCGTCCTCATCGACGACGCCCGTACCCCGCTCATCATCTCCGGCCCGATGCAGAAGGCCGCCGACGACGAGCAGTTCATGGAGTACCGCCCGTATGTGGAGAACCTCTACAACAAGCAGCGCGCCCTCATCAACACGACCCTGAACGAGGCCAAGAAGGCCATCGCGGCCGGTGACGAGGCGGAGGGCGGAAAACTCCTCCTCCGATGCAACAAGGGTCTTCCCAAGTACCAGCCGCTCATCAAGTTCCTCTCCGAACCGGGCATGAAGCAACTCCTGCAGAAGGCCGAGTCCTACTACATGCAGGACAACGAGCGCGAGATGCCGCAGGTGACGGACGAACTCTATTTCGTCATCACCGAAATCCAGAACAGCGTGGACATGACCGACAAGGGCCATGAGGTCCTCGCAAACGCCGTCTCCGACCCGAACTTCTTCGTCCTTCCGGACATGGGTACCGCCATCGCGGAAATCCAGAACGACACCACCCTTTCCCCGGCCGAGAAGGCGGAGAAGAAGGACGCCCTGATGGAGGACTTCTCCCTCAAGAGCGAGCGTGTCCATACCGTCATCCAGCTCCTCAAGGCCTATGCGATGTTCACCAAGGACATCGACTACGTGATCGTGGACAACAAGGTCAAGATCGTGGACGAGAGTACCGGCCGCATCATGGAGGGTCGCCGCTGGAGCGACGGCCTGCACCAGGCCGTGGAGGCGAAGGAAAACGTGAAGGTGGAGGCTGCTACCCAGACGTTTGCGACCATCACCCTGCAGAACTACTTCAGGATGTACCACAAACTCGCCGGCATGACCGGTACCGCCGAGACCGAGGCGGGCGAGTTCTGGAGCATCTACAAACTCGATGTCGTCTCCATCCCGACGAACCGTCCGGTGATCCGCGACGACCAGGATGACATCATCTACAAGACCAAGAAGGGCAAGTTCAACGCCGTCATCGACCGCGTGGTGGAACTCACCAAGGCAGGTCGTCCGGTCCTCGTGGGTACGACGGACGTGGAAACGTCCGAACTCCTGGCCCGTATGATGCGTCTCCGCGGCCTGCACCCGAACGTGCTGAATGCGAAGGAGCACGCGCGGGAAGCGGAAATCGTGGCCCAGGCGGGCCAGAGCGGGAAGGTCACCATCGCCACCAACATGGCGGGCCGTGGTACCGATATCAAACTCAGCCCCGAGGTGAAGGCGGCCGGCGGTCTCGCCATCATCGGCACCACCCGGCATGACAGCCGCCGCGTGGACCGTCAGCTTCGCGGCCGTGCCGGCCGTCAGGGCGACCCGGGTTCATCGACCTTCTACATTTCCCTCGAAGACGACCTGATGCGTAAGTTCGGCTCCGAGCGTATCGCCGGTGTCGTGGACAAGTTGGGTATGGCCGAGGACGAGGCCCTTGTCTCCGGCATGCTTTCCAAGTCCATCGAGACCGCGCAGAAGCGCGTGGAAGAGAACCACTTCGGCTGGCGTAAACGTACGCTGGAATACGACGACGTGATGAACTATCAGCGTGAGGCCATCTACGCCCGCCGCCGCAACGCCCTCTCCGGAGAGCGCATCGAGATCGACGTGCAGAACATGATGACCGACACGGCCAACATCATCGCCGAGAAGGCCGAGGGCATGGACTACGCTTCCTTCGAGGAATACGTGATCGCCACGCTCTCCATCGACCTGGGCTTCGACGAGGCTTTTTACGAGCATGCCAAGCCCAAGGATATCGCCGAGAAACTGTGCGTCCATATGGAAGAGGTGTACAACCGCCGTATGGATGCGATGGTGGAGAAGGTGAATCCCATCATCAAGCAGGTGTACGAGAAGCAGGGGAGCATGTACGAGAACATCGCCATCCCGATTTCCGACGGCAAGCGGATGCTCAACCTGTCCGTGAACCTGAAGAAGGCCTATGAGACTGAAAGCCGGGAGATCGCGAAGGCTCTGAGCCGGACGATCATCCTGTACCAGATCGACGAATACTGGAAGCAGCACCTGCGCGACATGGACGACCTCCGGCAGAGCGTCCAGAACGCCGCCTACGAGCAGAAGGATCCGCTCGTGGTCTATAAACTCGAGAGTTACAACCTCTTCTCCCAGATGCTGGAGGAACTCAACGAGGCGGTCCTGACCTTCCTCCTGCGCGCCTTCATCCCGCTGCGGGATGCCAATGAGGCCCAGGCCCCGCGCCAGGCCGCTCCGCAGCCCCGCCGCGACCTTACCCAGATGCGGACCAACGATCCGTCCCAACTCTCCACCAACGGCGAGCAGAAGTCCCGGATGCCGGTCCATGTGGACAAGAAGGTCGGTCGCAACGATCCCTGCCCCTGCGGTTCCGGTCTCAAGTACAAGAACTGCCACGGGAAAGGACTCGTATAGTAAACAATAATTTAAATATATGGCTAAGACAATGGAACCTGTCAATGTGAACGAAGTGTCCCGGATCTCCGCCGGCACCATTTTCAAGGGTGAAATCACCACTCCCACCGACCTGCGCGTGGACGGTACCTTTGAGGGCAAGATCTGCTCCAAGGGCCGTGTCGTCGTAGGCGAAAAAGCCCAGATCAAGGGCGACATCATCTGCCAGAACGTGGACTTCACCGGTACCATGCACGGCAACTTCTATGTGAAGGACACCCTCTCCCTGAAGGGTGGCTGCACCGTGGAAGGCGACCTGAACATCAAGCGTCTCCAGGTGGAACTCGACGCCAAGTTCAATGGCAACTGCCGCATGATCTCCGAGGCCGAGTTCGACAAGATCGTTGCCCAGATGACCGGCCGTCCGCTCCCGCAGCAGGCCCCGGTCCAGCCTGGCCAGCCCGGTCAGCCCGCTCCGCAGAAATAGAAGATTCCTTCGCTTCGCTCGGAATGACAGGTCTTTTCCTGTCCTTCCGGGCAAGGTCGGAGACCGTTTCCCCTGTCATTCCGAGGAGGTCGGAGGCCGACGATGGATTCTGCCTAAATGTTTCTCATACAATAGGAGAAACATTTTTGTTTATATTCCTAACAAAAAAGTTATAATGGAAAAGACCGAAAAATACCGCTTATTGGAGCGCCAGATCGCATCCCTGACGGAAGGGGAAACGGACATCATCGCCAAGATGGCGAACGTCGCTGCCGTCCTGCACGAATCCTTCGGTTTCTGGTGGACCGGATTCTATCGGGTAGCCGGTGAGGAGTTGGTTTTAGGTCCTTTCCAGGGACCCGTCGCTTGCATGCATATCCCGTATGCGAAGGGTGTCTGCGGGACGGCCTGGGCCCGGAAGGAATCCGTCGTCGTCCCGGACGTGGAACAGTTCCCGGGACACATCGCCTGCAGCAGCGCCTCGCGGAGCGAGATCGTCGTTCCGGTTTTCGGACCCGACGGTGCGGTCATCGCTGTCCTGGATATCGACAGTGACCGGCTGGCCACTTTCGACGAGGTGGACCGCACGTGGCTGGAGCAGATCGTCCAGCATATTTAAAGAATAGGCCCTGCAGAGTTGCAGGGCCTATTCTTGTGGAGGTGAGCGGACTCGAACCGCTGTCCAAACGCCGCACCAGGCAGCTTTCTACACGCTTATCTTTCCTTTGATTGTCGGGATCGGGCTGCCGGAAAGCGGGCGACCGTTCACCTTAGCCTTTGGTCTTAGCCGGTTTTAAAGGCGTCCACCGGAGCGTCCCGTCTTGTTGATACCCCTGGATCGGAAAATTACGGGCGGAGTTTCCGAGGGATACTCGTCGGCGGCGCAGCCTTGGCGTCGCGGATTAAGCTAATTGACTGAGTCGAATTAGGCAGCGAGTGCGTAGTTGTTGTTGGCAACTGATTGTTCGGGATCTGAGATTTACGGGCAAGGTCCCAACGCCCGGCGTGCTTACTGTCCGACACATGCGCTGTCAAAACCAAAACACCCCCAAAAGGTAGTGGAAGATGGCGGATTCGAACCGTCGACCCCCTGCTTGTAAGGCAGGTGCTCTAAACCAGCTGAGCTAATCTTCCCAAAAGGATTGCAAATATACGTTGAAAAACTGAAAGATGCAAGCCTAGTCCGGGAGGATGCGGCCGGCGCCCATGTAGCGCATCATGAAGTAGGGCTGGGTGGAACGCTGGATTTCCACGCCGTTGGAGGTGGAGGCATGGATGAAGCGGAAGGAACCGTGTTCCAGGTCCACGTCCACGACGATGCCCACGTGGCCGACGTTGCGGATGCTGCCACGGGCGCCGAAGAAGACGAGGTCGCCCTTCCGGAGGTCTCCGAAACCGTCCACGGGACGGCTTCCCTTGAACTGGGCCTGGGAATTGTGCGGCAGGTCGTAGCCGAATTCCCGGAAAACGTAACTCGTGAAACCGGAGCAGTCGAACAGGTTGGGGCCGGAGGCGCCCAGCCGGTAGGGGACGCCCAGGAAGGTCTTGGCGTAATCCAGAAGGTCGTCCACCAGTTCCTTCCGCACGGTCGGCGTGACGGGCTTTTCGGGCTTGCTGGCGATGCTTCCTGTCGAGGTGGACCTGGCTCCGGACTGGACACGGGCAATGGAGTCCATGACGACCTGGGCCCTTTCCCGCGAACGGGCGATGTCCGCTGAATCCGTCAGGGGAAGGATGACCGGGGCTTCGGGTTCCTTAAACGACGGTGCGCGCCGCGTGAGTCCACACGACGCCACCGCCAAGGCGGTCAAAAGGAGGATTCCGGTCCGTTTCACGGTTGCAAAGGTCGCAAAATCCCCCGATATCTGCAAAAAACGCGCCGCCCTACTTCCCGGTTGTCTCCAGGAACAGGTCGTAGGCAGGACCGCCGTTTCCGCCGAACAGGTTGACGACGGCACACCAGGAGTAGCCGGCCGGGTCTTTTCCCTCGGTGGACGCACCCGGGAAATGCATCAACTGTCCGGTTCTGTAACTTCTTTGAAACCAGGCTTCCAGCATCCTGTCACATTCCTGGGCGGCCGTTATGAGACCGCATCCGCGTCCCCGGAAGATGGACCCGAACCGGTACTCCATCACGTCGTTGCCCGGCCTGAAAGAACCGGAACGGATCTGGTAGGAATTCAGGTAGGAGGTTTCTCCATCTTCGGCATAGCGGTCTATTCCCTGGTCGTCGATTTCCACGCATTGGTAATAGAGATTGTAGGTCTGTCCATGATAGGACAGGTAGTAGTACCCGGACTGACTGGTGGTATTCACGTTCTCCCGGATGTAAATCTCGTCGGCGGCGAGGCCGGCGATGGGGGAGCGGTCCCCTTCCGGAACCACCATCCCGCCGACCATGTACGGTCCGTTCTGCCCATGGATGTACGGCCCGACGGCTCCGATCAGGTACAGGTCCAGGTATCCCATCTCCACCGGCGAGGACTTTTCTCCCGTTTCAGCGTGGACGACCTGGGCATAAAGCGTCTGTCTGCCATAGCCCGTGTAATGCGCCGGGTGCTCCACAGCCGTGACCAGAAGTTTGTCCCCCTGCACATCGAACTGGAATTCCTCGGGTCCGGAAATGAGGAAAGGAACGCTGCTGGATACGGGAAGTCCCACTTCAAGTATCGGCTTTCCATCTTTGACTGTGAATGATTTACCGTTCTTATAAGAATGGAAGTTCAGCGCGAGTTCCGCCTGCATTCCCAGCGACTCCATATACTCCGGAACCCCTTTCAGCGCTTCATAGACCGGCAGGTTGTTGTCGATAACGCCAAGGCATTTTCCCTTCAGCGAGGCGAAAGGATTGAGGACGGCGACGTCGGCCGATGCGTAGGGGATGCGGGTGGAGACGGCTCCCTGATAACCGATCTGTCCCACGGTTCCGCCCGCGCTCCAGTTCAGTTCACGGCCCCAGGCGAAGAGTTGTTTGACGCGTACCCGCACCGGGAGGCGCAGTTGACGCAGGTCGCTTTCCGCCTTCCGGGTGAAAATGGCTTCCACGAAGGAGGTGCAGTCGTACACGGTAATGTCATCGCTCGGGAACAGCAGCCGTTTGACAAGGTCCAGGTCAAAGCGTTCAAGATCCTTGGGGGCAAATGCGTGACTGTCAATGGGAACGTAAGCGAGCGCGCCGGTCACTGCCGATCCGTCCGGAAACAGTTCGAACGTATCGGAACTGAACTTCAGCACCGGTGCTTGGATGGGGATTTCCACCTCCTGCGAACCGGTTTCGACGTTCTGGGCATTGTAGTGATGCAGGATCACCGTCCCCGTTCCCACGGACAGTCCGGCTACGCCGATCCGGAACATCGACCCGGATACCCCGATTTCCCGCACTTCCACGACGCCTTCACTCCCGGATTTGACCTCGGCTTCCACCCGGACGATGCCCGGGAGCGGAATGGCTTCGATATAACCTGCCTGCGCGACATAATCGGGTGCATGGGACTGGTCCACTTCCAGGACCGTGGGCCAGGAGGCGGTGACGGTCCGCTGGTCGGTCGCCTGCCTGGCCTCCGAACCGGCCGTTACGGTACAGGTCGCTCCCTCCGGGATGTCTGCAGCGGCGGTCAGCCGCACGGAGCCGGTGGCGATGCCGTCCTCGTCGGCCTTCCAGGTGATCCCATCCAGACGCAGGCGGCCGGTCGGGGAGAGCGAGACGGAGATATCCTCCCGTTCCAGGTTGGTGACGAAGTGCAGGTCGATGCTCTCGCCGGGCATGACGGTGGGGGATTCCGTCCCCGAGAACTTGAAGAACCGGGAGGCAGGCACCGGATCCTCCGGCCCCGGCAGGACGATCTTGACCGTCTTGAACAGGTTCCGCCGGATGTCGAAATCCGACCGCATGTCGCTGGTCCCCAAATAGATGGCATAACCCAGGTCCTGATACTCCCCGCTGCTGCGCCGGACTTTGACGGACAGGTCGATATAGGTGCAGTTGCGGACGGCTGCGAACCCCAGGTCCTTGTACACCGTCTTCCAACTCTCCGCACCTTCCTTGATGCCCTGGCAGTTCTCCAACATGTACAGGGTGACGGCGTGGCCGTTCCCGCCCTGCTGGATCTCGTCCAGGTCCTTCTCCGTGGCGCGGTCGTATTCCACCAGTTTGGACGGGTCGTCCTGCCGGAAGTTCTCGACGAAGTAGGGAACTTCCGTATTGGCATTCTCCACGATCATGTGCATGGCCTGGACGCTCCAGCCTTCGGCCTCCACCCGGGACAGGTCGAACCAGATGTTGAATTTGGCGTAGAGTTTCTTCACATGGACGGTGAGGCCCTCGCCGTTCGTGGACAGGCGGATTCCCTTCTCGATGCCGGCCATGGGCATTCCCGCCCCGGAGGTCTCCAGGCGCTTGAGTTCCGACGGGCCCGCGCTGGTGAAGCGGAGGGCCTCCAGTTCGCTTTTCCCCAAGCCGGTCCGGATGTAGGAGGAGATGTCCAGGTCGCCATAGTTGACGATGGCGTAAATGTCCATTCCCGTGTTGACGGGCAGTGTCCAGTTAAAGTGCTGCATCTGAGTCTCGACGGCGATGGGGCGTCCCTCGTCCAGCCCGGCTTCCGGTCCGTAGGAGAGGAGTTTCCCGGTCGCTGGGTCGAAGGCGAACAGCGCCGCTTTCTGGAAGTTCTCGATGTCGATGGAGACGATGGACCGGGTCTCCCGGCCCTCGTCCGCCTGGCCTACCGAGACGGCCACCCGCCGGTACACCCTCGGACCGTCCGCCTGCCCGGCCTGTTCGGACCGGCAGCCGGAAAGGCACAATGCGACGCAGAAAACAGTAAATAAGAATGATTTGATTTTCATATTATTGCTCCGTTTCATCAAAAGTATCAATGCAGTTCGGATTCGCCCCCGTCGTCCCATCCGTCATCGATATCCAGTCCGGACGGGTCCATGAGGTCATTGTCATGTTTCCAGTCGTCCAGGTGCAGTCCGTTCTCCAGGTAGCGGACTGTCCAGACGTAGTGGGCGTTGCGCCGGATTTCAAAGTCGGAGACGGCGTCCCTGCCCAGATAACTCCGGTAGGTAATCGACCCCTTGTACTGTCCGGAGGCGTCTACGACGGTTTCCAGATAGGTGAGCCGGTCTTTTTTCGCCGCCACCGCATCGCTTTTGTCCGGACTTTTCCCGGCGGAAGCCGTGATGCCGGAAATCGTTCCCTGCCGGTTCTCCGGCACGTAGAAGACAAAGGTGCCGGAGTCCGTTCCGGTCCCCGCCTGGAATTCCTGTTCCGACAGGATATCTTTTCCGCCGGAAGCGGCTCCGTCTCCGAAAGGCCGAAGGACACAGTTGAGGTTGCACACGCGGACTTCCCGGATGGATGCCCCGGTCCATTCGCACGACAGGCGGGCGGTCACCTTGGCCAACAGTCGCTCCACGGGAATGACGGCCGATCCGCCGGCATAGTCGAGTTTTCCGGCCATCGGCAGTCCCCGTTCGGCGAGCGACGCGGTTCCCTCCGTGTAGGACGGGATGCGGTAGGCAAGCGAACCCAACCCTGCCTCGGAAACCGGAAGGCTGCTCCGGAGATCTCCCATGTTCACCAGGGCATAGACCGTATAGGGAACGCCCTGTTCCAGATTCAGAGTCATCGCTTCGAGTTGTTCCGTATAGTAGGCGGAAGCAACGAGCGAGCCGGATTCGTAAGCGGCCAGGGTGATTCCGGTCTTCTTTGTTTCGATGTCCGTGGCCGTCAGGAGCGACCGGGTCTCCGGCTGTATCTCCGCCGTCCGGAACAGGACGGACGCTTCCTGCCGCGCGGGCGTGCAGGATACCGAAAGAGCCAGGACGGAAGTGAAAGCAATTGTTTTAATCGTTCTCATAAATCTCTGTACCTGTTAGATTTCCACAAGCGGGAAGACCATTCCTTCTTCCCAGTCGGCGACACGGAGATCGACCAGTCCGTTGACTAGGTCGATGGCGACGTAGATGTCCTGCAGTTCCTCCGTTTTCCAGTTGTATCCCAGGGCGGCGATGTATTTCCCGAGGGGGAAGGTGGCTGGGACGCCTTCACCGGCGCGGACGGTGACTGTCAGGGAGTCATCGGCCTGCCGGGGCAGCCGGAATGTGACGATGCTCTCCCCGTCCCGGGCCTTCGGCTCGCACCGGAAAAGCCCCGGAACGGGCGAATAGTCCAGCAGGTCGAACCCCGACGTATTCCCCTCCACCCGGAAGGCGTAGTCCTTCAGTTCCGACGCTTTCTTCCGGATATCCAGGAAGACCGTGGCGAACTGCTTCCGCAGCGCGATTTCCGCCCGGGCGATTTCCCCGGTGGCATCGACCTCCGCGAATCCCGCGTACAGGGAATCCGCCTCCCTTCCGGCCGGAATCCCCACCCGGTGCGTCTCCAGGACGGATTCCCGGATGCCCTTGCAGGCGGTGACGGTCAGAAACCCCTTTTCCACGGGATGGACCCAGGGGGTGCAATCCTCGATCCGGACCGTCTCCCGGAACAGGGCCGACGGTTCCCGCCAGCCCAGCAGGCGGGCTTCACCGCCCGTTTCCGTGTCGGCGAAGGTGACCTGCAGGTAGCAGGGACAGTCCCCGCGGATTTCCTTGACGCTGCAGGCGGTGGCGGCCAGCATCCCGAAGACCAGGATGCACCGCATCGTGTTTCCTTTCTTTCTCATCCTAAGACTGTTCATTGATTTGATACGCAGGCGACCAGTCCTCCGTGGAGGTGGAGAATAAGACATCCAGCGCCCCGGGGACATCCTCTTCCGGATCCAGGGATCCCAGTCCCCGGATGATGGCTTCCTCGGCGATATAGGTCTTGTTCCGCGCCGTCGCCGGAAGCGTGACCGGATAGTAATACGTTTTTCCGCCGACCGTCGCTTCGATGACGATCCGCGTGCACCGGGGCGTCCAGGCGGTCCGGGAGCGCGAATCCCCGGCACTCCCGACTGGGTTCGGACAGCCGTAGAACAGATGGGGGACCGTATGGGAGGCTCCGGAGGCGATGCCCGCGTCGATCCCGGTATCGGCCAGGAGCGCATCCACGGAGGGCTCGCTGCGGTAGCCCATCGGATGGGCCCATGCCTCCTCCGCGGACAGATCGGAGACGGTGGCATCCCTGCCCAGGAGCCCCTTCCTCGGACAGTTGGTCAGATAGACGGATTTCAGGACGAAGGGACGGGCGGAGAGGGCGGGATCTTCCATCCGGACGGTGATTTTCCGGATTCCCGCCTTGCAGACGAGCCGGTCCACGGGAATGGTGCGGGTGCCGCCGTCCGTATCTTCCGGAATCCGGAGACTTTCCCGTCCGGCCATCAGAAGTCCGGGCAACCGGTTGTCCCCAAGGTCGAGGACGGTTTCTTCGAGTTCCTGTTCGGTCCGGACCGATTCGGGACGGAACGCTTCTTCCGGACAGTTGACGACCGCCCAGGCCGTGTAACTTCCCCTTTCCAGTTCCCGGGTGATGGCGCCGGTCGATGCAGAGATACCGTAATCCGCCAGTTCTCCGTCCCGAAACAACAGGAGCGTCCAGTGAAGGGCTGCCTGTTCATCGGCCGGATCCGGCATCGGAACGCGTGTCGTCCCGGTCGGAGCCTCAATGGTGAAGGTTACTTTCACCGGGACGGAACGCTGCTCTCCATTACAAGCGATGAGCGCTGAAACAGAGAACCATAAAGAGAGTGTTCTGAAGAAATGCTTCATGATATTTCCTTTGGTTTGCGGAACCCGGGCAGGCGGTCAGGCCCGTCCGGATTGGTCCGTCCTTACAGGGTGACGGTCCCGAGGTTCAGACCGGTCTCCCAGTCGTTGACGGTGATCTGGACGGTGGCGTCCCCGGTCTCCAGCGGCTTGTACGGCTTGTCGCCGGGACGGTGTTTCACCACCAGTTCGTCGATGACATACGTCTTGTTGCGCTCCAGGACCGGCAGTTCGACCGGGTAGTAGCCCTTCTTCCCTTGGAAGGTCACTTCGACCACCAGCATGGTGTGGCGGGGATTCCACGTGTCTTCATGGGACGCGGCTTCCGTCGGGTTGGGGTAGGGATAGAAGACGTGTTCCTTCGTGTGGGAGGCGCCGTTGCTGAGTTTGGCATTTACGGCGTCATACAGCAGGGCGTCATAGGCGTTATCCTTGTGTCCCAGTTGGTTGACCCAGGTGGAAGGAGTGCCGTCCACCGCGTAATTGTTGTCCGCCGCTACGTTGATCAGGTAGATTCCATCGATGGTCAGGGACTCGGAGGCGAGGGAATACTGGTAGGCCGTCGTGATCTTCCCGATGGAAACGCGGGAGACGATGCGTTTGACCGTCACCGGGACGGAACCGCCGTCGGTCAGTTCCTGCGTCGTGGAACCGGTCATGACGAAGGCATCGGCCTTGTTCTCGCTGAGTTTGCTTATCCGTCCCTTCAATTCCGTTTCCGTCGTAATGTCCGAAATGGCCGGGGCGTTGACAAGGGCCCAGACCGTCCGGGTGCCGGAGGTGGCGGTCAGTTGGGCGGTCATCGCTTCGCCGGCATTCCGGTAATCCTCCAGTTTCCCTTCGTTGAAAACATAGACCTGGAGGTTTCCCACCCGGGATTCCGAGGCGTACTTCACATCGGTCGCGCGGGTGGGCGCGGAGCCCTGGATCGTGACGTTCACTTCGACCGGCTTGCCGTCGGCAGGGGAGTTCTCCCGCTGGCAGGAAACCAGCGCAATCGCGGCGCAGGCCGCAAGGAAAAGATAAATCTTTTTCATTGAAATAAGGTATTAGTGGTTGAATGTCAATGGGGTATCTTCCTCTTCACGTCGCTTGTCCAGCCCGTATCGGCGGATGAGGGCGGCAATCTCCGGATCCAGGTTGCCCCGGTGGACGAAGGAAGGATTCAGCCGGCAGGCCTTGAGGTAGTTCTCCACGGCCCGGCGGTCATCCCCGCGCCGGCTGTACAGGATGGCGAGCAGGTACAGGACCCGGTCGGTCCGTTCCATCGGTTCCAGCACTTCCAGGGCGGAGGCGTTGTAGTCCATCGCGCAGTAGGCGACGGCCGTATTGTAGTCCTTGTAGGGCCTCAGGAGCGTGACGGCTTCCTTATACTCCCGGTCCCGGATGGCCTGGAGGCCCCGCATATAGGCCGTATCAACGACCGTGGTATGGATGGTGTCTTTCTGAAGGCCTTTCCGGTGCAGGTGGAAGTCGAACCGGACGGTCCTCAGGCGCGGGTACAGGTTTTCCCGGATGTGCCGGTAGGAGGGGAGGGACTGGAGCCGCTTTTCCCGCAGGTCCGGCTGGGACAGGGCGGCAATCCGCCCGTACTCGTCCTTTTCCCTGTCCGTCATCTTTCCGTCTTCCCGGACGAGGACGTCCAGCATGGACCAGTTCTCCGGATCGTTCCGGGACAGGAAACGGATCTCGGCCGGCGTCTCCTCGGCGTATGTTTCGTCCATGCCGATGCTGAATCCGCTTCTCCTGACGGAGTCCCGGTAGTGTTTCAGGAAGCGGTCAAAATAGGTCGATACGCTCTCGGACCTTCTGGAGGAAAGTTTCCGGTTGTTCTCGTAACTTCCTTCCGGCGAGCAGGATGCGGTGACGACGATGGAGTCCAGGTCAAACTCGCGGTTTTGCAGGAGACTCCGCAGGTTGCCCTCGATCCGGCTGATCTCCTCCCGGTTGTGACTGAGTCCCTGCCGGATTTCCGCACGACCCTGTTCGAAGTCGATGTAGCAGGCGGTATTGGCCTGGACCCGGCGTTCCGTCACCAGGGTCTTGTACCGGACGGTCTCGTCGCTGAGGCCGCTGATGGAACTGATGTAGAAGGTGAGCGGTTCGCTCCGGGGTACCCGGTAGATCCGCCGGTCCTCCTCGAAGATGTCCCCGGCCAGCAGCACCGTCGCTTTCCGCAGGGAGGGCTTGACGTGGATGGACTGGACGTAGTCGTAGAGGATGTCCCCGTCCGGGCTCACGATGACCGTATCCAGGCGAAGGCCTTCGGTGACGATGGGAACCTTGACGTATTTCCGGAACATCTCTCCCTTCCGGGAAACCTTCCGCCGGTTCATCCGGACCACCAGGTCGTTGGTGTAGTGTTCGAGGGCCTGCCGCTGCGTGACGCCGAAGTGGGAATGGAATTCCTCGTCGGAGACCACGGTGGAATCGGCCTTGAAACGGTAGATGTCCGGGAGGTTCCTCCGGAGGAACATCTCCAGTTGGAACCGGTCCACGAAATGCGTGGAGTCGGCGGCGATGGAGTCGAGGAACCGGCGGTACTGCTGGTATCCCTTGAGTTGGGCTTCCCGGTATCCCTCGCCGGTGATCAGGATCGGGTCCAGGCGGACGCTGTCTTCCTGCACGAACAGGTCTGGATAGAAACGCAACTGCCAGTTCCGGTCCTGCATCGCCTCGGGGACGATGATTCGGAAGTTCAGGTCCACCTTACCGCTCCGTTCGGCGACGTTGCGGAAGCGGGCCGTGACCTTGGCCGCCTGAAGCACGTCCGTCGCGACCATCTCTCCGTTCTCGTCCTTCACGGCCCGCATGATCAGCACCTGGTTCCCGTCCGGATCCTCCACGACCATCGTATCCCGCCGGGGTTCCGTGCCCATGGCGATTTCGGGAAGTTCCCGGTCGTCGGCGAGCGTCATCTTCGCCGCCAGGGACTGCCTCCGGATGCGCTCCAGTTTACCCTGGGACGCGCATCCGGCAAGGCAGGCCGCGGCGAGGACGGCTGCGATGATCTTCCGTCCCTCCATCCTTACAGGTATCTTTGAGGTTGTACGGGGTCGTCGTCGGGCTCCAGGATGGAAACCCGCCGGGCGAACACTTCCCAACTGCTTTTCTCCACGCCGTCGGCGGTGGCGTACTTGTAGGTGCGCACCCGGCCGGACACCTGGACGATGGCTCCGCGTACGATCCTCCTCAAGTCCTGGATGTTCTTTCCTTCCCAGGCGGTGACGTTGAACCAGGTCGTGTCCACGACCGGGTTCCCTTCCCGGTCCTTGTAGGAATAATCGGTGGCGATGGAGAAGCGGCATACCTCGGAGTCTCCCACCCGGTTGAGGGCGGAGGTCCCGACGATGCCCCTGAGTTCGATTTTGTTCATGAATTCCATGGTGAACTTTATTTAGCGTTTGACTTGTTCGACGTCGGCCCCTGGCGCGCTCCGGCGGCCGGCGAGGGCAAAGTAAACGCATAAGAACGGAAGGACTCCGCCGGAATCCCGTCCGGACTGCATTTTTTTACGTTTCCGGTCCGGATTGCGTTTTTCCGTTCGTCCCGCGACCGGAAAAATGCCGGCGTTCGGAATTATTCCGGTCGCCGGCTCCCTTTGTTGTTTTACGGAAAAAGAAAAAAACCGGCTTTTTTTCCGGTTTTCCTTGGTTCTGAGGGGCGGAGTTACCATCTTCGCACCATGAATGCGTACAAACTTCTGGATGAAAGCAGCCATCGCTGCCTGGAATGCGGAGACCCGATTCCCTACGGTCGTTCCGACCGGAAATACTGCAGTGACACCTGCCGGCACCGGTGGCACAACCGGGAGAGCCGTCGCTGGCACCGCCGCTATGCGCGGATCATCGGCATCCTGGAGAAAAACTACGGGATCCTGGACCACCTGCTCAAACTCGGGGTCGAAAGCGCGCTCAAGTCCGATCTGGTCCAGATGGGCTACAATCTGGATTTCCTCACCTCCTGCCGGAAGGTGGGCCACCGGATGGTGTGCCGCTGCTTCGACATCCGGTACGAGGAAACGGACTCCCGCTTCCGGAACATCACCCTCGACCGTTTCGCCTGGCGGGATGACGACTGAAAAAAGGATGACCGAAAGTCAAGTCGACTGAGGGTCATCCTTATCGGGGTGGAGGTTGCTTTTAGGCGGCCTTTCCTTGTTTCTGGGGGTCTTTGAACAGGATCATGAAGAGGATGCCTACGACGAGGGCGTAGGCGGCGAAGATGTACCAGGCCTTGGCCCAGGAAGGGTTCGCGGCGTTGTACACGGTCGCGTCCACGACGGCGCCGGCGGCGAGGGTGCCGATGGTGGCGCCGAGGCCGTTGGTCATGAGCATGAACAGGCCCTGGGCGCTGGAACGGATGTCAGTGGGGACATTCTGTTCCACATACAGGGAACCGGAGATGTTGAAGAAGTCGAAGGCGACACCGTACACGATGCAACTCAGGATGAACAGGAGCACGCCCGGGAAATCCGGGGAGCCGAGCCCGAAGAAACCGAAGCGGAACACCCAGGCGAACATCGCGATAAGCATCACTTTCTTGATGCCGAACTTCTTCATGCAGAAGGGGATGAGCAGGATGCAGAGAGTCTCGGAGATCTGCGAGATGGAGATCAGCGCATTGGAATTCTTGACGGCGAAGGTGTCGGCCAGGGCCGGATCCGAGGCAAAGGAACCCAGGAAGGTGTTCGCATAGCCGTTGGTGATCTGGAGGGAGGCGCCCAGGAGCATCGAGAAGATGAAGAAGATGGCGAACTGGCTGTCCTTGAACAGGGAGAAGGCCTTGAGGCCGAACGCATCGGCGAAACTTTCGTCCCCCTGGGCCTTGTTCACCGGGCAGGCGGGCATCGTGAGGGCATAGCCGCAGAGGATGAGGGACAGGATGCCGGAGGATATGAGTTGCGTGTAGGAATCCTGCATGGACTTGCCGGCAATCACGAGGAAGTTCGTCACGAGCATCGAGCAGATGAAACCGACGGTACCGAAAACGCGGATGGGCGGGAAATCCTTCACCGGGTCCATTCCTTCCTTGGCCAGGGCGTTGTAGGCCACGGAGTTGGCGATGGCGATCGTGGGCATGAAGAAGGCGACGCTCAGACTGTACAGGATGAACAGGGGAGCGAAGGCGATGGTATCACCCGCGGACCAGCAGTATGCGCCGGCGCCGATCATGAAGATGCCGGCGAGGCCGTGGCACAGGGAAAGCACTTTCTGGGCCTCCATCTTTCGGTCGGCGACGATGCCCATCAGCGTGGGCATGAAGATGGAGACGATGCCCTGCATGGCAAAGAACCATTTGATCTGGGGGCCGAGCCCGATCTGTCCCAGGTAGCGGCCGAGCGAGGTGAGGTAGGCGCCCCAGACGGCGAACTCCAGGAAGTTCATCAGGATGAGCTTGAGGGTGATGGGTTTGATTTTCATCGTATGGTGTTTGGTTATTGTTTCAACATCACACAAAAGTACAAAAAAATCCGTAACTTTGACGGATTAAAGGAAATTAGATGTTCAAATTCATAAGGACAGCCAACGACCCCCAGTCTGCAGCGCGTGCGGGTGTGATCTCCACAGACCATGGTGAGATCCATACCCCCATATTCATGCCCGTGGGTACGGTCGGCTCTGTCAAAGGTGTCTATCACAAGGACTTGGAAGAGGACGTGAAGGCGGAGATCATCCTGGGGAACACCTATCACCTGTACCTGCGTCCCGGACTCGACACCCTCCGGAAAGCCGGCGGACTGCACCGTTTCGAGCACTGGGACCGCCCCATCCTCACGGACAGCGGCGGCTTCCAGGTCTTCTCCCTGGCCCCGATCCGGAAACTGACCCCGGAAGGATGCCGGTTCGCCTCCCACATCGACGGCTCCCGCCATACCTTCACCCCGGAGAACAATGTCGATACCCAGCGCATCATCGGCGCGGACATCATCATGGCCCTCGACGAATGCTGCCCCGGGGATGCCGACCTGCGCTATGCGGCGAAATCCCTGAAACTGACCCAGGGCTGGCTGGAGCGTTTCGCCCGCCGGTTCGACGAGACCGAACCCCTGTACGGCTACGGCCAGACCATGTTCCCGATCATCCAGGGCTGCGTGTATCCGGAACTCCGGAAGCAGGCCGTGGAGCATGCCCTGACCCTGGACAACGAAAACCGCGGCGGCTATGCCGTCGGCGGCCTGGCGGTCGGGGAACCTACGGAGAAGATGTATGAGATGCTCGAGGTTACCTGCCCGCTCCTTCCGGCCGACAAGCCCCGCTACCTGATGGGCGTGGGAACGCCAGCGAACATCCTGGAAGGCATCGCCCGCGGTATCGACATGTTCGACTGCGTGATGCCTACCCGCAACGGCCGGAACGGCATGCTGTTCACCTGGAACGGCGTGATGAACATGCGGAACGCCAAGTGGACGGACGACTTCTCGCCCCTGGACCCGGACGGAACCTCCTTTGTGGACAGTTACTATACGAAGGCCTATCTTCACCACCTTTTCATCGCGAAGGAGATGTTCGCCGCCATGGTGGCGACCGAGCATAACCTCGCTTTCTACCTGGACCTCGTCCGTACGGCCCGCCGCCACATCGAGGCGGGGGACTTCACGGCCTGGAAGAGTGTGACGGTCAACCGGTTGATGCAGCGGCTATGATGGGACTCAAGAAACTGGACTGGTATATCATCAGGAAGTTCATGGGAGCTTTCATCGTCGCCCTGAGCCTCCTGACGGTCATCGTCATCATCTTCGACATCAGCGAGAAGATCGACGATTTCGTGGCGAAGCAGGCGCCCCTGAAGGCCATCGTCGTGGACTATTACCTGAACTTCATCCCGTATTTCATGAACATGTACAGCCCGATGGTGGTGTTCTTGACGGTGATCCTGTTCACGTCCAACATGGCGCAGAATTCCGAGATCGTCGCCATCCTCTCCTGCGGAACCAGTTTCCACCGGATGATGGTGCCGTACATCGTGTCGTCGGCCCTGGTCGCCCTGCTGTCGCTGGGACTCGGCCTCTGGGTAATTCCACGGGCGAACGTGACGCGGGTGGCGTTCGAGCAGAAATACAACCCCCGGGCGAAGGTCAAGTTCGGACGGGACATGCATTACAAGTTGGAGGACAACAAGTTCGTGTACATCGAATCCTTCAGCGGCTGGAACAATACGGCCTACAACTTCACCCTCGAGCAGATTTCGGACGAGCACCTGGTATCCAAACTCTCCGCCGAATCGGCCCAGTGGGACAGCCTGTCCGGCAAATGGAAACTCAAGAACTGGTTCATCCGTGAATACGGTGACGGCCTGACGGACCGGGTCCGCACCGGAAAACAGTTGGATACGACCCTGAGCCTGACCGTCGATGATTTCTATTACAACGAGTATACGATCGAGCGGCTGGACAAGGGCCAGTTGGACCAACTCATCGAAACCCAGATATCCCGGGGTGACGCTACCGTGAAGGATGCCCAGATGGAAAAGCACCGGCGGTATTCGATGCCGCTTTCGGCCATCATCCTCACGATCATCGGCGTGTCCCTGTGCTCCAAGAAACGACGGGGCGGCATGGGCTGGAACATGGCCGTGGGCCTGGCCCTCGGCTTCTCCTACATCCTTTTCGAACAGTTCAGCAAGATGTTCGTCGTGACCGATACGCTCCCGGCCGGCATCGCCACCTGGATCCCGAACATCCTGTACGCCCTCATCGCCGCCTTCCTGTATATCATCGCTCCGAAATAGATTCTTCGACAAGTTCAGAATGACATGCTGAAAGTGAAAATCGTCAACAAGTCCGGCTACCCGGCGCCCTTTTATGCGACGCCGCTCTCGGCCGGCATGGACCTCAAGGCCAACCTCGAATCGCCCCTGACGCTCGCTCCGCTCCAGCGCGCCCTGGTTCCCACGGGCCTTTTCATCGCCCTTCCGGAAGGGTATGAAGCGCAGGTGCGCCCCCGCAGCGGCCTGGCCGCGAAACACGGCGTGACGGTCCTCAATACACCCGGCACCATCGACGCGGACTACCGGGGCGAGATCAAGGTCATCCTCGTGAACCTGTCGGACACGCCGTTCGAGATCGTCCCGGGCGAACGGATCGCCCAGATGGTCGTCGCCCGCCACGAACGGGTGGAATGGGAGGAAGCCGAGGTCTTGGACGAGACGGAGCGCGGAGTCGGAGGATTTGGAAGCACTGGAAGATAAAACTATGGAAATCAACGAACTATATAACCTTTTCCTCGCCTCGGAAGGCGTGAATACAGATACCCGGACACTCAGGCCCGGACAGATTTTCGTCGCCCTCAAGGGCGAGAATTTCGACGGAAACGCCTATGCGGCGCAGGCCCTGGAAGCCGGTGCCTCCTATGCCATCGTGCAGGTGGATGCACCCGGGGACGATCCCCGACTTCTCCGTTTCCCGGATACCCTCCAGACCCTGAAGGAACTGGCTGCCTGCCATCGGAAATATCTGGAAATCCCCGTCATCGGCCTTACCGGGACCAACGGGAAGACGACCACGAAGGAACTCATCCGGGCCGTCCTCGCTACGCGCTTCCGGGTGGCGGCGACCCAGGGGAACCTGAACAACGACATCGGCGTCCCGCTGACCGTCCTCGGCATCGGCCCGGACGCGGAAATCGCCGTCGTGGAGATGGGCGCGAACCATCCCGACGACATCTCCGCCCTGACCTGGGTGAGCCAGCCGGACTTCGGCCTCATCACCAACGTGGGCAAGGCCCATCTGCTGGGATTCGGCAGTTTCGAAGGGGTGAAAAAGGCCAAAGGACAACTCTACGACTGGCTTTCCGAGCATGACGGGCAGGCCTTTGTCAATGTCGATGACGACAACCTTTATGAAATGGCCGTCGGGCGTCCGCTTTCCATCATTCCGTACGGTGTGGAAGGGGAGGATGCCGTCATCCTTCCGACCTCTTCCGAGCAACCTTTCCTCCGGATGGAGATTGGCGGAAAACTGTTGGAAACCAAGTTGGTAGGCGCTTATAATGCAGCCAATGTGATGGCTGCCCTCGCCGTCGGACGGCAGTTCGGGATTCCGCTCGAAGAAGGGATGGAGGCAGTGGCCGCCTATACCCCGGCCAACAACCGTTCCCAGATGACCCGGACGCAGCGGAATGTGGTCATCGAAGATGCCTACAATGCCAATCCTTCTTCCATGGCCGCCGCCCTGGACAATTTCGCCCTGCTGCAGGATCCCTGCAAGATCGCCCTCTTGGGAGACATGCGGGAACTGGGGGAGGACTCCGTGAAGGAGCATATGAAAATCCTCGAGAAACTGGACGGCTGCGGTCTCACGCACGCCTGCCTGGTGGGCGAGGAGTTCCGCAAGGCCGTGGAACAGGCCGGTACGCGTCCCTATATCAAACTTTTCGCTACGTCGGACGAATTGGCGGAAGCCCTGGCCGCACAGCCGGTGAGCGGGGCCGCCATCCTGGTGAAGGGCTCCCGCGGTATCCGGATGGAGAAGGTGATCCCTACGCTGTAGAAGGTTCCAGCCAGGTCCGGACGACGCCCCGGGCGAGTCCGGCGGTGAGCAGTCCCACGGCGATGCCGAAGAGGGTTCCCACGAAGATATCCCCGAGATAGTGCGCGGCCAGCATGATGCGGCTGAAGGCCATCAGGCCGGCCCAGATGAAAGCGCAGATCCCATAGACCCTGTAACTGCGGTTCCGGTCATTCAGCTGGAATCCCAGGTAGGAGCAGGTGGCGAAGCCGAACGAGTTGCTGGCGTGCCCCGAGAAGAATCCGTAGAAATCATAGCGCCCGAGCGGCCAGTGGAGGCCATTCTGCAGCATCCAGGTCGTGTAGAGCGGCCGGAGGCGGCCGACGGTGTCCTTGACGTGGGAGGAAATCTGGTCGCACAGGACGACGGTCAGGATGCAGGAGAGGATGACGGCGAGGCCCTTTTTCCAGCCGAGCCGCCAGATGACGACGGCCAGGATGGCGCCATAAGCCGGAAACCAGATCCGGATGTTGGACATGAACATCCAGAAAGGTTCCATCCATGCATTGTGCAACCCGTTGATCCAGAGAGTTATGTCCTGGTCGATCCCGATAAGCCGTTCCAGCATGCCGTTACTTGGTCAGGGCCTTCCAGAGTTCTTCCTTGAGTTCGACGAGGCCGGTCTGCGCGACCGAGGAAATGAACACGTGCGGAATCTCGGCCGGCAATTTCTTCTCGATCTTCTTCCGCTGTTTTTCGTCGATGAGGTCCGTCTTCGTGACGGCGAGGACGCGGTCCTTCACCAGCAGTTCCGGATTGTATTCCTTGAGTTCGCTGAGCAGCACGTCATAGGCCTTGGCGACATCGGGTTCGTCGGCCGCCACCATGAACAGCAGGACCGAATTCCGTTCGATATGGCGGAGGAAACGGGTGCCGATGCCACGGCCCTCGTGGGCCCCCTCGATGATGCCGGGAATGTCGGCCATCACGAAGGAACGGTCGTCATAGTAGCGGACGATTCCCAGGTTAGGTTCCAGGGTGGTGAAGGCGTAATTCGCGATCTTGGGCTTGGCGCTGGTGATGGCGGCCAGCAGGGTGGATTTCCCGGCGTTCGGGAATCCGACGAGACCCACGTCGGCCAACACTTTCAGTTCCAGGATGAACCAGCCTTCCATACCTTCCTCGCCGGGCTGCGCATAGCGTGGCGTCTGGTTGGTCGGGGATTTGAAGTGGTCGTTCCCCCAGCCGCCGCGGCCACCCTCGCACAGGATGTACTCCTGTCCGGGCTCCACGATCTCGGCGATGACCTCCTCGGTCTCGGCGTCTTTCACGACCACGCCCAGGGGAACTTCCAGGACGATGTCCGCCCCGTTCTTCCCCTTCCGGAGGGCTGCTCCGCCCGGGTCGCCGTTCTCCGCCCGAACCACCTTCCGGTAGCGGAGGTGGATGAGCGTCCACAACTGCGGATTCGCCTTCAGGATGATGTGTCCGCCCCGGCCGCCGTCACCGCCGTCCGGGCCGCCCTTGGGCACATACTTCGCCCTGTGCAGGTGCATGGACCCGGCCCCGCCGTGCCCGCTTGCGCAGAACATCTTTACGTAGTCTATGAAATTCGATTCGGCCATAGTCGATCCCTTTTGTGCAAAGATACGGATTATTTCCCTTCCTCCGGCATCGATTTGATGTACAGGTCGCGCTGCGGGAAGGGGATCTCGATGCCGTGGGCATTCAGGGCGTTGTAGATGAGTTCCTTCGCCTTTGCCGGATAGGTATAGTGCTCGTCCACCGTGATATACTGGTACACGGAGAGATTCACGCTGTTGTCCCCGAAGTCCTTGAAGCGGACCTGGATGCCGTAGGCGGGATCCACGATGTCGCGGCCGTACACGTCCTTGGTCTTGAGGGGTTCCAGGGCTTCCTGGATGATGGCGCGGACCTCATCCACCTGGACACCGTACTTCACGCCCACATCGAAGGAGACCAGTTCGTAGGAATGGTTCTTCGTGAGGTTCTTGAAGTTCTTGTTGAAAAGGGTGGCGTTCGGGAAGGCCATGACCGAGCCGTCGGAGGCGACAATCTGCGTACTCTGGTAGGAGATGCTGTCCACCTTGCCGCGGATGCCGTCGCACTCGATGAAATCGCCCACCCGGAGGCGTCCGGACATGAGTTGCACCCCATAGAAGAAGTTGTTCAGGATATCCTTCATGGCGAATCCGAGACCGGTCGCAAGACCGGCGCCGATCACCTTCACGGCCGCCGTCGGAATCTTCAGCAGAACGAAAATCGCGATGATATAGACCCCCCAGAGACCGATGCCGATGATGTTCTCCGCCAGCGTGAAATTGGCCTGGTTCTCGTGGAAGAGCCGGCCCGAGGATCCTTTCATGATGGAACGGATCTTGAACAGGCGGTACACCGCCTTCGCCAGGTACACCAGATACCGGAACAGGAAGAACAGGGTCACCACCAGGATGATCTTGGAGAAGGACAGGTGGATATATCCCGTCACATTCAGGAACGGATACTTGTAATAGTCGTTGAACACGCCCTGAAGGTCAAAGACGCTGGAGGCCATATACAGGCTGAAGGGAACGGACAGGACGATGGCGATGGGCAGGAAGGCCTGCTTGAAGAAGGAATGCGGCCAGGTCACGGCGATAAGGTCCTCGTCGGTCCGGTGCGGGAGATTGGCATGGTCGGCGATGTAGCGCTCCTTGGTGGTACGGATATGGCGCACGTAATAGATGTGAACCAAGTCATACACCGCCGTAATAGTCTGAAGGAGCGTCAGTTGGAAAATCCACCAGATCAGGAGCTGGACACCGAGAAGGACGAAGCCGAAGAAAGCGACGACGGTGGTCACGATGAGGATCAGGAGGGAGATCCAGCCGTAGATGACATCCCAGTACGGGAGGGCATTCGCATACCGGCGCAGGGTCCATCCCTGGAGCAGGGTGAACAGCAGCAGGAGCGGCGGGAAGACGATGTTCAGCAGACTGTTGGGAATGAAGGCGATCCGGAGCGAGATGACGATCAGGCTCAGCAGGAGGATCGGCAGATACAGCCGGATTCCCTTCCGGACGGCGTCGCCTTCCAGGCGGATGACCAGGGAAACCAGGATCGCCGCCAGCATCCAGGCGAACTCCACCAGGAGTTTCGAGGCCATCGCGAAGAAATTCTGCCTGGAAAAGGCGCTCGCGACCATAATGCTCAGCGCGAAGATGATGACTCCGGTGATCAGGGTCATCTCGAAACGATGATGGACAAAGGTTTCCTTTCTGAAGAAGGGAACCTTCCGGGTCAGGAAAGCGACCAGGGCGAGACTCAGCAGGGCTGAAAAAACCAGGTATACGAGCGTGAACAGGGAGAATCCCGTGACCATCGGCCCACGCCACTGGCTGTGGACGCCGTGCAGGGCATCCGGGCTGTATTTGTCGTGTGCGTCGTTCATCGCCTGGGTCCAGTACCGGCGGAATGATTTCAGGATGGACCAGTAGTCGGTCTGGCCGTCGATGAAGATCTTGTTCTGGACGGTCTTGTAGCGCTGCTGGGCGTAATCATAGGCGGATTTGAGCATCGCCGCCGTCTCCGCATAGCTGGTGCTGTCCCGGACAAGCTGCTCCTTCTGGTCGATGGAAGACTGGAGCAGGGCCGTCGCATAGAACAGACAGCTGTCCCTGTCTTCCTGCCCCAGTGAATCCAGGACAAATCCATGTTCCCGCTGGTGCTCGGTCCGGGAACGGTTCCCAAAGGCGATCAGGGAATCGAGCAAGGGAACGCCGGAGGCGAGATAGACGACGTTTCCCAGGTTGTCCATATACTCCAGCGTCGTAGAGGGGGGAAGGCTCTTGAGGGTATGGATCAAGCGGTCGTACCGGTCGATGTCGATGTCCAGGCGGGTGACGATGTCGTCAAAGGGCAGTTTTCTGGAAGCGAAGTCGTTATACTGCCTGGAAACCTCGTTCAGGGCGTACGTCATGTCGAAAGTATAGTCCTGTTTCTGGGAATACAGCATCAGCGAGAGCTCATTGCTGCGCTGCATCATCTGGACCAGGCGGGCATGCTGGCGGGCGTTCCTGCTGCGGAGGCGTTCATTGCGGGCCTGGGTGTCCTGCCAGGTGGAACGAAGTTCATAGCGGAGGACCGACAGGGTATGGGCCAAATCCTTTTCACTGAGGACGGCGAAGGCCGGAACCAGAGCCAGGAAGGCGATGGCCAGGGTAAGTATCTTCTTCTTTCTCATACACTTAACCTAAAACGACGTCCAGGACCATCATGAGGGCGAATCCCAGGGCGAAACCGATGGTGGCGATGTTGGAATGGGCTCCTTCCGAGGCTTCCGGAACGAGTTCTTCCACGACGACATAGAGCATGGCACCGGCCGCGAAGGCCAGCAGATACGGCATCGCCGGCGTCACGAGGGAGGCCAGCAGGATGACGAGAAGACCGCCGATGGGCTCCACGATGCCGCTCAGGGCCCCGATCAGGAAGGACTTCCAGCGGGAGTTTCCCGCCGCCCGGAGGGGCATCGAGATGATGGCTCCTTCAGGCGCGTTCTGGATGGCGATACCCAGCGACAAAGCCAGGGCGCCGGCGGCGGACATCCCCACATCGGCATTCATCGCCCCGGCGAGGGCCACGCCCACGGCCATTCCTTCCGGCAGGTTGTGGATAGTGACGGCCAGGGCAAGCATCGTCGTCTTGGAAAGGTGGCTTTTCGGGCCCTCCGCCTCGCCCGTCACATGCAGGTGCGGCGTAAGCTGGTCGATCAGGAGCAGGAATGCGAAACCGCCCAGCAGGCCGACGGTCACCGGCCACACGCTCCCCCCGCTCATTTCCATCCCGGGGATGAGCAGGGACCACACCGAGGCCGCCACCATCACACCCGAGGCGAACCCCAGCAGCGCCTTCTGCAGCAGCGCCGGCATCTCCTTCTTCATGAAGAAGACGAAGGCCGATCCCAGTGCCGTTCCGGCGAAGGGAATCAGAAGACCGATCAGAATTGCATCCATACTTCGTTCGTTTACGGTACAAAGATAATGAACTTTTCCTGCAAACGGGTTGCAAACGAATCGACTCCTCGTTGATTGTCCGACGTTTGTCAATTCAAAGACCGGGAATGGAAAGATACTCCAGAATCAGTTCTATAAGGCGGGGCTTGGCGTAGCGGTCAAGCTCCGCTTCCTGTATCCAGATATATCCCTCCGGAAGGGAGGGAAGGGCCGATGGTTCCCAGATCCAGTAATCGGCAAAGAGGGTGCGGTGGGTAAGTTGGTGTTTAAGACCGGAGGTGACGAGGCGGGCACCGTCCGGAACCTCGTTCGTGAGCCAGGGTTCCCAGAGCCCCTGCCAGATGTCGCCGGGGCCGCGCCGGTGGATGGCGATTTCCCCGTTCACACGTACGAGAACATAGGTCAGATGGCGCTCGACCGGTTTCGAGAGCGTTTGCTTGACAGGCAAGAGGTCGGTACGTCCGGTGGCAAATGCCTGGCAGTCAGGTTGTAATGGGCATGTCATGCAGCAGGGATTCACCGGCGTGCAGCAGGTGGCGCCGAAGTCCATCATCCCTTGGTTGAAGGCGGCGGGGGAGTCCTCGGGCAGCAACCGCTGCGCCAGGGCGGTGAATTCCTTTTTCGCCGCCGTGGTTCCGACAGGCGTAGCGATGCCGAAAAAGCGGGCGAGGACCCGGTATACGTTCCCGTCCACCACGGCGGCGGGCAGCCCGAAGGCGATGGAGCCGATGGCGGCGGCCGTGTAATCGCCAACGCCCTTGAGCGACCGGATCCCTTCCAGCGTCTCCGGGAATCCGCCCATGGACACGATCTGTTTCGCGGCGGCATGCAGGTTCCGGGCACGGGAGTAATAGCCGAGGCCCTGCCAGAGGCGCAAGACTTCATCTTCGGTTGCGGCGGCCAGTTGCTCCACGGTGGGGAAACGCTCCATGAACCTTTCCCAGTAGGCACGGCCCTGCGCCACCCGCGTCTGCTGGAGGATGATTTCGCTCAGCCAGACGGCATAGGGATCCCGGGTCCTCCGCCAGGGGAGGTCCCGCCCGTTCAGGGAATACCACTGCAGGATGGTCTCGGAAAATGTCATTTCGGATGCAAATGTAGCGATTATCCCGCAAAAATTGCTATCTTGCTTTCCGTAAAACGAACGGACTTATGCAGTGGGACAAGGATTACCTGAAGCGGACCTTCCGCTACTACGCAAACATATACGACCATATCGACACGGATGACGCCGCGCAGCGGATCAAAAGCGCCATCTGGTTCCGGGGACCCAATGTCTGGATCCTGGCGTTTTCGATCGTCATCGCCTCCGTGGGCCTGAACGTGAACTCGACGGCGGTCATCATCGGCGCCATGCTCATATCCCCGCTCATGGGGCCGATCATCGGCCTTGGCCTCGCTCTCGGGACGAACGACGTGGACCTCCTGAAACTGGCTTTCAAGAATCTCCTGGTGATGGTCCTCATCTCCCTGGCGGCATCGACCCTGTTCTTCCTCCTGTCCCCGCTCAACCTGACGAATCCGACGGAACTGGAGGCCCGGACGAGCCCGACTATCTACGACGTGCTCATCGCCCTGTTCGGCGGTCTGACCGGCATCCTGGAGAACAGCCGGAAGGAGCGGGGAACCGCCATTGCCGGCGTTGCCATCGCCACCGCCCTCATGCCCCCGCTGTGCACGGCGGGCTACGGCCTGTCCTGCCTGAACGGGCACTTCTTCTTCGGGGCGCTGTACCTGTTCATCATCAACACCGTCTTCATCACCCTGGCCACTTTCGTGATGGTGAAGTACCTGCGTTTCAAGACGGTGACCGGCCTGGATCCGGCCCTCGTCTCCAAGCGGCGCAGCCTGATCTCCACCATCATCCTCATCGTCGTGATTCCGAGTTTCATCTCCGCCATCGGCATGGTCCGGGACAATAATTTCGAACGGAGCGTGGATGCGTTTATCCAGGAGAATAAGCTCGTATCCCGTTCCTACATCTATGATTACCGGATTTACAGCGACCACGGCCGGAAGGTGGAGGTTTTCCTGACCGGGGAACCCATGTCCTATGAAACCCAGACTGCTTTTTTCGCTTCCGCCCTCGCCCACGGCATCCGGTCGGACCAGATCGTCATCAAGGAGCATTCCCTGGGCATGACGGATGCGGAGATGAACCAGATGGTCCGGGACATCTATGACCGGACGGAAGCGGAACTGGCCGAAAAAGAAGCGCAGCTGGACCGGATCCAGCAGCGCCTCGATTCGCTTTCCCGCCTGGTGGAATCCCTCGTCGTGGACCCGGATGTACCGATCGTCCCCGCCGGGGAGTGATTGACCCTTACTTGAAGCTGGAACCGCCCAGGAACTCCCGCAGGAGGGACGTGGCGGGGATTTCCTTGTCGGGCACCGGGGTGAAGTAATGGATGAATTTCAGGAGCCGGTGCGCCTCGGAATACTCCGGACAATTCTGGGGAACGCTCCTCAGGATGGGCTCGGCGTGGTTTTTCAGGACGGCGAACTCGATGAGGTAGGCCGAGTTGAACATCATGTCGGCGGTTTCCTGGTAGGGATAGATCCACTTCTCCTCGGCGCTCCTGACGTTCGGCCACTGGCTGATGGACTCCCGGGCCGAGAAGGCGCCCTTGTTGTAGTCGCGGACAATCCGGCGCAGGAGCCGGTTGTCGCTTGTGGGAATCCAGTTGTGGTTGTCCAGGAGGATGCCGGTCAGGGTGTTGATGAAGATCTTGAACTTGGCCGCGTCGGGGATTTCGGCGGTGAGGCCGGGATTCAGGGCGTGGATTCCCTCGATGATGAGGATGCAGCCCGGTTCCAGCTTGATCTTCTTGCCGTTATACTCCCTCAGGCCCGTGACGAAATTGAACTCCGGGACATTCACTTCCTCGCCGGCGAGCATCTTCTTGATGTCGGCTTCCATCAGGGCATGGTCTACCGTGTCGAAGTTGTCGAAGTCAAAACTCCCGTCCGGGAACCGCGGGGTGTCCAGCCGGTTCACGAAATAGTCGTCCGTGGACATGGACAGGGGCTTGAGGCCGCAGGCCTTGAGTTGGATGGACAGACGCTTGCAGAAGGTTGTCTTTCCGGAGGAGGAAGGGCCGGTGATCAGGACGACTTTCACGGGATCCTCGGCCCGGTAACGACGGTCGATCTCCTCGGCGATCTGGACGATCTTCTTCTCCTGGAGCGCCTCGGCGATCTGGATCAGTTCGCTGGCGTGGCCTTCGAGGATGGAATGGTTCACGTCGCCCACCGTGTTCAGGCCCATGATGATGTTCCAGCGCAAGTTCTCCTTGAACATCTCATACGTCTTGGGCTGGTCCACGAAGGGCGCCAGCACGGACGGGTCATGCCGGTCGGGGAGCCGGAGAAGGATGCCGTCGAACAGCGGCTGGATGTCCCAGACGGTCAGGTAACCGGTTGACGGGACGAGTTTTCCGTAATAGTAGTCGGAGGTGTTGTCCAGCGTGTAGTAATCCGTGTAGGCCTCGCCGCTCGTTTCCAGCAGGCGCACCTTGTCGTCATAGCCGGATTTCCGGAATTCCTTGATGGCGCGCTCGGTCTGGACGTCGTAGCGGTGGAAGGGGAGGTCCTTCTCCACGAGTTGCTTCATCTGCGCCTTGAGGAGCGTGAGGTCTTCGGGCGTGAGATCCGTGTCGTCCGCTTTCCTTAGGTGGCAGAAGAATCCGCCCGAGATCGGGTGTTCCATGAACAGGCGGCTCCCCGGAAATACGTCCGTCGCCGCCTTGAAAAGCAGAAAACAGAGCGAGCGGCAGTACACCCGTGCTCCGCTCGCTTCCCGGACGTCCAGGAATTCGATGTCCTTGTTCTGGTATACCTTGAACTTGAGGCCCTGGGAGACATTGTTTACCTTGGCCGACACGATCGGGTAGGGACGGTCGAATTCGAAATCTTCCAGCATCTGGGCGAGGGAAGTGCCTTCGGGATACTTCCGGGAGGTCTTCGTGTTCTTGCAGTAAACTTGGAGCATGGCTTATTCCTTGATGGCGGTGGTGTGGCTGACGGGGAGGGAGAAGGCGATGCCATGGGCCTCCGTGGTCAGTCCGCCTTGCTTGTAGACGGCTTTCAGGACTTCGTCCTTGATCGTTGCGGGGACCAGGATCATGAGCACTTCCTTGTCCGGCTGGATGGTGATGTTGAAGAATTCCTCGGATTCGGGATTGGCCGATCCGCGGGCGCGGAGGATGGTCCCGCCCTTGGCGCCCGCCGCACGGGCCGCTTCCATCACGTTCTGCGAAAAGCCTGCGTTCACGATGCAGACGACGAGTTCGAATTTGCTTTCTGCCATAATCTTAAGCTTCTTTCTCTTTGACGGTTCTCTTGTCGTTGGCCAGGAAGCCGTAAACGAGCGTGCCCACGATGCTGGTCATCGGGACGGTGAAGGCAACGCCCTTGTAGTTCTTCCCTTTCTTGAAAGTCTCGTCCAGCAGGTCGATGAGCGCGGCACTCTGGTCGGCCCGGACGACACTGAGGATGAGGGATTTGGGCTTCTCGGTGAGGCCCAGGTAGTCGAGGATCAGGTGGGAGGTTCCCTTGGCCGGAACCGTCAGGTGGATGTTGGCCTGGTGGGACTGGATGAGGCTGGTGTAGTAGGCGGACTTCTCGTTGTGGACGATGGCGAAGACCACTTCCAACTTCACCGGGGCAATATTCCGTGTACTTTCCATGGGCATTACTCGAAATAGATGATTTGGTCGTCGGCGGAGGCGAGGATGCGGCGCATGGCGGCGTTCTCGCGGCTCCGGACCTTGAGGACGGACTGGAAACCGAGGGTCTGGATGGTGATGAGCGGGGTCATCGCCACCATGGCGACGACACCGAAGGCGAAGTCCAGCACGGCCGGCTCACCCTGGAGGGTACAGCAGGCACCGATCACCAGGGGCAGGATGAAACTGGAGGTGAGGGGCCCGCTCGCGACGCCGCCGGAGTCGAAGGCGATGGCCGTGTACAGTTTCGGAACGAAGAACGACAGGCCCAGCGACAGCAGATAGCCGGGAATCAGGTAGTACAGCAAGGAGAATCCGTAGCGGACACGGATGACCGAAAGGCCGATGGAGATGCCTACGCCCACGGACAGGGCGATCATCATCTGCCGCTTGGAAACCTCTCCGCCGGTGATTTCCGCCACCTGGTTGTTCAGGACATGGACGGCCGGTTCGGCCAGGACCACGACCATGCCCAGGACGAAGGCGAAGACGATCAGGATGACCGGATTGTATGCGGCGAGTTCTGTCCCGATCTTGAAGCCGACGGGCATGAATCCCATCGATACGGCCGCGAGGAAAAGCACCAGCCCGAGGAAGGTGTAGAGGATGCCGAACAGGATCTGGATGATCTTGAACAGGGGCAGTTTCAGGATGGCGAACTGGAGGACGAAGAAGAACAGGACCACCAGGACAAGGGATTTTCCGACCTCCAGCGACATCTCTCCGAGCAGACCGCCGAAGCCTTTCTGCAGGACCGAGTCCATGGAATAATCCGGGACGGTGAAAGAAAGGTCGCCTTGCGCCGTGAGGGACAGCAGGAGGACGGCTGCGATGGGGCCGACGGAACAAAGGGCGATGAGTCCGAAACTGTTCTCGCTCGCGTTCCGGCCGCCGACCGTGAGGGCGATGCCTACGCCCAGGGCCATGATGAAGGGGACGGTGATGGGACCGGTCGTCACGCCGCCGGAATCGAAGGACAGGGGAAGGAAGGAGCCTTTCCCGCTGTCGAACAGGAGGGCGGCGATGCTGAACAGGACCATGTAGCAGAACATCAGGATCGATGTCAGGTCGCTGTGGAAGACGATTTTCAGGACGGCAATCAGTAGGAAAAGCCCCACGCCTACGCCGACGGTGAAGATGAGCAGCGTCCCGTTCATGACGGCGCTCACCTGTCCGGCCAGGACGGAAAGGTCCGGTTCGGCGACGGTGATCAGCAGACCCATCAGGAAACTCACGCCCAGGAGGATGCCCAGTTTCCGGGACTTGGTGAGCCCTTCGCCGATGTACTGGCCCATGGGAGTCATCGCCATGTCGGCCCCGAGGTTGAAAAGACCGATGCCGAGGATCAGCAGTAGCGCGGCGCCGCCGAATACCAGGAGTTCATGCCTGGAAATGTTCACCCAAGGGGTGATGGCAAGGAGAAAGACCATCAGGCTGACGGGCACCACGGAAACCAGGGATTCCCTGAGTTTTTCACGCAGGGAGCGCCACAGGTCTTTGAACAGAGGGTTGGATTGTGCCATAGCACAAAGATAGGAAAAACTATCGAAAATTTGTATCTTTGTTGCCTTGAAGAGTTCCAGAAACATTTCTTGTTATGAAAAGGGTCATTCCTTATTGGGAAAAAGGGGCCGACTGGAGCCGGGAGTCGTTTTCCATCCGCAGACTCCAGTCCCATGCACCTATCGAAGCGACGGAGATTCCGCAGGCCGTTCTGCCGATGTATTCCTTCCTGTATCTGCTGGGAGGAGAAGTGCTGGCGGACATTGACGGGAAAAACTGCCTTATCCGCGGCGGCCAGTTCCTCATGATTCCGGACCACATGCCTTTTACCGTCCATTATTTCATGGACATCGTGGGCTATACGGGAACTTTCACCCTCTCCTTCCTCCGGGAAGCGAACTATCCTTGCCTGACCTGCGGGAAGCCGGTCTTCCACACTTTCTGGTTCGACGGGGCCACCATGATGGGCGAACTTTTCGACCGGATCGTCACGGCCTATGCCCGCGGGGATGACGGTTACATCGTCCGCGCCTTCGACCTGATGCTCTACTCCCTGGAATTCCCGGCCAGCGGAAAGACACACCCCACCGTGAACCGCTTCATGGAACTCATCTTCGACCGTTCCGTCCCGATGGACTCCGTTTCCGGCTATGCCGCCAAAGTGGGGATCTCGCCCAGTTACCTGAACAAACTGGTCCGTACGGAAACCCGCCACAGCGCCATGGAGTGGGTGGAAATCGCCCGTGTCAACTGGGCGAAGACCCTGCTGAAGGACCGGGACCGCTCCATCGCGGACGTTTCCTATGCCATCGGCATCGAGGACCCGTCCTACTTTACGCGCTTTTTCCGGAAATATACGCGGATGACCCCTTCCGAGTTCCGGAAGGAGGCGGCCCTGCGGCCGGATATCCAGGTTACGGACCTGCTGTAACCGGGCTCCTTATTTCACCAGATACTGCATCGAAATGCGCAGGACCAGGTCCAGCGCCCCTTCCGTCGTGAGCGTTTCCAGCGGGAAGCCGAAGGCGATGGCCCGGTGCTTCCCGTCGTCCAGGAGCGTGGCGGCCGGGATGGCCGTCCCGGCATAGCGCAGGATGGTCCGGGCTTTCTCCGAGGCTGGCTCGATTCCGTCCGGGTTCTCTACCCGGTAGATATTCTCGCTGAACAGGCGGTTGTAGGCCATCGGCCCGCCGAACTGGATGGGACCGCCTTCCTTCGGGACGACGATGCCGGAGACGTCTCCGTAGTTGGTAACCCATTTATAGCCGAGGACTTCCCGGATGAAGGCGCGTGTCTTTTCGCGCTCGGCCTCATTGAAGGTGACAGGATATACGTTGTCCCAGGCGTCCGTGCCGATATAGGCGCCGGAGACCAGGATGGAACCGCCGGCATCGGCATAGGCGCGCAGGGCGTCCCGGAAGGCGGCGGGGAAGACCGTATACCGGTCCGGAACGGCGCCGCGGCCGATCTTGGTCGTCACCTGCTTCCCGCAGATGACATCCAGGGACGCGTAGGCAGTGGCATCCAGGCCGGGGAAAGCGTCCACGCTGGTGGAACTGACCGCATAGCCGGCATCCAGCAGGGCGCGTCCGTGGACGGCGGGAAAATCGAAGGTGTTGCCGGCAATCACGCGTCCGGCCCGGTTCGTAAACGAGCCGCCGAACCCGGGGTTGTCGTCGTCGGTCCATGCCTTGTTCCGGTCGAACTGGTTCACCTGTCCCACGAAAGTGATGTCGTACCGGTCCGGGACGCCGCTGTCGATGTCGTCGAAGAAACCGCCGTAGGAGGGCGTGTCGATCCAGGCGGGTGCCGAAACCCGGGTGAAGTCGTTGACGATCAGGATCTTCTTCGCATCGTCCCCGGGCGTTCCCACCGTGAGGGTTTCCGATGGGAAACTCTTGCCGCCCTGGTTGTAGGCGACGATCCGGAAACCGTACAGCCGGTTTTTCTTCACGGGAACGGTGACAGTCAGGCGCTTGCCGTCCTTTTCCGGCTCCTCGAGCAGGACTCCGGTGTCGAAGGCCCCGTCATCCTCCCGCGTGTACAGGATGTACCCGGCGGGTTTTGCCGTGGGCTCCAGGGGATCCGTCGCCGGCAGCCAGCTCAGGACCGCTTTCCCGTCCCTGAGCTCGGCCCGGAAGGCGGTGACGGGCAGGGGCTGGACCGTATAGTTGCATCCGTACCGGGCGCTCAGGTATTTGAGGATGCCCTTGTACACGGACCGGGAGGCCGTGAACCGGAAGGACGGATCCAGGCCGTATTTCATGTCGGCGAAGTTCTGGTGGGACAGCAGTTCCAGGAGCATGCCCGGGACGGAGGTCGTCCGGGATTCGCTGTAGGAACGGTCCCAGGTCTGCCGGCGGGTCCACTTCGGCTCGAACCCGGAACGGAGGTCGTTCACGACCTGCGACTGGACGAGGTCCGTCAGGAGACGTCCGTTCATCCGGGATTCCTTGTTGGGAAGTTCGTCCTTGTCCTCGCATTTGAGCGTGTAGATACCCAGGGTGCCCACGATGGAATCGTTGGGCGTGACGCCGGCGTCGGTATGGAAGGCGAGGGAAAGGTCGAAGGGGACCCGGCCGCCGGGAATCTCCGGATTGACGCGGGAACCGCCGGAAAGGTGCGACACCCAGCGTCCGCGCCCGGCGTAATCCCTGGTATAGTCGTCCTCCCAGTCGTCGAACTCGTGGACGTCCATGCCGGCCCATTGCATGCTGTACAGGGCGCCTTCCGCGAAAGCAGGGTAGCCGGAGGTCTCCCCGCCGCGCTCGATCTTGCCCATTCCGCCGCCGAAACGGACCGCATCGGCGCTGACGATGCCGCCCGATGTGCTTTCGTTGGTCAGCGTGACAGAGCCGCCGTCGCCTTCGTCGAAGGTGAAGGTGCCGAGATAGACCCACGTGGAGCCGGCCATGCGCTGGTTCACGTGGAACACGCTTTCGCCTCCCAGGTGGCGGACCGTATAGACGGCATCCGTGGTACTGTTGGAGAAGGAGCGGTAGGAGACATAGACGGCATACTCCCCGCGCTCGGGGATGTCGGGCCGCCAGGTGGCGGTCGCCTTGCCGTGGGGATCCTTGTCGGTGGCGGCTTCGCACATGCGGGCCGTCCCCGCCTGGAAGGGATTCTCATAGACATGGTACACCGGTTTCGTATCGGCAAAGCCGGGCGTGGTTTCGCTCCAGTTGCCGGTCTCCTTGTAGCGGCCGGTGCGGCGCATCCTTCCGGTGCGCTCTTCCGGGAAGGAGGGATCGTTGTCGCAGATGACCTCCCAACTCTGGAGATCCCGTTCGCGCGGCGTGATGACGACGGCGCCGGCGTTCTCCAGCATCGGGATCAGGTAGGGGAGGACGTATCCCTGCGTGTACATGTCCTCCACCGTGCGGTGCGTCGCCGCCCGCTGCCATTCCCAGCGTTCAGTCTTGGATTCGTAGTAGCGGCCGTGGCTCTGCCAAAGGGCGATGTGCCTGCCGGACAGGCCCCGGCTCCATTTTTCGTCGGTCCGGACCAGCGCCGGGGTCTTCCCCCTGGGGTCGCCCCTCCGCAGCGAGGTCTCCACCGGCCCTCCGTTCTTGCCGATGGCAGGCATCGGCAACTTGTTGAGGTCCACGTCCTTCGCGAAGATGTCACCGAGGGTGTAGGCCCGATAGGCGGGCGGCGTGAGGCTCCGGAGTTCTTCCCGGAACCATTCCACGTCGGCGGCCCGCCACGGGAAGTCGGACAGCTCCTGGCTGAAGTGGAAATCCAGCGTCGTTCCCCGTTTCAGGACCTTGTTGAGTTTGAGCGGGACTTTCACCCGTGTCCGGCGCTCCATGCGGGCGCGGAGGGAATCGGCCGCCGTCCGGAATTCCTTGGCGGTCTGGGCCGGAAGGGGGAGCGCTGCGAGGGTGGCGGCGAGGAGGATGGGGAGGATTTTTCGGATCATTTGCGCAGTTTCCGGAGGTTGAGGAGGATAACGATGAGGGTACCGGCGGCCATGGCCAGGAGGTCCGCCCGGAAATCCAGGGGATCTCCGCTGCGGTAGGTCGTCAGGCGGGCCTGTCCCACCTCCGTTCCGGCGGCGAAAAGCAGGCCGGCGACGAAGGCTGCCATGGCACAAAGGACTGAGGGCAAGAACTTTTCAGCGTATCGGTCAAAGGCGAAATAGGCGAGTACCGGGAAGGGGAGGAACATCAGGAAATGGACGACCTTGTCCATCGGGATGCCCCACAGGGAACGCGGAACGTCGGGCACGCTGTCGAACTGGCCGAAACACAGCCAGATGACGGCGGCGAGGTACAGGACGGACAGGATCCTCGCGGCAAGCAGGCGGTTGCGCGGGCTCATCCGAGCAGGAGTTCACCGAAGAACTCCGGGCGGTGGAAGTCCGGGGAGGGCGTGCCCACCGGATTCCAACTCACGAAGTGCGGATGGGCGGTCTTGTCACCGCATTTGTAGAAATTGGCCCGGACCTTTTCCGGAAGGTTCTCCGGGTCGATGCCCACGAGTTCGAAGGGAATCACGACCGTGACGCGCCAGTTCCAGATGCCGCCGTCGAATTCCTGCGGCCCTTCGAACTGGGCGGTCCGGATGATCTCCTCCATCTCTTCCGCGGGGCGCTTGGCACGGTTTTCCCGGCCGGGACCCTTGGCGGCAAGGACCTTTCCGAGCGGATTGATCTCGAAATTGTAGTATTCGCTTCCGTCGGGATTCCCGAGGAACACTTCCACGCAACTGTCTTCCCACTGGCGTCCGTTGTCCTCCGTGTTGAGGGCCCTGAGGTCAAGTCCGCTCACGCGGAAGTCCACGATCAGGGCCTCCTCCGTCCGGGCGATGCGGCCCGCGCAGAAGGGAGCGTAAGGGAAGTCGGCCGGCCAGTTGACCTGGTCCACCTGGAAGGGGGCGCCGTGAAGTTCGAGAGCGGTGTCGAGGTCCAGTTCCTCGAAATCGGCGATAAGGGGTACGCGTATCTGTCTCATAAGGATTGCATGTCGTTGAGTTTCTTGTAATAACCGTCCAGGGCGATGAGTTCCTCGTGCCGTCCGCGCTCGACCACTTTCCCTTCGTGGAGGACGATGATTTCGTCGGCATTCTTCACGGTGGAGAGGCGGTGGGCGATGGCGATGGTGGTGCGGGTGTTCATCAGATGGTCCAGGGCGTCCTGGACGATGCGTTCGGATTCGGTGTCCAGGGAGGCGGTGGCCTCGTCCAGGATCAGGATGGGCGGGTTCTTGAGGATGGCCCGGGCGATGGACAGGCGCTGCCGCTGTCCGCCGGAGAGTTTGGTGCCCCGGTCGCCGATGTTGGTTTGGTAGCCTTCGGGCTTTTCCATGATGAAGTCATGGGCATTGGCGATCTTCGCCGCGGCGACGACCTCTTCCTCCGTGGCGTTCTCCACCCCGAAGGCGATGTTGTTGAAGATGGTGTCGTTGAACAGGATCGGGTCCTGGTTCACGTTCCCCATCAGGCCGCGGAGGTCCTTGACTTTCAGGCTCTTGATGTCTTTTCCGTCAATGGTGATCCGGCCACCTGTCGCATCGTAGAAACGGGGAATGAGGTCCACGAGGGTGGATTTTCCGGCGCCGGATTCGCCCACGATCGCGACCATCTTTCCGCGTGGGATTTCGAGGTCCACCCCCTTGAGCACTTCGCGCCCGCTCTCGTAGGAGAACTGGACGCCCTCGAAGGAGATCCGGTCCTTGAATGCTTGGATGCCGGCTGCGTCCGGGGCCTCCTGGATGGGATTCTCCGCCTCGAGGATGCGGTTGATGCGCTCCATCGACGCAAGTCCCTTGGGAATGCCGTAGGTGGCGCGGGAGAGTTCCTTGATGGGTTCGATCACCGAGTAGAGGATGATCATGAAGAAGATGAACTGGGAGGCGTCCATGAAACTGCCGCCGAACAGGCCCTTGCCCCGGATGATCAGGTAGCCGCCGAAGGCGAGGACCGCCATGATCATCACCGTTCCGAGAAATTCGCTGACGGGATGGGCCGATGCCTGGCGCGTGTTCACCCGGTTGATCTTCCGGCGCATCCGGTCGGTGACGCCCTCGAAGCGGTCGGACATCTTTTTCTCGGCGTTGAAGGCCTTGATGACGCGGAGGCCGCCCAGGGTTTCCTCCACCTGGGCCATGGTGTCGCTCCAGAGGGTCTGCGCCTCCAGGGACTGCCGCTTGAGCTGCTTGCCGATGACGCCCATCACCCAGACGAAGGCGGGGACGAAGGTGAGCATGACAAGCATCATTTCCGGGCTCAGGAACACCAGGAATCCGAAATACAGGACGATCAGGATCGGGTCCTTGATGAGCATTTCGATGGAGGCGGTGATGGAGGTCTCCACTTCGTTCACGTCACCGCTCATCCGGGCGATGATGTCGCCCTTGCGCTCCTGGGAGAAAAAGCCGATGGGCAGGTTCAGGATCTTGTTGTAGATGCGGTTCCGGATATCTTTCACGATGCCGGTGCGGATGGGAATCATCACGGCGGCGGACCCGAAGTAGCAGGAGGTCTTGAGGGCCGTGAAGAAGATCATGACGGCGCACAGCAGCAGCAGGGCCGTAACCGCTCCGTGCTGGGCGGAAAAGTCGGACACCAGCCAGTAGGCATTGTTCACGAGGGTGTCCTTGAACGAATATCCTTCCGTTCCCCAGGGAATGAACGCGTACTGCGCCGTATCCAGCCGGAACAGGATGTTCAGCAGCGGAACGATGACTGCGAAGGAAAAGATATTGAATATGGCGGACAGGATGTTCAGGACGACCGCCCCGGCCAGGTAACCTTTGTAGGGGAGGGCGTACTGCCGCATCATCTTGAGGAAATCGCGCATCCGGAATCTAGTTTTCGATAATCCTACAAATTTAAGCAAAATCGCTATCTTTGCAAAGAATAAAAGGTAGCGCCATGAGTGAGATCTGCTTCATCATCCCGGCCCGGAACATCGACACGCTCCACCGGACCCTGTCCATGCTTTCTTTCCAGCAGGATCCTTCCTACCGGGTCCTTGTTGCGGACCTGAGCGGTACCGCGGAAGCCCATGCCGTGGCGGCCGGATTCGAACATCAGATGGCGGTGGAAACCGTGGACCTGGAGGATACCGGCCTTCCCCTTTGGAAACAGTGCCTGGACGCCGTCCCCGGTGCGGAGTGGGTTTGTTTCCTGACGCCGGACGTGGACCTGGGGAAACTCAGCGTCAAGCGGATGGTCCGTTGCATCGACGCCCATTCTTCCTACGACATCTTCCATTGGAATCTGGAGAAACCTTACCGGAAGTATCCCTTGAAAACGCGTCCGGGAAAGCTTTTCGTCCGCCTTTTCCAGGACGGGGACGTCGCTCCGCTTTCTTCGTTCGTTATCCGCGCCCAGGTCCTCCGCGAGGCTTTCGAGGCCGATCCGGAAGCCGCCGGCATGGACCTCGCCGTCATCCTTTCGGCCGCGAAGAAGACCGGTATCCGCAGCGTCCGCTGGGAGCGTGTCACGTACAATGCTCCCGTTCCTGATGGCGACCCTGCCCTGGTGGAAAAGGACGTCCGGGCCCGCCTGGCGTTCTTCCGCTGGTCGGAACGCTTTTTCGGGGAGGAGGACTATCCGCTGGAAACCGGTGACCGCCTCGCGCTCTATGCCGGGGAACTCGCACGGCTCTATCCCAGTTTCACTTACGAGGAACTGAAAGCGGATCTCGGCACCTTCGCCGTCGTCAGCGGCCCCATCCGGAAAATGCGCGCCGCCTCCGCTCTCAAGGCCGCTTTGAAGGCCCGGCAAGAAAGTTTGAAATAAAGTTCTTGCATTTTCGGAAAAGAATACCGATATTTGCAATCCCTTTCGAGGGGACCTCTGGATGTAGCGCAGTTGGTAGCGCACCTGGTTAGGGACCAGGAGGTCGCTGGTTCAAGTCCAGTCATCCAGACTTAAGTAAAAGGAGCCGCTAACGCCGGCTCCTTTTTGCGTCTGGATGACTGGACTTGAACCAAGTCTACCTACCCCCACCCAAACCCTCCCCTCAGGGGAGGGCTTAGTTGCTTCGCTCCGAGTGTCTGATACAGATTGAAGGGGGCATGCCTCCTCCATCACCGCCATGTCGGCGTTACGATCTCCGAAATCAGGTTTTCATCCTCATTCCTCGGACCCGGTCTCCGCCGGGCGCTCTGAGGAACACCCTTCTTCCGTGAAAAGTTAAAGACCACGGATGGGCCCGGGAAGGCCGTTGGATGTCGTTTGCCGGTCTTTATCCCCTTCCTGCAAGACGGGTAAAGACCGCCGATTCATGATATGGCTCGTCAGGGGCGGATTGCCGCTCTTCAAGTTTTCACGATAAGGGCGTTGGCCGGTCCGGATCCCTATAACCCACCTTGTCCGGTAGGAAGATTGCCGAAAAAAAGTTATTTTTGTAAAGACACTATAGGATTACCATGGGAAAAGACAGATTCGACATCAAGGAGAAGGAGGGCATCAGTCTCATGACGGATGCCGTCGTCATCGTGGACAAGGAAACAGGGGTGAACTACCTCTTCGTGCACCGGGGATACGGTGGCGGGCTCACGCTGCTGCTGGACGCGGACGGGAAGCCGATTATCACGAAAGACGTCTACAGGAAATGATCCTGACCGTCCTGGGCGGGCTGGGTCAATAGGGAAGGGCGTCGAGGTGCCGATGGACGGCCTCGAGGATCTTCCGGAGGGAATCCTTCGAATTGGCGGCAATGACCATCGAGGGGCGGTAGAGCGAGGGAGCATTCCCGTCGAAGCCGGCAAGGGTTCCGCCCGCTTCCGTAAGGATGAGCGAGGCGGCCGCATAGTCCCAGGGCATCAGCCGGATCTCGAAATAGAGTTCGGCCTTTCCGGCGGCCATGAGGCAGAGTTCCACGGCGGCGCTTCCCGTCCGTCGGACGTCATTGCAGTCCATGTACAGGTCGTAGATGATGTCGCTGCAGGTCTTGGCGAATTCTTTCCGGTAGGTGGACATGGCCGTGAAAAGGAGTCCCTCCTTGAAGGAGCGGTCCGATACCCGGATCGGCGTCCCGTTGCAGAAAGCGCCTTTTCCGGCCTCGGCGGTATAGAGTTCTCCGCGCCAGGGACTGTAAACGACCCCGTAAAGCGGTTTCCCGTTCCGGATGAGGGCGACGCTGATACAGCAACTCGCGATGCCCCGGGCGTAGTTCGCCGTCCCGTCGATCGGGTCGATGATCCAGACATACTCGTGGTCGAGATCCTCCAGGTCTTCCTCCTCGCAGAGGAAGCCGCTCCCGGGGAGAAGTTCCGCCAGTCTTCCGGTCAGGAAGTCCTGCACGGCCACGTCGGAGGTCGTCACGATGTTCTCCAGGGTTCCTTTCTCCTTCACGGAGAATCCGTCCCGGACCATCAGGCGGGAGGCCTCCCGGACTGTTTTTGCAATCTGTTCCAATGTAATAGGTTCCATGGCTTTATTATTTTACGGTTCGCGCCGGACCCCGCCGAGGCGGTCGGCCCAGCGTTCGGTGAAGAAGCGGAAATAGGAAGTGGAGCGGAGGGGTGTCCACCAGGCGGCCCAGAGGAGGGAAGGAAGGCCGATGAGGGGAAGGTACAGGGGGCCCAGGAGTAGGGACTGCCGGGTGTGGCCCCATTCGTGTTTCTCGGTCTTTCCGTCGAAGTCCCGGTAGGTGTCGTTCAGGATGATGTGCCGGCCGAGGGAAATCCCGCCCCGCATCCGGGAGGCATAGTGGAGCCGGACACCCCGGTAGTCATAGTTCCGGCCGGGCCTGAGGATCAGCACGAGAAGCGCTCCCAGCAGGTTCTGCGGGAGTTGCCAGAGATAGAGAAGGATGTCCAGCGCCTTTTTCATCGGACCTGATGCTTTCAAAAAACGAACCAATTCCCGCCACTTTGTCAGTTCGAGGAGGGATGGACCGACTTTTGATGCAGGGGAGTCCGGACCATAAAAAGACAGTATCATGGGAGCAGCCAAATGGATCGCAGGATTTCTCGGATGGGCCGCCTGGGGGCCGATCGGAGGACTGATCGGGTATTTCCTCGGAAAGGCCGTCGACAACTATATTGACATGTCCCGGCAGTTGCCGCCCGGGGACGGGGAAAACTATACGGGCAGTTATACCCGTCGCCAGGGCGGTAACGGCCAGCCCGGGGGCTACCAGCGTTCTTCCGGCACGCGCGGCTATACGGCCCAGGAGCAGCGCAACAGTTTCTTCGTGAGTCTGCTCGTCCTCTCGTCCGCCATTATCAAGGCCGATGGAAGGACGCATCCGAAGGAACTGGATTGCGTCCGGAACTTTTTCCGGACCAATTTCGGGGAGCAGGCGGCGACAGAGGCGATGCAGATCCTGGACCGCTTGAACAGCCAGCAGGTAAACATCTACCAGGTAGGCGACCAGATTGCCTCCAACATGAATTATTCCCAGCGGCTGCAACTGTTCCACTACCTTGTCCAGATTGCGACCTCGGACGGGGAGTTCGCCGCTTCCGAGAAAAGCATCCTGGAAGCCATCGGAACCGTCATCCGGCTGAACAAGGGCGATACCGATTCGGTGATTGCCATGTTCTACAAGGGGGATACGTCGGCCTATACTGTCCTGGAAATCTCTCCTTCCGCTACGGACGACGAGGTACGCGCCGCTTACCGCCGGATGGCGATGAAGAACCATCCGGACCGGGTCGCCACCCTGGGGCCGGAGGTGCAGAAGGCCGCCGCGGAGAAGTTCCGCCAGGTCCACGACGCCTACGAAACCATCAAGAAACAGCGTGGAATGAAATAATCCGGGTCAGATCACCCGGACCAGATAGTGGAAAATGGCGAGGACGCGGCGCCGGAAGATGCCGTAATCCAGAGAGTCCGCGTTGTCTTCCACTTTATTGTTCTTGAGCGTGATTCCGGAGGTGAACATCACGGAAGGGATGCCGTGGTCCAGGAAGGGTTTCTGGTCGGAAATGGTCCGGTAGAACACGCGGGTGAAGTCCTTGCTCCCATAATAGTCGAACCCGAGGTCCAGGCCGATTTCGGAATTCATGTTGGCGATCATCAGCGCGTCACGGCGACCGTTCTCCGGTTCGCACAGCATCATCAGGTAGTCGCGCCTGGAGGGACGCAGCGGCGCCTCGGTGCCGCCGATCTGGTCGATGTTGACCATCCGGTCGATATCCTTCGGCGAAATGACATGACCCGTGCGCGGGTCGGTCAGGAGACCGCCGGCGATCTCGTTCCACAGATGATGGGAGCCGGCCAGGCTCTGCTCCTTCGCATCCAGGGCGACGAAGACGATGGTATGGGAATATGTCTTGCCGAGTTGCGTGAGATGCTGGAACATCCGGGCGAGCATTGTCAGGGCGGCCACGCCGGAGGCATTGCTGTCGGCCCCCGGATACAGGGTCCCGTTCAGCGTGCCGATGTGGTCGAAATGGGCGGCGATCACCACATACCGGTTGCCGCTGCCGGGCAGGAATCCGACGACATTGTGCGCTGCCTTGCCGGTCATGGTCCGGAATCCGCGGTACCAGCCGTCCCGCGCAGGCATAAGGCCGCTTCCGGCAAACTGCCTGGCGATGCCCGCGATCGCCCATGTCGCCCCGGGCGTACCGGTCGCGCGGCCGGTGCACAGGGAGTCCGTCAGGAACTCGACCCGGGCGCGGAGCGCTTCTTCGGTGACGACGGATTCCGCGTTGCGGGCGCTGATCACATAGCCCGCCGGCTGGGCCTGGGCCGTCAGGGCCGACAGGATCAGCAGGAGGAGACCGGTATGAAAAAAATTGCCCTTCATCCGTGCAACAGGCACAATTAATGCTTATCTTTGCATAATGGCTGCGAAATTAGCCATTTCGCGCGTCATTTGAAAATTTTTTTTGGATGAGGAGTCTCCGCAACCTGCTTCTGAGTGTCACCGTCCTTTTGTGTTCCTGCCTTTCCGCATGGGCGCAGTACGACAAGGACGTGTTTATGTTCCGAGGGCGTAACGCGCTGTCGGAAGGGCACTTATCGGAAGCGGTCTCGCATTTCAACGTCCTTGCCCAACTGGACTCCACGGACTATTGGACCTTCTTTTACCGGGGAATCGCCAAGTATAACCTGGGCGACATCCGCGGCGCCCGGGCGGATTTCAATACCGCCGTGCGGCTGAATCCGGTTTTCACCTCCGGCTATCACTACCGCGCCATCACGTCCAGCCGTTTCGGGGATTACGAAGATGCCCTGAAGGACCTGGAAAAGGCGATTTCGCTCCGTCCCGGATCCGCCGGCCTGTATTTCACCCGGGGCGTGACCTATTTCCTGAGCCAGCAGTTCGAGCCGGCCGTCAAGGACTTTGACAAGTACATCCGCCAGGAGCCCCGGGACCCGTCGGCCTTCCTGAACCGCGGCGCATCCTACCTCTTCCTCGGGGATACGCTCAAGGCAGTCAACGACTACAACCAGGCCATCAAGATCGACCGTTTCGAACCCGAGGGATATATCCGACGGGGCCGCCTGCTGGCAGCCCAGGGGGATTATGATGCCGCCATCAAGGACATGGACAAGGCCATCGAACTGGACAGTACCAACACGCTGGCCTATTTCAACCGGGCCATTCTCCATTCCGAGCGGAGTCACCTGAACGAGGCGATGGCGGACCTCAACACCGTCCTCCGGCATGAGCCCGGCAACGCCCTGACCCTGTATAACCGCAGTCTCATCAGCGCCCAGGTCGGGGATTTCCCCGCCGCGCTGTCGGATATGGACCGGGTGATCAACATCAATCCGAACAACGTGCTGGCCTATTTCAACCGGGCCGGCTTCTTCCTGGAGATGGGCCGCTGGGACGATGCCCTGGCGGACTACAACAAGGCCATCGAACTGTATCCGGACTTTGCCAAGGCCTATATGAACCGCGCCTACGCCGAACTCCAACTGGGCATGAACCGAGCCTCCCGGGAAGATTACAAGACCGGCCGCCGGAAGGTGGCGGAGTACCGTGCCAAGAATGCGGCCGGGCAGGCCGAATTCGCCGATACCACCAAGAAATACAGTTCCCTGCTCACGCTGGATGCGGAATTCGCCAAGCATGACTTCGACGACGAGATGCTCCAGCACCGCGACGTGGACATCAACCTCAAGCCCCTGTACAAGTTCGTCCTGACTTCGGAAAAGGATCGGACGAACTATGCGCTGGAGCATCGCTACGAGAACCCGCTCCTGGAGCGGTTCTACGGCTCGCTGCCCCTGCCTGTCACGGTGACCGCCCAGGCGGACGCCCTTCCGAAACCCGCCCGGGAAACCCTGGACAGTGTCCTGTACGGCGGCATGGAGGAAGGACCGTCGCGGGAATTCCTCCTGGCGCTCGCGGAAATCGACCAGAAGCAGTACAATGCGGCCCAAACCCATTACGACAAGGCCATCGAGTCCGAAGGGGACCGGTACGAGTTGTTCTACAAGGCGTTCTACTATATGAACCGGGCCGTCCTCCGGGCGGAGATGATCGACTTCATCGCCTCCATGGAATCCAACGTCCAGACCCTGACGATGGACGACAAGGGCAATACGCGCGCCCGTGTCCGGGAGCAGGTGACCAGCCGGTACGACTATTCCGACGCCCTTTCCGACATGGAGCAGGCCGCCGCCATCCAGCCGTCTCTCCCGTACATCCAGTTCAATCTGGGAAACCTCTACTGCCTGTCCTCCCAACTGGTGAACGCCATCGAGTGCTACGGCAAGGCCATCTCCCTGTATCCGTATATGGGCGACGCCTATTTCAACCGGGGACTGGTGCTCATCTATCTGAAAGACAAGGAGAAAGGTTGCATCGACCTGTCCCGGGCCGGCGAACTGGGCATCGGGGATGCCTACAACGTCATCTCCCGCTACTGCGAGGAGGACCGGAACTGATGCGCTTCCTGAGTTTTTCCAGCGGTAGTTGCGGCAACTGCTACCTCCTTCTCCATGAGGAGGAAGGATGTGCCGTTTCAGGAATCCTTATCGATGCCGGGGTCAGCATCCGGCGGATGAAGAAGATCCTGGAGAGCGACGCCCTGGATTTCGACTGCTTCCAAAGCGTCTTGGTCACCCACGACCACGGGGACCATATCCGGAACCTCGGTTCCATCTGCAAGCGCCTTTCCAAGCCGGTCTATACCACGGGTATCCTCCACGACGCCCTGTCCTGGCATCCGTTCACCCGTAACGAGATGGGCGGCTGCCGCCGCGACCTGCAGGCCGATGCCTGGAATCCGGTCGCGGAAGGTTTTGAGGTCCAATATTTTGAAGTTCCCCACGATGCCACGCAGACGGTGGGATACGCCATCCGCTGCGAAGGCCGCCTGTTCGTCCTGATGACGGACCTCGGGCATGTGACGGACGAAGCGATGTACTGGGCTTCCCAGGCCGATACGGTCGTCGTGGAATCCAATTACGACGTGGACATGCTTCTGGGCGGTTCTTATCCGCACTACCTGAAAATGCGTATCTGCCAGGGGGCCGGGCATCTGTCCAACGACGCCTGCGGCGATGCCATCCGCCGTTTCATGCATCCCGGCCTGAAAAACCTCTTCCTGTGCCACCTGAGCGGGAACAACAATACCCCGCGGCTGGCCTATGACCATGCGTGCGGGGTACTGCAGGAACTCGGCGTGGAACCCGGCACCGTGCACCTCCGGGTGCTGGAACGGGGGATTCCCTCGCCGTTGCTTACTTTATAGGATTACCGTTCGTCCACGACCTTGACGCCGGGGTAGTCGGCCTGGTTGAAGGTCACGTCCTTCTCGGTCACGTTGAAGTCCAGGTCGCGCATGGTGATGGTGATACCGGATACCTTGGCGCTCAGACTGATGGGCATATAGGTGCCCTTGGCGATGACGAGGTCCATATTCTTGGGATCGTCCTTGTTCGTGTTGGAGCGGTTTTTCTTGCAGCGGAGAAACCAGGCCTTGTCCGTTTCCTTGGAGATGGAGACGTCGTACCCCTCGGTGGCGCTCTGGAACATCTTCATGTTCTCTTCCTCCTTGGTTTTTTTGGTGACGTCGCGTTTTTTGATCCTGATGACTTTTTCCTTGACGTTGTAGTCCCACTCCGTGTCACCGTCGATGTACGTGATCATCTGTTCGCCTTTCACGTCTATCTCCATCCGCATCTTGTCCCCCCAGCTTTTTACGGCGGATGCGAAGGTGCCCAGGATGGGGATCTTCATTTCCATGACCATGGCGAAGCCATCCTTGGCCTCGTATTTCTCCATGACCTGGTCCATCTGGGCGATGATCTCCTCCGGCGTCTGGGCAAAGACGGAAACCGAGGAGAGAACCAGGGTGACGAGAATGTAAAGGATCTTTTTCATACTATTGGGGTTAAAAGCTAATGACTTTGATTCAGCCATTTCCCGCGGGCGAGCCGCACGAGGAAGATGGTTCCGCGGAAGGTGAGTTCGCCGGCCATCGCAATCCAGAAGCCCACGAGGCCGTAGAGCTTCACCAGGAAGACGGCGGGGACGATGCGGACGAGCCACATGGACGTGAAGTTCATCACGCTCGGCCACTTGGTGTCTCCGGCACCGACGCAGGCGCCGTACATGACGATGGAGGCGGCATAGCCCAGTTCGGCGAACGCCTCGATCCTGAGGACGCGGGCCCCCAGGTCGATGACCGCCTGGTCCGGCGTCAGCATGCCCATCAGTTCGGGGGCGAAGATATACATCAGGATGGCCAGGAGGCCCATGATGCCCATCGCCGTGAGCGTGGTGATCCAGGCGAAGCGCTTGGCCAGTTCCTTCCGGTTCGCGCCGACGGACTGGCCAACCAGGGCCGTGGCCGCATCGGCGATGCCGTATCCCGGCATGTAGCAGAAACTCTCGGCCGTGATGGCGAAGGAGTTGGCCGCGATGGCGATGGTGCCGAGCGGGGCCACGATGACGGTCGAGGCGATGTATCCGCCGCGGATGAGGATGTTCTGCAGGGCCATCGGTCCGCCGATGCCCAGCGCCTTGTCGAGGACCGCTTTCGTGGGCCGGAACAAACCCTTGTCCTGCAGGAGGTTGAGTTCGGGAGAGCGGACGGTGACGAAATACAGCATCGCTGCCGCGGTAATCATTTCGGCGAGGCCGGTGCCCAGGGCGGCGCCCACCACGCCCATCTTCATGACATAGATGAACAGGTAGTTGAATCCGACGTCCAGGATGCACATGCCGATGTTCAGGTAACTGGGGACCTTCATGTTGCCGCTCACCTGCAGCATGGATGCGCACATCCAGTCGATCTGCATGAAGGGCATGCAGGCCGCGACGATGAAGAAATACTTGGTCGCGTCGGAGGCGATTTCGTCCGTGCCGCCCAGCCAGTAGGGGAGCGGTCCTGCGATGGCCATGCCGACAAGGGCGATGCATCCACTGAAAACGAGGGCGCTGACGAGTCCCTGCCGGAGCACCTCCCGGGCGGCCTTGAAGTTGTTGGCCCCGATGAGGTGGGCTACCTGGACGGAGAAACCGCTGCCGCAGGCCCCGCAGAACCCGCCCAGCAGCCACATGCAGGTGGACACGAGACCGATGGACGCGCCTGCTGCGGCGCCCAGGTGCCCTACCATGGACGTGTCGATGTACTGCATCAGCACGGAGGACAGTTGCGCGATGATGGCCGGATAACTGAGCGTCAGGCACAGCAGAAGTTGCTGTCCAGTCGTCAGCGTCCCGCCGTTGCGGATCTGCGCGAGCAATATGTCCTTCGTACTGCTTTGGGCCATATCCTACAAAGATAATAGATTTCTCGACAAGCTCGAAATGACAGAGGGAAAACAACCTGAGAATGACAGGTCAGTATTCATACGGCGGCACTTCGCCGCGGTCGATGAGTTCGCGCAGGACCTCCATCCAGGCCTTGTCGCCGGTGCCGAAGGCGGCGCGCACGTCGTCCAGGGAGTAGGGGGCGTGGATGAATTCCTTCAGCCGGGCGGCCAGGTCCCTGGGCTTCCGGGCCCTTTCCCGACAGATGTCGCACCGGCCGCAGTCGGCACTGTCGTCCTGGCCGAAATAGCGCAGCAGGTATCTGGAGCGGCATTCTTCCTTTTCGGCAACGAAGGATAGCATCGTCTGCACCCGCTCGTGGAAGGCGCCCCGGAGCAGGTCGTACCGCTTGGGCGACAGCTGGACGTTGCCGGGGCGGAGCCGGTCGTGGAGGAGATAGATGACGTCGGCCCGGTCGGCAGGGATGTACTTGATGATGTGGTTCACGGAGAGCCCGTACAGGAGTTGCCGGAGTTCCGGGACCGTGACGCCGCATTTCCCGGCGACGAGGCTTTCGTCGATGGAAACGGGATAGGAGAAAAGCGCGGTGTAGGTGCGCATCAGGGTCTCCAGGAGCGGAACCATCCGGGGATCGGGCAGTTCCACGCCGTAGAGTTCGGTCCGGTCGATGGTGACCTGCACCCGGGTCTGGATCTCGAGATCCTCGCTGAAAGTCCAGTGCCCTTCCCGTTCGATGTATTTGACGGCGTAGAACACGGCGGCCTGCTGGAGCCGGTATCGCCGGCAGAAGGCCGGGAGGTCGAACTTCAACTGCCGGCCCATCCCGGTGTCGTAGGGGATTTCGTGGAAGATGTGGACCTTGTGGTAGATGTCCTCGATGTATTCCAGGGAAGGGAAGGCGGCGCGTTCGATCTGGGCGAGCCGTTTCCGGTCTCCGTCGTTCCAAAGCAGGACGGCATAGGAGGGTAATCCGTCGCGTCCGGCCCGGCCCGCTTCCTGGAAATAGGCCTCCGGGCTGTCCGGGAGGTCGTAATGGACCACGAACCGCACGTCCGGCTTGTCGATGCCCATGCCAAAGGCGTTGGTACACACCATCACCCGCGTCTTTCCGGCCTTCCAGTCCTCCTGGCGGAGGGTCCTGACCTCGGAGGAAATCCCGGCATGGTAGAAGGATGCCGACACCCCGGCCGCACGCAGCATGTGGGCCGTTTCCTCGGTGCGCTTCCGGTTGCGGACATACACGATGCCGGTCCCGGGGACGCCGTTGCACACGGAAAGCAGTTCTCCGGCCTTGTCCTGGCATTCCCGGACGATGTAGGAAAGGTTGGGACGCTCGAAGCCGGATTTGAGGAGATTCTTCTCCCGGAATCCGAGCCGGTCCATGATGTCGTCCGCGACGGCGGGCGTCGCCGTGGCCGTGAGGGCGATGACGGGCGCCTGGACCGTGGTCCGGAGGACGCCGATCTGGAGGTATTCCGGCCGGAAGTCGTAACCCCACTGCGAGATGCAGTGCGCCTCGTCCACGACGATGTAGGAGATGTTCAGGACGGGCAGGTAGTTCTGGAACAGCCGGGTCTGGATACGTTCGGGGGAGACATACAGGAACTTGTAGTCCCCGTAGGCCGCGTTGTTCAGCGCGAGGTCCACTTCGTGCCGGTTCATCCCGGCGTGGACGGCGATGGCGCGGATACCCCGGGCGGCGAGGTTCTGGACCTGGTCCTTCATCAGGGCGATGAGGGGCGTCACCACCAGTGCGATGCCGTCCTTCATCAGGGCCGGGACCTGGAAGCACACCGACTTGCCGCCTCCGGTAGGCAGGATGGCGAGGACATCGCGGCCGGCGAGCGCCTCGTCGATGATGCGCTCCTGCATGGGTCGGAAACTATCGTAGCCCCAATAGGCTTTCAATGTCTCTTTCGGCGTCATTTTCCTTCAAATCTTCCTTCTTTCGATTGCAAATATCTTTAAAAATTGGTACTTTTGCAAGATTAAAGATTTTAACTATTAATCCGTATATTTTATGGCAAACATCAATCTCGCCAAGTATGGTATCAAGGGGGTCAAGGAGATTCTCTACAACCCCACCTACGAGGTCCTTTACAACGAAGAGACCAAGCCCGGTCTCGAAGGCTATGACAAGGGTCAGGTGACCGAACTCGGCGCCATCAACGTCATGACCGGCATCTACACGGGCCGTTCCCCGAAAGACAAGTACATCGTGTACGACGAGACCACCAAGGAAGGCGCCCCGGGCGAAATCTGGTGGACCACCGAGGGTTACCCGAACGACAACCACAAGATGTCCGTGAAGACCTGGAAGGCCGTCAAGAAACTTGCCCAGAAGCAACTCAGCGGCAAGCGCCTTTTCGTCGTGGACGGTTTCTGCGGCACCCACGCCGACACCCGCATGAAGGTCCGCTTCATCATGGAGGTCGCCTGGCAGGCCCACTTCGTCACGAACATGTTCATCCGTCCGAAGAACCAGAAGGAATTCGACCAGGAGCCTGACTTCGTCGTCTATTGCGCCGCCAAGGCGAAGGTGGACAACTATCAGGAGCTCGGCCTCCGCAGCGAGACCTGCGTCGCCTTCAACGTCACTTCCCGCGAGCAGGTGATCCTGAACACCTGGTACGGCGGTGAGATGAAGAAGGGTATGTTCTCCATGATGAACTACTACCTCCCGCTCAAGGGCATCGCCGCGATGCACTGCTCCGCCAACACGGACATGAACGGTGAGAACACCGCCATCTTCTTCGGCCTCTCCGGCACCGGCAAGACCACCCTCTCCACCGACCCGAAGCGTCTCCTCATCGGCGACGACGAGCACGGCTGGGACAACAAGGGCGTCTTCAACTTCGAAGGCGGCTGCTACGCCAAGGTCATCAAACTGGACAAGGAGTCCGAACCCGACATCTACAACGCCATCCGCCGCGACGCCCTCCTCGAGAACGTCACCGTGGACGAGAACGGCAAGATCGACTTCAACGACAAGTCCGTCACCGAGAACACCCGCGTGTCCTACCCGATCTACCACATCGAGAAGATCGTCCGTCCGGACAGCCACGGCCCCGCCGCCAAGCAGGTGATCTTCCTCTCCGCCGACGCTTTCGGCGTCCTGCCTCCGGTCTCCATCCTCACCCCCGAGCAGACGAAGTACTACTTCCTCTCCGGCTTCACGGCCAAACTCGCGGGTACCGAGCGCGGTATCACCGAGCCCACCCCGACCTTCTCCGCGTGCTTCGGCCAGGCCTTCCTGGAACTCCATCCGACCAAGTACGCCGAGGAACTCGTCAAGAAGATGAAGAAGTCCGGCGCCAAGGCTTACCTCGTGAACACCGGCTGGAACGGTACCGGCAAGCGTATCTCCATCCGTGACACCCGCGGCATCATCGACGCCATCCTCAACGGCAGCATCGACAAGGCCCCGACCAAGCACATCCCGTTCTTCGACTTCGAAGTTCCGACCGTCCTCGAAGGTGTCGATACCGGCATCCTCGATCCTCGCGACACCTATGCCGATCCCGCCCAGTGGGAGGAGAAGGCCAAGGACCTCGCCGGCCGCTTCATCAAGAACTTCCACAAGTACGAGTCCAACCGCGCCGGCAAGGCCCTCGTCAAGGCCGGTCCGAAACTCTAATCAATCTTGTGTCCCCTGAAAGGCCGACCCTTGCGGGCCGGCCTTTTGTTTTGCATTTATTATTGTTACATTTGTAGTTATGGAATCCATATCTATGAAGCGCTGGGCCCTTGTCCTGGTAGGACTGGCCCTTACCTGGAACGTTTACGCCCAGAAGAAGGCGGAACCCTATCTCGAACTCAAGGACGTCCCGGATGCCGTCGTTTTCCTTCCGTCGCCTCCGGAGGACGGATCGCCCCAATTCCTGTATGACGAGGCCCAGTACCAATGGGGAAAGACGCAGCGGGCTGGGACGCGCGGTGCCCGGGCCATCCGGGAAGCGACGACGAATGTGGATACCATGGCGGCGATGTTCAGCGGTGCCTTCGGCCTGAAACTCTCCCGCGAAACCACCCCGAAGACCATCAAACTGCTGGAGAGGAGCATCCGTACCTTCCGGCTCGGCGCCGTCCATCCCAAGGCAACCTATATGCGTCTGCGTCCTTACGTATTTTTTCGGGAAGGAACGTTGATCCCCGCCTATGAGGAAGAATCACGTACGACCGGTTCCTATCCTTCCGGCCATGCCGTCCGCGGCTGGGGAATGGCCCTCGTCCTGGCGGAACTCAATCCCGCCCGGCAGGATACCCTGCTCAAGGCCGGCTACGAGTGGGGGCAGAGCCGTGTCATCGCCGGTTATCACTGGCAGAGTGACGTGGATGCCTCCAAACTGCTGTCCTCGGCCACTTTCGCCCGCCTGCAAACCTGTGAGGAGTTCCGGAACGATCTCGCGGCTGCGCAGGAGGAGTTGAAGGCCTTCGCCGCGCAGCAACTCCAGACCCGGACTCCGAAGCCGGAGGAGCATCACCTCGTCCCCGACAGGAAGGCCGTCAAGGACAGCCCCTACAAGGGTCATAAGAACTATGGGAAAAGCATCGCCGTATTCGGCGGCTCCCTGTCCGTGAACCAGGAGTCCGATGCTGCGAAGCAACTTTGGGCCAACCTGTTGAACGCCGAGGTTACGACCTATGGCGTAGGCGGGGCCGGATTCTCCAACCTGCAGGGCTATACGCTTCAGCGGCAGGTGGACATGGCCGGCGTGTATGATGTCTATGTCCTCTGGGCCTCCACGAACGACTTCAACAACAACCGCGAATGCGGTACCTGGAAGGATTACACCGCCCTGGACGGCTATGACAAGAGCAAACTTTCCACCCAGTGCGGCGGTATCAACTACTGCATCAAGACCCTGCTGGAAAAGAATCCGGATGCGGAGATCTATTTCTTCACCTCCCTCCGTTTCTTCGGATCCGATGCCGGCCACAATCCCTTCTCCACGGAGCCCAACAAGACCGGCAAGACCTTTGCCGATTACATCGAGGCCCAGAAGGCCTGCTGCGCCTACTACGGAATCCCGGTCCTGGACCAGTTCAACCTGCAGGGAATCAACGAGTTCAATGTGGAAAGATTCTACCTGGGAGATAAACTTCACATGAACGAGGAGGGCTATCGCCGCATCGGTCCCGTCCAGGCGTCCTTCCTTTCCGACGGAAAATAAGGATAACTGTGCTTTAGATTGGCACAACGTGGCGCTATCTTTGCCTTCGAATCAAAACGATAGCGCCATGTTCGAATTTGTCATCACCCTGGCCCTGGCGGCCCTTGCCATCTGGCTCCTCGTGGACAGTGCCGTGGAATTCACGCAGGATACGCGGGACGATATCCCGGCTACCGAGCCGTGACGGTCAGACCGTCGTAGGCGGGCTGGACGTCGGAACGGATGCCCCGTTCAGCGCACAGGCGGCGGAGTTCGTCGCAGAAAGTGGCGTAACTGGGGAAGGCGTGGCTCAAGTGGGTGAGCCAGGTATGCTTCGCGCCGATGCGGTCGGCCAGGTCCAATGCTTCGTACAAGGAAAAGTGCGAATGGTGGGGATGGTATCCCACGGTGTTCAGGGACACATGCTCAAGTCCCTGCAACTTGGAGAACTCGGATTCCGGAAGGAGACTCATGTCCGTGATATAGGCGATCTTTCCGAACCGGAAACCCAGGACCGGCATCTGGTCGTGATAGCCCCGGATAGGAATGATGTTCAGATACTTGACGCCATCCTCCGTGACGCCGCTGTCCGCACCCGGCAGGGCTGGCAAGGCGGGAACCACGGCATTGTCCGAAGGAATGAGCGAACCGTCCGGCTGCCGGTAAAAGTAGCCGATATCGTGGACCCATTCCAGTTCTCCGGTATTCTCCAACGAGGTGATCCTGAACGGCTTGTCGTCGATGGTATGCACGTGCCACTCCGGCGCCCCGGGGTATTTGTGCTCCGCAAAGGCGTAGGCATAATCGTTCCGCAGGGCCTTCAGCACCTCCGGCTCGCAGTAGATTTCCACCGCCTTCCGGTCTATGTAGTTGAACGACCGGACATCGTCCAGTCCGCCCGTGTGGTCCTTGTGCTTGTGGGTGAGGAGGATGGCATCCAGGTGCCGTACGCCCTGCGCAAGCATCTGCATTCGGAAATCCGGCCCGGCATCCACGAGGACGGTGAATCCTTCGTATTCCACCAGCGCCGCCGCCCGGAACCGTTTGTCGTGCGGATCCTGGGACCGGCACACCGGACACTGGCACCCGATGATCGGCACCCCCTGCGAGGTCCCCGTCCCGAGGAATGTAAGTCTGACTTCACTCATAAGCATTTTTCGGCAGGACGGTATTGGTCCGAAAACCGCCTTCGCTCCGCTCCGGCCCCTCCCAACCTGACGGTTGGGCCCCTCCCTCTTATGTGGCCGAGGGTGGCCACAGGTTTTCGGACCAACACCGTCCTTGCCTTTATAGGGTAATTCTTTCTATCGTGTTTACCAGCGCCGGATCGTAGGGTTTCTCCACGCGGATGTAGTTGCCGGTGTAGCCGGCCATGAGGCCGTCCTTGACGGAGGATTCCCAGAGGACCTTCTCCGGAAGCCCTTTGTTCTCAGCGACAAAGGCGTCATGAAGTTCCGCGCACAGCGCTTCCAGCCGGGCGACCCGTTCGGTTTTCACGCTGTCCTGCACCTGGTCGGGCATGACGGCGGCGCGGGTGCCGGGACGCCGGGAGTAGGGGAAGACGTGGATGAAGGCGGGTTTGATCCGCTCTTTCAGGAAGTTGTACGTCTCCATGAAAAGGTCCTCCGTCTCGCCCGGGAGTCCTACGATGACATCGATCCCGAAGAAGACCTTCGGTTCGCCGGGATGCTCCATGGCCTTCCGGATATAGTCGATGCGGGAGGCGAAGAGGGCCGTGTCGTAGCGGCGGCCCACCTTCTTGAGAAGTTCGTCGCTTCCTACCTGGAGCGGGATGTGGAAATGCCGCTGGAACTTGGTTCCGGTCGCGATCCAGTCCACGATTTCCTCCGTGATGAGGTTCGGCTCGATGGAGGAGATCCGGTAACGCTCGATGCCTTCCACCTCATTGAGTGCCTTGAGCAGGTCCAGGAAGGTTTCCCCGGTCGTGCGGCCGAAGTCGCCGGTGTTCACGCCTGTTAGGACGACTTCCCTGACGCCGTCAGCCGCGATCTGCCGGGCCTGTTTCACCACTTCGCAGATGGCGATGTTCCGGCTCCGGCCGCGGGCGAAGGGAACCGTGCAATAGGCGCAGAAGTTGTTGCAGCCGTCCTGTACCTTCAGGAAAGAACGCGTGCGTTCGCCCGTGGAATAGGCGGGGAGCACGCCGTCCTCGGAGACCGCCTCTTTTGAGGACGGAACCGAAGACGAGAACAGGGCGATCGTCTCCGAGACGACCAGCGGCTTCTCCGCGGCCGTGAAAACCCGCGCAACCCCTTCGATCTGATAGAGTTTCTCCTTTTTGAGTTCCGCGTAGCAACCAACGGCGACGACGAGCGCGTCCGGGTTCGTCTTGTGGGCCCGGCGCATCAGGTTCCGCGATTTCTTCTCGGCCGTTTCCGTGACGGCGCAGGTATTGACCAGATAGACATCGGCCTTCTCCTTCCAGGGAACGACTTCCCATCCGCGGGCGATGAACCCGCGCTCATAGGTGGAAGTTTCGGCATAGTTGAGCTTGCAGCCCAGGGTAGTGAACGCTACTTTCATCCTAACAAGAGAAATACGCACGGCCTTTTGCCGATGGTGACGGGATGTTCCTTCCAGCGTGCCACGGACTGCGTCCGGATATAGGCGTCGGGCTGGGTGATGTTGGCGGCGACGGTCAGCAGCGTCTTCCCGGAACAGGTGGCGACGAGGTCTGCGAACAGGGCGTCGTTGCGGTAGGGCGTCTCGATGAGGATCTGCGTCTGGTTCTCCGCGGCCGACCGTTTCTCCAGCCGCCGGATGGCCGCCCGCCGCTCCTCCGTCTTCGCCGGGATATAGCCCACGAAAGCGAAAGACTGCCCGTTGAGGCCGGAAGCCATCAGGGCCAGCATCAGGGAGGAAGGGCCGACCATCGGAACGACCTCGATCCCTTCCCGGTGGCAGAGGGCCACGAGTTGGGAACCCGGGTCGGCCACGGCCGGGAGCCCGGCCTCGGAAATCAGCCCCACGTCGCGCCCGTTATCGAACAGATGCACCAGGGGAGCCACCTCGGCAGGGGAGGTATGCTCGTTCAGTTCGTGGAATTCAAGTCCTTCGATATGGCCTTTCAGCCCCGCCCTGGACAAATACCGGCGTACCGTCCGGACCTCTTCGACGACATAGCAGTCAATGTGCTGCAAGCGTTCGAGCACCGGCGCCGGAATCACCTCGGCGGGCTCGCCTTCCCCGAGCGGGGAGGGGATCAGGTATAGTTTTCCTTTATTCATTCGTTACGATGGGATGGGCCTTGCCGGTGGAGTCGATCTGGATGACGCGCCGCTCGGCGGGCTGGATGGCTTCCAGCGTGGCCTGCTCCTCCCGTTTCTCGCGGGAGGTGAACAGATCCTGGAAGAACTGCCGGAGGGTGTTGAATTCCCGCTGGTAGGCGATACCCACGCCGTTGCGCTGGCTGTTGTCCAGATAGGACGTGTACTGGTCGGCCGAGTGCGAGAACAGGTTCAGCCGGATGGTTCCCGGCTTGTCCAGTTTGATGTCGATGTCGATGTCGCCCGCCATCTCGTCCGTGGTGGTACCGAGCAGGCGGCGGTTGCCGATGGTCCCGTTCACGACCACCCGGTTGTTGAAGAGTTGCGTGGACAGGGCGACGTCGAAGATATTGTTGCCCGAAGTGCCCTGCTGGTAGTTGAGGCCCAGGTCCAGCGGGATGTCCAGTTTCTGGAAGATGCTGTTCAACTGCCCGGCCATGATGCCGGTCATGTTCGAATACAGCATGTTGGTGCTGCCGGTGGTGATGATGCCGGAGTCGTCGTTGGGGAGGAAACTGTTCGCGATCAGGAGATACAGGAACTGCTTCATCTTCTTGTCGTCCGTGTTCAGGGCGCTCTCGACGAGCCCTTCCGTGCCCGGATCCAGTTCGGGAATCTCGATGTCGAACTTGACCTGGGGATTCCGGAGTTTGTCGGTGATGCCGATCAGGCAGTTGACCGTGCGGCGGCTGCTTCCTTCCCCGGCCATGGTGGAGGAAAGGAGGTTGGAGATGTCGGCCTTGGTGGTATAGACGCCGGTCACGTCCAGTTCGGATTCCATCACGTCGCCCCGGAACCGGATGCTGCTGCCGTCCTGGATGCTGAAGTCGCGGTTCACGATGCCCAGGGTGGAGAAATGGAAGTCACCCTGGCTCAGGGTATAGTCTCCGTTGATGGTGAAGATGTTCTGGCTTTCCCGCATCCGGAGGTCGATCCTGCCGTTGCCCTGGCCCCGGAGCGAGTTCTCGCCGATGTCGATGTAGGCGGTGACGGCCGGGGTGGCGGACACCTTGACCCGGATGTCCAGGTCGGTGCCCGACTTCTTCTTCTGCACGTGCGTGCCCTGCATCATCATCTCATACGGGTCTTCCTCCACCTCCACGGCCGGTTGGGTGAAGATGAGCAGGTCGCCGGACGCCTTCGTGCCGCTGGAGCGAAGCGGGATGTGCAGGTCGCCGTTCTTGACCGTCCGGGCGTCCACGTTCAGGCTCACGGCGTCGAAGGAACCGGTGACATCCACCTTGCCGGAACCGTACACCGTGCCCGAAATCGGGCTCTTGCGGCCCACGGGGATGCCCAGCACCTTCATGTCGTTGAACCGCACGTGCGTGTCCAGCCGCATGTCCCGGAAGCCGCCGAACAGGAGGCCGCCGGTCACGGTGCCCCTTCCGCCCACCCCGTCCGTGAGGGCGACCTGGGTGAAATGGAGTCCTTCCGTGTCCACGGAAACCGGTCCGGAAATACCGTAGGTGACCTGGGTGAAGTCGATGCCGAGTCTTCCGTCCACGATCTGTGTCCCTTCGCTGGAAATCTCCGGTTTGTCCAGGGTGCCGGCCACATGGACCTTGCCGTCCAGGCCGCCGCCGATCTCATTGAAGATCCCTTCCAGGATCGGAGCCAGGTAGCCGAGGTCCAGCCGGTTCAGCGTGGCATCGGCCCCGACGGAGCGGTCTTTGGGATTCAGGAAGCCGGCAAGGTCGATGTTCCGTGTCCCGTTCAGGTTGTTCCGGACACGGATATCGAAACGGTCCTCGACGTCATCCCAGAGACTGAGGACCTGGAGTTGGCCCACCGGGTGTCCGGCGACGGACGTGGAGTCGCAGTCGATGCCCGCCAGGAGGCCGATCGAAGGTTTGGAAGGGGAAATCAGCCGCGCGCGGCCGGTCGCCTTGCCCCGGATGTCCAACTTTCCTTTCATCAGCAGCGAGTTCAGCAGGGAAATGTCGAAGCGTTCCATCCGGACCGCGAGCGTATCGGTCTTGTCGGGGGAGAGTCCGCCGTCGGCCAGGAGTTCCTGCGGCCCGTTGGAAATCCGCAGCCGGTTCACCCGGAGGTCGCCGCTGTGAACCGTCACTTCCTCGCTGTCGATGTCCCATTTGTCTCCGTCGTAGTAGATGCTGGAAGGAAGGGCCTCCGCCGAGACGAGCAGTTCTCCGTCCTTCCGGTCCAGGCTGCCTTCCACGCGTACGTCGCCGCGGCTCAGGACATTGTCCTCCCCGTTGTCGAATACGAAATTCGCCCCGAAGCGGTTGTTGTCCGCCGTGAGCCGCAGGTCGTTGTTCCGGATCTCGAAGTCGCCGGCCTTGACGGCCCCGCCCAGGATACCGGCATGCAGGGCGCCGTCCCGGTTGTCGAAATCCAGCCGGAAATCCTTGACATACTTGTCCTGCAGGGCCAGGCGGCCGGAGGTGATGTTTCCGGTCACCATCCCTTCCCTGTCCACCTGGAGTTTCAGGGCCGTATTCTTTTCGACATACAGGCCGGGGACGAGGAATCCCAGCAGTTCCTGGCTGTCGTGGAACTTGAAGTTTACCTCGTATGGCGTCATGCCCCAGGGTTTTCCCGTATCGGAAAGAAGGGCGGGAAGTTCTTCGCGGACAATGAGTTCCTTCAAGTCATTCACCAGGGCGACGGGCGACTTTTCCCCGACGAAGGTCCCGTCGGCAAAGGAGGAATCGAAGCGGATCCGGTAGATGTCGTCGTTGGCGTGGGCGCTGGCCGTGATGTCGCCGATGTCGTGCCGGCCGGCCGCGTTCTCCAGGACGAGGTCCCGCAGGTTCACTTCGCCGAGGATGTCCTTGTCCTTGGTGCGGATGAAATTCGCATCGGCCTGCAGGGAGACCTTGGAGGGTCCCCGCTTGTCCAGATGGAGGGCGTTGAGGTCGGCATAGCCCACATTGGCATAGAACTGATATGCGGCGTTTCGCGCCTTCGGCGTCAGGTCGAACTTGCCCTGGAGGAGGAAGTTCAGATTCGGGTCGTCGCAGACGATGCGGCCGTCGAAGGCCTGGCCGGAATAGGTGCCCGCCGCCCGGATGCCGGTATAGTCGTAGTCCAGGGCCTCCAGGGCGTCCACTTTCAGGGAGTCGATCCGCACCCGGGGACCGCCCTTCGCGAGCGTGGCCTCCAGGCCGGTCTCCAGGGTGACTCGGCCCAGGGCGTTGATGCCGGCGATGCGGCCGGCGTCCAGGTTCCGGGTCCGCGCCGTGCCGCCGATGGTGATGGGCAGCCTGCGGTCCAGGATGTTCCGCAGGGTGAGGTCCACGTCGGCGGCGCCGGCGGAGGAATCCAGTCCGCCCTGGACGGCGAGCCGGTCCAGTGTGCCTTTGGCCGTGGCGTCCAGGTGGAAGTCCGTCCCCCGGGCGATCTTCGAGAGGTCCAGCTTCGTCTGGGGCGACCATTCCTGGATGAAGGTGCCGAGCCCGTCCGGGGTGAAGCGGAAGTCCTTGGCCTTGAAGTCCATCCGGGTCGTCTCGATGTCGGGAAGGCCGGTCATGGAACCGTCCACGCGTCCGCTGACACCGCTGCCCTGTTCCTGGAAGGAAAGGCCCCGGACCCTGAAATCGGCCACCGTCCCTTCCACCTGGCCGGTCAGGGCGGCCTTGAACGTGTAATCGTCCAGGTTCGGGGCGAAGTGGCGGACCGTCTGCATGGACAGGACGGTGGGTGCGGTGAATTCGCCCTCCAGGACGACCCGTTCGATGAAATCGTCATAATCGTCGATGGGCGCGAGCATCCGGAAAGACTTCAGGTGCAAGTCCGAGTCGGAGTCCTGGATGTGGAGGTTGTCCAGCAGGACCTGTCCGTGCCCCACCTTCACCTTGCCGGAAACATCCTGCACGTCCCAGCCGGATTTCTCCCGGAGCCGGATGTGGTCGGCGTCTCCGGTGATCTCCCCGTCCTTCACCAGAAGGTTGTTCGCGGTCACATCGGCCAGGACGTCCAGGTCGTTCCAGTCGATGACGCTGTCCGGAGCGGGCTCCCGGCCTTCCTCAGCCCGCCGGATGGCGGCAGGATGGTTCACGAGCCGGAAGCGGAATCCTTCCACCTCCACCCGGCCGGCTTCCAGGAGGTCGCCGAATTCCTGCTTCGGTTCTCCGGAAGGCTTCAGTCCCAGGACGCGGAAGAGGTTGCTCCCGGTCTTTTCCCCGGGCGCGCCGGGCTCCATCACATAGTTGAAGGAACCGTTCTCCAAACGGAGGCGGCTTACGGAAACCCGTTCCTTATGCAGGAGTCCCTTGAGGGAGAAGCGGGCCGAGAAGGTCCCCACGCTCAGGAGCGTGTCCCGGGCGGGGAGCAGGCCGCTGCTGTAGGGGTGCCGGTCCTTCACGACGACGTCCCTGAGGACCACCGCATCGAAGGGTTTGACCGTGACGGCGCCCACCTCGATGTCCGCGTCCAGGTTCCCGGCGAATCTCTCCACCGCTTTCCGCGCCAGACGGGTCTGGACCGCGGGGGACTGGACGATGACAAGGAGGGCCAGCAGCAGCAACAGCAGTACTGCCAGCACCCGGAGCGTTATGCGAAGACCCGTCTTCATCAATCTACAAATATAATGATTCTTCGCGAAGAAATGGTTATCTTTGCAGGGAGAAAAGATAACTCTATGGCAGATATCATCCTTGGCATTGAATCTTCCTGCGACGACACGTCGGCTGCCGTCCTCCGCGACGGTGTACTCCTGTCCAACGTCATCGCTTCACAGCAGGTCCACAAGGACTTCGGCGGGGTGGTGCCGGAACTGGCTTCCCGTGCCCATGAGCAGAATATCGTTCCGGTCGTCTCGGAGGCGCTCCGGAAGGCCGGGGTAGCTCCGGAAGAGCTCACGGCCGTCGCCTTCACCCGGGGGCCGGGCCTGCTGGGCTCGCTCCTGGTGGGCACTTCCTTCGCCAAGGCGCTGTCCCTGTCGCTGGATATTCCGATGGTGATGGTGAATCACTTGCAGGGACACATCCTCGCGAATTTCATCCGGCAGGAGGGTAAGCCGGTGGAAGAACCTTCATTCCCGTACCTGTGCCTGCTCGTTTCCGGCGGTAACTCCCAGATCGTTAAGGTGACGAGCCCCCTGGAATACGAAATCCTGGGCCAGACCATCGACGACGCGGTGGGGGAGGCCTTCGACAAGTGCTCCAAGATGCTGGGCCTGGGCTATCCCGGCGGCCCGGTCATCGACCGGCTCGCCAAACTGGGCGATCCCGACCGTTTCCACTTCGCCAAACCCAACATTCCGGGCCTGGACTACAGTTTCAGCGGGATCAAGACTTCGCTCCTGTACTTTGTCCGGGACGAGATGGCGAAGGATCCGCATTTCCTGGAAAACAACAAGGAGGATCTCTGCGCCAGTTTCCAGAAGACTCTCATCGACATCCTGATGCAAAAACTCATCCGGGCGGCGAAGGAAACCCGCATCCGGGAAATTACCATCGGCGGCGGCGTCTCCGCGAACAGCGGCCTCCGCGAACGCCTGGTGGCCGAGGGTAAGAAACGCGGCTGGAAAACGTATCTCCCTGAGTTCAAGTTTACGACGGACAACGCTGCGATGATCGCCGTCGCCGGCTGGTTCCGTTACAAGACCGGCGATTTCGCCCCCCTCGACGTCGCACCCGTCTCCCGCATGGCGGATTATTGATTGACCGGTGGTTCGGGCGAGGGTGACATCCGGAAACCTGTGGCCACCCTCGGCCACATAAGAGGGAGGGGCCCAACCGCAGGTTGGGAGGGGCCGGAGCGGAGCGAAGGCGGTTTCCGGATGTCACCCTCGTCCGAACCAATGAATGCAGTATCATGAAGGAATTTGAAATAGCGAAGAAAATCGGAAAGGACCTGACGGACGCTGAATTGAAGGAAGCGGCGGGCAAGGCTTTAGGCGTGCGTCCCGAGAAGGTCGGGGAGGTGGTGGTGACGAGGAGGTCGGTGGATGCCCGGCAGGATATCCTGTACCGGTACCGGGTGCAGGCATACCGGCAGGGGGAGGCCTATGAACCTTATCGACTTCCTGATTATCAGGATGTCCATGCGGCCGAAGCGGTCATCGTCATCGGGGCCGGTCCGGCCGGTCTGTTCGCTGCCCTGAAGCTTCTCATGCGGGGAATGAAACCCGTGATCCTGGAGCGGGGGAAGGATGTGCACCGCCGGAAGGCCGATATGGCGAAGTTATCCGTGGAGGGCGTCATCGACCCGGATTCCAATTACTGCTATGGCGAAGGCGGTGCCGGCGCGTTTTCCGACGGAAAACTGTTCACGCGCTCTTCCAAGCGGGGCGACATCCGGGAAGTGCTGCACCAGTTCGTCCGGTTCGGGGCCGATCCTTCCATCCTTATCGACGCGCATCCGCACCTGGGGACAGACAAGTTGCCCGGAATCGTGGAGAATATCCGCCTGTGCATCGAAGAGCACGGGGGAGAATACCATTTCGACAGCCGGGTGACGGACATCGTCCCGGTTGCCGGCGGTTTCGAGGTACAGGCCGGTGACGCGGTCTACAAGGCCGGGAAGGTTATCCTCGCCTCGGGGCATTCCGCCCGGGATATCTACGAGATCTTCGAGCGGCGGGGATGGGCCCTGGAAGCCAAGGGATTCGCCCTGGGCGTGCGGGTGGAGCATCCGCAGTGGCTCATCAACCAGATCCGGTATCACGGTAAGTATCAGCCTTTTATGCCCACGGCCGAGTACTCCTTCGTCCAGCAGGTGGAAGGCCGCGGCGTCTTTTCATTCTGCATGTGCCCCGGCGGCATCCTCGTTCCTTCGTCCACCGAGGACGGCACCGTGGTCCTGAACGGCATGTCCAACTCCGCCCGCAATTCCAAGTGGGCCAATGCCGGGGTCGTCGTGCAGATCGAGCCGGGCGACCAGCCGGCCGAGTACCGGGGGCCTTTCGCGCTGATGGACTACCAGCACGACATCGAGAAGAAGATGTACGAGTGGGTTTCTTCCCACGGCGGGAAACATCCGCTTGCGGCGCCTGCCCAGCGGATGAAGGATTTCTGCCGCGGCATCGTCTCGAAGGACCTTCCCAAGACTTCCTACCATCCGGGCGCCTGGTCCTCGCCGCTGCATGAACTCCTGCCGGAACACGTGTCCATGCGCCTGCGCCGGGCCTTCCCGCAGGTGGACCGCCAGATGCACGGGTACTATACGAACGATGCCCTGCTGCTGGGCGTGGAGTCCCGCACCTCCTCGCCGGTGCGCCTGCCGCGCAACCCGGAAACGCTGGAACATGTGGACGTTCCCGGTCTCTATCCCTGCGGGGAAGGCGCAGGCTACGCCGGGGGCATCGTTTCCTCCGCCCTCGACGGCATCAACTGCGCGGAAAGGATCTAGTTACTCCGTGAGATACTTGAAGTACGTGTCGATCTCGGGACGCGTCTTGAGGCGTGCCATATAGACCTGGTCGCCCAGGTCGTCGGCGAGGGCCTGGCTCATGCGGGTACACATGACGATGGCTTCGCCGTAGCGCGCCAGGACATCGGCATGGGAGTGCTTGTAGGTGTGGGAGTCGCGTCTTCCCACGTAGGCGCAGTAGTACTGTTCCCCGAAGGATTTGCGGCGCTCCCCGAAGGCCACCATGTCGGCCCAGATCTGGAACACGTCGGTGGAATGGGCGTAGTTCATCATGTCGGGCGTGAAACCTCCCGGCGGGCGCATGTTCACTTCCAGGCCCACGTAGTCGCCTTTCTTGCCGAGCCCCTCCCGGTCGCGGTCCAACTGGAAGAACTCCAGATGCACAAACCGGTTCACGATCCCGAAGGCCTTCACCGTCCGGCGGCCGATGGCGGCGAGTTTCGCCGGTACGGTCTTGTTGACCCAGTAGCAGGTGTCCAGGTTCCGGTGGACGATCTCCATGATGGGGGTGGGGAAGACGCTGTTGTTCTCGAAAATGGGCTCTCCCTTGTCATTGAAGATGGCGTCGTAGGACACCAGGAGTCCGGTGATGAATTCCTCGATGACGAAGAGGCCGTAGTTGTCCGCATGGGTCCGGAACCACTCGTCGAGTTGCTGCTCGTTCTCCATCTTGAAGGTGCCGGTGGCGCCGACGCCGTTGTCCGGCTTCGCGATGATGGGATAGCCGGTCTTCCGGACGAAGGCCCGCACCTTGGATTCGCCTTCGGAGCACTTGATCTGCCGGGCCGTGGGGATGCCGCCCAGCGCATAGTACTTCTTCATCTCGGACTTGTTCTTGATGGAGGCGATACGGTCGGTCTTGAGACCGGTGGTGACGTTGAAGTCCGTCCTCAGGCGGGCGTCCTGTTCCAGCCAGTATTCGTTGTTGGATTCGATCCAGTCGATCCTGCCCCATTTATGGGCATACCAGGCGACGGCCCGGTATACCTCGTCATAGTCTTCGAGGTTGTTGACCTTATAATAGTCCGAGAGCGAGTTCTTCAATTCCTGCGGGAGATACTCGTAGGGAGTGTCGGCGATTCCCAGGACATTCACGCCGTTCGCCTTGGCGCCGGCGCAGAAATGCCAGTAACTGTCCGGGAAGTGGGGAGAGATGAATACTAAGTTCATAAAACTGTAAGTTGTGTTTTCTTCCGATACTTTGCGCATGCCCCCGCCGGTGATTTCCCACGCCTCGCCAAAGAGGGTGGAGCGTCCGTCCTTGACCAGGACATAGCCGCCGTCCGGGAACGTGTAGAACCGATGGTTCCAACTGTCCGGGAATACTACGTCCTCGAACAGCCGTTTCCCGTCCAGAATGACATCCCGTACCTGGTAGTAGTGGGGGACCAGGTTGATGTCCGTGAGCCCCAGGCCGCGGAGCCAGCGGTGATAACCCGGATCCACGGCTTCCCCTTCCAGTTCCGGATGGGAATAGACCCGGTCCGCGCAGTTCATGCTGCCGGCGCTGCATCCCATGACGACGCCGTCATAGTCCCTGAGAATGTCCCGGAGGCCGGTTTCCTGGATGAAACGGTTCTGTGTGGGAACATGTCCGCCGCAGAGAATGACCCAATGGGCACGTTCCACGAGCCTTTTCGCCTCCTTTGCATTCTGCCGCTCCAGCATCACGATTTCCTCCGTGTCGATGCCGGAGTTGTGGATGCAGTCGCTCATCCCTTCCAGGACGGAGGCGGTGAAGGCCGCATCGTCCGGAGCGGCGCTCACGAGGAGCACCCGCGGGCGCGGCGGCAGTTCCGCCTTCACCCGGGCGAGGAAGCCGTTGTCTTCGGTGAAGCGGTCTTCACCGTAGCGGGTGGGGCTGCCGGTCAGAAACAGGGTCATGCGCTTTTGTTTTCAGGGCGCAAAATTACTGCGTTTCCCCCAAAAAACAAAAGATGGCACGGTAATTGGATTGACTTTTCCGCTCCCGGTATCGGGAAATGACAACTAACACTTTTTTTTATCCAAGAAATGGAAAAACTCAATGCTCCCGCCATCCTGGTCGTCGACATGCTCAACGACTTTGTGACCGGCGCCATCGGCTGCGACCGCGCCGTGGAAATCCTCCCTGCAACCGCCCGCCTGCTGGAGGCGGCCCGCGAAAAGGGTGTTCCTGTCATTTACTGCAACGATTGCCATCTTCCCGGCATCGACCGTGAACTGCAGATCTGGGGCGATCACGCCATCAAAGGCACGCCTGGCGCCGAAGTGGTCCCCGAACTCACCCCGCAGTCCTGCGATTACGTCGTCCCGAAGCGCCGTTACAGCGGTTTCTTCCAGACGGACCTTGATATCCTCCTCAAGGAACTGGGCGTCAAGACCGTGGTGATCACCGGTCTGCATACCCACATGTGCTGCCGCCACACTTCCGCCGATGCCTACTGCCTCGGTTATGACGTTGTCGTCGCCAAGGAGTGCACCAACTCTTTCACCGAAGAAGATTACCAGGGCGGTCTCGCTTACCTGAAGACCTGCTACGGTGCGGATGCCTATACGAACGAGGAACTGATTGCCGCTTTTTAGTCAGGAAGCGACTCGTCTTCGAAACGAAAGACGGCCCCGGATCATTCCAGGGCCGTCTTTTTCTTCGTATTGACAGGGATCAGAAGCGGTAGCCCACTCCGGCCATCCAACTGCCGCCAAGCGTCTCGGAGGCAGTCAGGAAGGAAACATCCAGGGAAATGCCGTGCCATTCCAGGCCGGCGCCCAGGGCCAGCCCCGAAGGGATGGCGGCGTTGGCACTGGCATAGCGGTAGCCGCCCCGGAGGAAGCCGATGCCGCCGATACCGAAGTTCAAGCCCAGTGCGGCGGAATAGTTGCCGCTGAAATAGTAGTCTCCGTCCAGGGCCACATGGAGGTTGCTGCTGCCGAATTCGAATCCGTAGTCGGCGGCCAGTTTGACCGATGCGGGGAGGGAATAGTCGGAGGCCACTTTACCGCCCAGGTGGACCAGACCGCCGGCGAGGTTCAGGCCGCCGATGCGATACTGTGCCAGGGCGGACACGGAGAAGGCCGACAGACTGTAATCCGACAGCAGGGCTTCCTTCGCATAACCCGCCGAAACACCGATCGCAAGCGACTCGGAAACCTTGAACCCGACACCGGCCCGGAGGATCATGTCCGAGGGCTTGAAGCCCGAGGCCGGTTCAAAATCGAGGCCCTGATAACCCTGACGGGCGAATCCGAGCGAAAGCGCCACCTTCTGACCCAGGTGTCCGGTCACGCCGGCAGCGATGTTGCTTGCCGCAGTATAATGGGGAGACCAGGAGGCATAGGAGACAGCCGTCTCCAGGGTCTTATCCGAGAAAGCGGCAGCCGCGGGATTACCGAACGCGGCGTAGGCCTGGCTGGTAGAAGTCATCGCGGAGCCGGCACCCGCCATCGAAAGCAGGACCGGATTGCGGTCGATGCGAAGCACTCCCAGGGCTTCGTTTGCGCCGGCATCCGTTTGGGCTGCCGCCGGGATGGCGGCGCTCCCCAGGAGACCGGAAAGGAGCATGAATAACAGGGATCTTCTCATCATTTTCACTTCTTTACGACAGACAGACGGGTAACGTCTCCGCCCATGTCAACAAACAGGGTGTACAGTCCGGGGGCGGCATGGCCCGTGTCCAGGACGACCGGGTTGAAGGCGCTGGATACGCCGGATGCCTGCGCGACCACGGTTCCGGAGGCGGATACCAGCCGGACCGTCGTCTGGGTTTCCTGGTCGGCCGTGAGGATGGTCAGTTTATCACCGAAGATACGACCCTCCAGCACGGTCACTTTCTCGCCGGCAGGGCGGACCAGGACAGGGATGTCGGTGCGGACGGTGGCGCCCATGGCGTCAAAGACCGATGCACGCACTTCCCCGAGTCCGAAATCGCGGGCCGTGAGACGCAAAGTGTGTCCGTCCACGAGTTCAGCGGCTACGAGGTTGGCATCCAGGCTGTTTACCCGGTAGTCCAAGGGTTCTCCGTCTTCATCCGAAAAATGGCGGGAGAGGTCGATATCGACGCTCTGTCCGACGGCGTTCAGCGATACGGGAGCGATCTGCTCGGCCAGTACCGGTTCGACGTTTTCAAGGACGGAGTACTTGAACGAACGCAGGGCGCGTTCTCCGAAGCGGTCCGAAACGATCAGGGTGGCCTGGAAGGTCGCCGGGGCGCGGACTGCCTGGCAAATCAGGCGGAAATGCCATTTGCCGTCCATCTCGGCCTTGAGCGTCGCACGTCCGTTGGTCTGGAAGTCCACCGCCAGGGTGTCCAGGTCCGGATCCAGGAGCGTGAACGGGACGTCGGCTTCCTGATACTGCCGGAAGACGAAGGTCTCGCCCGGATCGGTTTCGATCGTGGGTTTGCCGTTGTGTCCGGTATGGACTTTCCGGATGGGAGCGAGGGCGGAATACCGCCGGCCGTAACTGTAGGCGGCCAGGGTGACATAATAATCCGTGTCCGGCTCCAGGCTCAGCAGGGAAATGCTGCGGGGCTCGAGGGGCGCTTCCACGTCGCCGATGACGAGGTGGGCGAACTCGATTCCTTCATCCAGCATGGTGAGACGTGTTTTCCGGAGTGCCTCCTCGCTCTTGGCCGCCAGGGCCATGTAGCCATAGGCACCGCCGCCACCCTGGAAGTCCAGGCGGAGGTTGTGTCCGATCGGCGATACCGTGAAGTCCGACACGGCCTCGGGCGTCCCGCTGTCATGGGCCATGAAGGCGCCCACGGCATCCACCAGGGAACCGACGGCCCTGCCGCCGGAGGAAAGGCCGATGTCCTTGGCGCCTTCGAGCAGCCGGGACTTCAGGTCGTCGACGGTGAACCCTTGTCCGCCGAAATAGGACAGGACGAGGGCCGCCACGCCCGAGACATGGGGACAGGCCATGGACGTTCCCGAATAGGGGTAGTAGGCACTGTTCGGAAGGGTGCTGATAATCTCGTAACCCGGCGCGCAGAGGTCCACCCAGTCTCCGAAATTGGAAAAACCGGCCCGTTTGCCGTTCGTCGTGATGGCTCCGACGGCAAGACAGGGCTCGTAGTTGGCTGGAGCGCCGTACTGGATGTTCTCGTTACCGGCGGCGAAGACGACCAGGCCGCCCTTCATCAGACTGTTCGGAAGTTGGTTCCCGTCGTTGTCGCATCCCGCGTACTTGACGAAATAGTCGATGGCACGCGCGATCGAATAGTACTGGACATTCTGGTGTGCGGAACGGGCGGAGGCCAGTTCCGAGCCGGAAATCACCCCGTCCATGTCCTGGTCGAAGTCGTATCCCCAACTGTTGGAAGCAATCAGGGCGCCTTTGTCCGCCGCTTCCTTGATGGCCGTTTCGAAATCGCCGCTCCGGTCGCGGGCATTTGCTCCGGTACCGATTGTATAGAAACACTGTTGGGAAAGCAGGCTGATGCCGCGCCGTCCCCTGGCATAGTCTCCGCCGGCGATGCCGGCGATACCGATGCTGTTGTTGGTGACGGCGGCGATGGTACCGGCCACATGGGTTCCATGGTCGTGTCCGACCACTCTGTCGGCCCCGTACACATAACTCTGATGTCCGTCCGGAAGGCAGTTCCAGGCCAGGTCAGGATGGTTCAGGTCGATTCCGCCGTCTATGACGGCTACGATCACGTCCGGATTCCCTACGGTGTAGTTGTCCCAGATTTCCTGGACGTTGACGTCGTAACCGGGATACTGGACGTTGTTGAGCGCCCACTGGTTTCCCCAGTACCGGTCGTTGGTCGTGAGAGAGGCCTTGATGGGCTCCTCGACGGCTTCCACGCCCGGGAGGGATTCGAAGGCGCGCGTCGCCCGTGTGAGGGGAATATCCTCGGCATAGCGGACTTTGTACCAGCGGTGCAGCCCTTCCTTCCGCGTCCTGGGCTCGAATTCGCCGGCGAAGGGGAAGAGCCGTTCCATCGATTCGATGCCCAGTTCGTCCACCAGTCCGTTCAGGCCTTCGGAACGCGTACGGACCTGTCCGCGGGAGAGGTCTTCCTCGACCAGGTCGCACATCTGTTCGTTGAAAAGCACCTTCACATAGGAAGGGGTCTGTTCGGATTCGGTTACCTGTTCCGCTGTCGGCTCCGCCTTCGGAGTGACAGGGGCTTCCTGTACGCAGGATACGAGAGCCGTCAGCAGGACAGGGAATGCAAGCAGTTTCAGTTTCATTCAATTACGTAAAAAAGAGGGACATTTCATGGAAACATCCCTCTTGTCTGTTCAGCGTTACTGGATCTTCAGGGATTTTGTCCTTCCCACCGAACGGGTGGTATGGAACAACCGGTTCTGATCCAAATCATAGCAGTTTTTCTGGAGAACGTTCAGCGAGGACGTGGAGGCCTTCGTGAGCGTGGCGGGCAGCGTGAGATCGGTAATGTTGTTCAAGCCGTACCAGCCTTGGTCGTAACCGTTCCCGTCCTCGGTCTGATAGTCCAGGATCGTAACGGCTGCTGCCTGGACTTCGTTCCCGTTGTACATGTACTTGACCGGGGAAATGGTCGCCGTCGAGCCGTTGAGGGATCCCCGGGCAAGAAGGAGGTCGTTCTCCTCGTCACCGAAGCAGAGATTATTCCCATTCACACCGATGAAATAATACTCGTCGATTTCATACACATCGACCCTCTGCATGCGGAAGAGCATTTCGCCGGTGCTTGCGTCCAGCCAGGTCTCATACTCGAAACCGCCGAAACCGGAATCAGTCACCAGATAACTCTTGCCTTGCTCACTCGGAGAGATGGTGAGCGTCCGTCCGGAACCGGCATTCCAGGTGCCGAGCCACTTTCCGTAGGCATCGTCGCCGGGATCGTCACCGGGATCGTCGCCGGAACCGCTTCCCTGGGTCAGGTGTTTGATCGTAGCCGGGAGGGAGGCCTTGTTGGTAGCCGAGTAGGCGCTCTCCCCGACGATCGTGTAGAGACCGAATCCGATGAGGTCGAAGTCGCCGAGGTTCGTGCCCACCGTGCCGGGCGTGAGCGTACCGACGGAAGCGTCCGCATTGAACGAGACCGTGAAGATCGGATAGGAACCGGTCACATAGTACTCGGTGCCGTTGTACAGGATCCGTCCATAGACGGCAGCCTGTCCGGTCACGTTGCCGCTGGAGGTGCTGACCGTGTTTTCACCCAGGTTGGACTGGGCCTTCAGGGTCACGGTACCGTCGGTGGCGTTGAACTCGGCCTCGGCCGTGATGACGGTGTTCCCGTCGATGCCGGTCAGGTTGTAGGTCTTGTTCGCAACCTTTTCGGTCACCGTCCAGATATCCTCCGTGCCGTTGCGGTCGAAGGACCACGTGCCGAGGAACTTCTCATAAGGGGAGAGGACCTTCGTCACGCTGAAGACGGCGAAGGCGACGCTGCCGTTGATCTGGTTGTCGTTGTTGACACCGATGGCGCCGACGACGTAGTTGCCCATCGGCAGGGCCTCGATCTCCTCTTCGGCGGAGGCGCGGTGGATCTGCGGGGAAGCCGCCGCCCACTCGGGCGCATGGCGGTTCAGGTAAAGTTGCAGTTCGTCCGGGTCGGTGGTGTTGATCTCCGAAGCAGGCACTACCTTGATGAAGTAGCGGCCGGCATGGGAATCTTCCTCGACCTCGACGCCCACCGTGGAGTAGGCCTGGTCGTTGCTCTGCGGCACGACATAGTAGGGCTTCCAGGCGGGTTCGATGGTGAAGGTCATCGGCTCCTCCTCGCCGGGGTTGAGGCCGGCAGGGTTCTTCTGCTGGGTGAAGGTGAGTTCGCGGGTGTACGTCTCGCCGATGGTCACGGTGACGGTGGCGGTCCGTTCGTAGTTGTAGATGCTCTTGGCCACGGTGAAGTGGATGAGGTGGTTCTCTTCGTCCACGACGGCGGTGATCCAGTCGGCATCGGACACATCCACCCAGACGGTACCGGATTCGCCGTAAGGCAGTTCGAGTTCGCCGCCGCCATAGGGGAAGACATAGGAGTCTTCCCAGGCATAGGCGGAATTGAGGCCGAACTGCTGGGCCGTGATCTCGGCCGTGGCGTCGCCGGTGGAGAGTTTGATCGTGGAATACCGCGAATCAAGGTTCTCGTTCCGGTCGACGGTGACGGTCACACGGTTGCCTGCGACGGTCAGTACCGCCCACGGGCGGTCTGAGGTGGCGGTGAGTGTCTGCTGCGTATTGACTACGATGCTTCCCGAACCGCCCTGGGGTGCGAAGACCACGTCCTTGGAGATGATCTCCAGGGCGGGTCCGGGCAGGTAGCGGGAACCGTCGGCATCCTTTTCCTGCTGGCAGGAGAAAACGGCCAGCGCGGCGGTCAAAGCGATTGCTAGGTAAAATATCTTCTTCATACGCACTTAGTCATTGACAATCTTTTGCATCTGCATCGGTCCCGGGCACTGGTAACTGCCGGTTCCCGTCGTCCAACTGGACACGGCGCCGGCGCTGGAGGAGCCGTTCATCGACCAGATCAGCCAGCCGGAGGCCTTGTAGTCCTCCCAGACGCCATTGTCGGTGAAGGTGATGACAAAGTCCTTCATGGAGTTGTCTTCGACGGAACCGACGATACCGACACCGTCGCTCCAGGTCAGGTAACCCGCATCGGTATCCCAAGGGGCCAGGATGTACTCCAGGCTTCCGGAACCGCCGATGGTCTGCTTGACCCAGTTGAGGCGGCCGCGTCCGCCGTCGAAGGTAAGGACGGGCTCGAAGAAGGAAGAGAATCCTTGCATCTTGAACGAGCGTCCGGGCTCATCCTCGACCAGTTTCACGCGGAAACTGCCGGATTTGTTGTTGTAGTAGAAAGTGTAGTCGCCCAAGTACTCTTCGAAGGTGACATATCCCGGCGGGATGAACTTGAGGAACGACACGCCCGATCCGTTCAGGGTTTCGGCCTGGGCGTCGTAGGTCCATTCGTCGAATTCCACGTTCCCGATGGAGAACGGCTGGGAGAAGCGCAGGGTGTTCTCGGTCAGGACGTAGCGGACGGTCTGGGTCTCTTCGTTCTCGGCACCTTTCTCCGTGATGGCGATGGAGCGGTTGCCGGAATCCAGGTACAGTTCGTACTCCTTTCCGTCAACCGTACCGGCAGCCGCAGGGACGGCGAGCGAACTCTCGAATTCCTTGACGCCGGCAAAGTATTCCTCCGCGGGCTTGCTCAGCGGGCGCAGGGTGCAATGGTTGCGCGAGCGTTTGCCGATGAGCACGATCTCCTTCTTCGCCTTGTCGAAGGAACTGATCTCGAACTCGAAATCACCGCCTTTCGCCTGGTAGTTCTTGGAGTCCGGCGTAGCATAGACGTGAAGGACCTTGTTGTAGGTGTCGAACGAAAGGACGGGACCGTCATCGGTCGTCAGTGCATAGGAGGAGGTCTCCGAGACCGTGGGATTGGTCTCGAGACTGGCGGTCACCTGCTGCTCGGTGAACTTGAGCGCATAGGTGACGCCGGCATATTTGGAACCCGGGAAGTAATCCAGCGTCCAGCCGTACTGTTCGGCGGCCAGGGTGGTGCGGATGTCCTCCAGGAATTCGGACAGACGGGTGGAGGAAGGCTTCTCGAACACATCCTCCTCCAACTGCTGGCAGGCAGGCAGGACGGCGAATGAGACGGCAGCGAGGATGGAAATGAATTTCAATTTACGCATGGTTCAGTCCTCCTAAAGAATTTCTACGGTGTTCAGGTCCACTTTCCCGGCAACCACGTCGCCCATCCGGCGGTTCACGATATCACGGAGTTCGTCGATGTCGATGTTCCAGGAGTCCTGCATGTAATTGCGGACGATGTCTATCTTGGACTCGATCAGGGAAGCGCCGTCCACTGCGGACGGGTCGGTCTTGCGGACCTCGGCGGTTTCCTTGGAAGCCGCGGAAATCTGCTCGGCCCACCAGGCAGCGTTGTGCGTCACATACTCGGAAAGCAGTTCGGCGAAGTCCTCACGGGGCTCGGACTGCGCATAGGCGGTGATGTAACCGCGTCCGCGCCAGTATTCGTCCGTGTCGAAGCAGGCGTCCGCGACATAGGTGGCGGAGGTGATCTGCTTGAACGAGTCGGAGAACGCCTTGGTCTGGTTCAGGATGTGCGTGAACTCGTGGTGGATGGTCTTGATGTAGTAGGTGTTCAGGTAATCGTCAAGTTCCGCGCCCTCGTAATAGTCGAGGACGAGGGGAAGTTCGTTCACGCCGGCGAGCATGATCTTCTTGCCGGCCTCGGCGGTACCGAGGACGATGCTGCCGTTGTTTCGGTACTCCCAGGTGCCGATCAGGAAGAACATCTTGGGGAAGTAGGAACGGGTGAAGGTCACGCCCGCGATTTCGTCATACGTGTCGATGCACAGGTACTTGACCAGGTGCGCATAGATGATGGACGAATTGACATCGGCCGGGACCGTGTAAAAACCCATATCGGACTCGTTCAGCGCGTAGCGGTATTTGAACTCGATGTTGTAGGGCTTCAGGAAGTTCACCTCCAGCCACCGGTCAAAATCGTTCATTTCCACCGTGGAATCCTTGATCACGCTCTCCGGCTCGATCACGTCACGCTGACAGGACGAGGCGGCGAGGGCGGCCAGGATAAGGGTGATGCTGTATATCAATTTCTTCATATCTTTCCGTTTTTAAGGTTAACGGGGATTCGGCGCGATACCGGCGGTCTGGGTGTCCGGCGGGATTTGCATGGCGCGACGGGGATCGTCGACCTTCAGCACATCCACGTCACCCTTGAGGATCTTGTAACCGGCGTCATACTGGCCGGCGCTCGGATCGGGCTCGAGGGTACGGCGGGTGATCTCGATGCCGTACCGCTTGACATCCAGCCAGCGGAGGCCCTGGGCGGCGTTCTCGATCCGCTTGAAGCCCAGCACGCACTGGATCATGCTCTCGCGGAGTTCGCCTTCGGCACCGATGGAGAAAGCAGGGTGGAGGTGCTTCTTGATGGTCGGAACCTCGGGTGTCCAGTAATCGACATTCTTGTAGAACTCGTGGATGAACTCGGGCGTCAGGGTCTCGGAGAAGTTCTGCGTCTTGATGAGATTGTGCGTCCAGGTATCCAGGTCGGCGGCCGCCTCGTCATACCGGCCCAGCATGATGTAGGCTTCGGCGCGGTTGAGGAGGGTCTCGTCGGTGGTGAATGCCGGGTATACCGCATGGGCGTAACCGGTGCGGGCAACGGGATCGGTGTACTCGAACAGGTAGGGAATCTTCCAGAAGGCCATGTGGTCGAAGGTGGCGCCGCTGTACCATTCCGGAGCCTCCCAGTACCAGGAATACACGTTGCGCCAGCCGGTCTCGGTATTGCCCCAGATGTTCTGCGCGTAGTGGATCTCGGTGAAATTCAGGAAGGAATTGTGGGAATACTTCGTGATGCCGGGATAGGCCATATAGTAGCCGAAGGCGGTGTAGGCGGTGAGCAGCATCAGGTTCGCGTCGTAGGAGGACTTGATGTAGTCGTTGGACTTCACCTCGCGGTCCTTCTCCAGGCCGTTGCGGTATTTCCAGTTGCGGAGTACCTGCGCGGGCTGGGAACCCAGGCACTTGGTGGCGTATTCGGCCGCCAGGTCCCATTTCTCGTAGAAGAGGTAGAACCGGCAGGCGAACGCGTAGGCCGCCTTGACATTGAAGTGGTACTTGGGCGCCTGATAGTAGCTGTCGCTGACATAGCGGAGGGCGATCTGGAGGTCCTTGTCGATCTTCTCGTAGACTTCCGCGACCGTTCCGCGGTCATACTTGGGGTTCAGCTCCACGGGAACACGGTCGACGTAGGGGACACCGAGGTCCTTGTCGCTGGTGTTGACGTTGTAGTTCAGGCTGAAGAAGTTGACCAGCATGAAGTGGTTGTAGGCGCGGCAAAGCAGCGCTTCGGCCATTTCCGCGGTCAGTCCGGCCTTCTCGATGTCGGAGACGTTGAGTTCACCCTCGCAGCCGGCCAGTTCCTCAATCGCCTCGAGGGCCTGGTTGGCGTGGTTGATGGCCTCATAGCCGCCTTCCCAGAAGTACTTCGGACTGTCGTTGTCGGTTTCCGTGACGTCGGCCCAGGTGTAGCACTGGTCCACGTACCGGTTCGTGCCGGGGTTGTCGTCACCCATGTTGTCCACGTTGTCCGACATGTACTCGCTGAAGAACAGGTACGTTCCGGTGGAGTAGGCGGAGGTCAGCAGCGCGCGGATTTTCTCCGGGGAGTTGATCTCGGCCCGGTTATCGGGCATCTTGTCCAGGAACTTGTCGCAGGCCGTCAGGCCGACGAGGGCGATGACGGCGATGGTAGTTTTGAGTAAGTTGTTCATTTTCAACATAATCATTCCTCCCATACATTAAAGGCCCACCCGGAGGGTGAAGGTGAACTGCTTCGCGAGCGGAACAGCCACACCGCCGGTGTTGTAGAATTCGGGATCCTGGCCGTTCAGTTTCTTGTCGGCATACAGGAGGAAGAGGTTGGTCGCCTGGACCTTCAGACCGAGGCTGCCCAGTTTGATCTTTTCGACGATCCGTTTCGGGAAATCATAGGAGAGGGAAAGTTCCTTGAGGCGGACGAAGTCGCCGCGGGCGATGCGGGCGTCGGAATAGTTGTAGGCGTTATATGCATAACTCAGGTACGAGCCGGCGTTGGAATAGATGCGGTTCTGCCAGTAACTGGCGATGACCGGAATCGTCGTCTTCTCCTCGTCACCGGGGATGGTCCAGCGGTTCTTGAATTCACGCGGCATCGAATTGAGGTCATCGTACGCGCTGCGGAAAACGGGATCCAGGCGGATCACGTTGCCGAACGAATAGGTGATGTAGGCGTTGAGCCGGAAGCCCTTCCAGGAGAAGACGTTGCCCAGGGAACCGACGTCGGTGGGATCCACGCTGCCGGAATAGACGAGGTTCTCCTTGAGGAGGTCCTTGTCACGCTCCTGGAAGTACACGTCAGCCACGGTAGGCTTGCCCGCCTCGTTGATGAACGTCGGGAGACCTTCCGCGTTGAGGCCGGTGAACTGATAGGAGAACAGGCTCCGGACCGGATATCCCTCGAAGGCGAAACCCGTACCCGCGATCAGGTCGAAGGCGCGTACCTGGCTCTCCAGTTGGGTGACCTGGTTGTGCGTGTGCGAATAGATGAGGTTGGTCGTCCAGGAGAAATCCTTCGTCTGGATGTTCTTGGTGGTCAGGGAAATCTCGAATCCCTTGGACGCCATCGACGCGACGTTGCCCAGCCGGATGCCGTACACGGTGGTGACGGGGCCGATCAGGTCGTAGTTGTTACGCTTGTACCAGTCGAAGGTGAGGTTGATCCGGTTGTCCAGGAAACCCGCCTCGAAACCGAGGTTCAACTCGTGCTTCTTCTCGTAGGTGAGGGACTGGTTGGCCATGTCGGAAATGTACAGGGCCGACTCCTTGTCGTCCGCGAACGGACGCCAGGGGTTGGTGGAACCGATGACCACTTCGGCGTTCGTGACGCTGGGACGGTCGCCGGTCAGGGAATAGGAACCCTTGAGGCTCAGGTGGGTCAGCGCCGGATAGAGCCCCTTCATCCAGTTCTCCTCGTGCATGTTCCAGGCACCGGAGACGTTCCAGGTCGGAAGCCAGCGGGCGGTCCGGGCCTTGCCCAGTCCGTTCGTACCCTCATAGCGGTAGGTACCGTTGATGGTGTAGCGGCCCTTGTAGGAATAGGTGGCGTTCGCGAAGAAAGCGACGCTGCGGCTGCTGGTGTTGGAGATCGTGAAGTACTGCGTGTTCTCCTCGGTACCCCGCTTGAACGCGCGCCAGTCGTAATTGGCGATTTCACCGAAATCGTACTGCATGCCCCATCCGCGGAACCAGATGCTGTGGCGGTCGATGTTGTTGACCTCGGCGCCGCCGAACAGGTTCACGATGTGGTCGGTGAAGAACGTGTTGTTGTAGGTGGCCGTGGTACGGATGTCCCAACTGTCCATGTTGTTGTCCGAACGCTCGTAGATACCGCCCACGGGGAGGACCGTCACCGGAAGGGCGTACGGGTTCTCCGGATCCGTGTACAGGAACGGGTTCACGTCCCGGATGGCGGCGGTGGACATCTCGCGGTAGGCGAGGGCCTGGTTGGCCGCATCCTTGATGTAGTGCTCCTGGGAAGTCGTGGTGGCCTTGTAGGCGGCCAGGGCGCTCAGGTCCAGGTGGGGGATGGGCTTGTACTTGAGTTCTCCCTGCACGCGGAGGTCATGGACCTTCAGGTCAATGTAGTTGTTGTCCAGTTCGTGCAGGATGTTGAACTTCGAGTAGTTGCGCGTATAGAACTCGTCCGGGTCCAGGGCGCGGGAAGTGTTGAGCGCGTAGGAATACGGGTTGATGTCGAAGTCACGCTTCACCTCGCCGGACACCACGTCCATTTCGCTGTTGATGGTACCGGGCGCGCGCTGATTGCGGTAGGAGGCGTTGCTGATGAGGTTCGCCGTGAGTTTCTCGGTGAGTTTGTAGGTCACGTTCAGGTTACCGGTGTAACGGCTGACCGAACTCTGCTTGGTCCAGCCCGGATCGCCGAGGGCGGACAGGGAGGCGTAGTAGGTGCCCTTCCCGGAACCGCCGGAAACGCTCACGGAGTGGTTGTGCTGGATCGTGTCGTTGAACAGGATGTCGAACCAGTCCGTGTTGCGGAACTCGGCGGCACGGAGATAGGCGTTCCTCGCCGCCTCGGTGTTCGCGAGGCCGAAGGTGCCGCTGGATTCGTCGTACTGGGTGATCAGTTGGTACATCTTACCGTAGATACCGCTGTTGCTGGCGTTGGCCGTCTCGGCGTAGTTCAGGTAACCCTTCTGCTGAAGTTCCTGGTAGATTTCCATCTGATCCTGGGAGTTCATGATGTTGAAGGTGTTGTAACTGGGCTTGAGCCGGTAGGTGTATTCACCCGTGTAACTGATCTTGCTGGATCCGGAACTACCCTTCTTGGTCGTGATGACGATGACGCCCGCCATGGCGCGCGCACCGTAGATGGAAGTGGCGGAACCGTCCTTGAGGATGTCGAAACTCTCGATGTCGTCGGAGTTCAGTCCGGCGATGGCCGAGGAGATCAGGGTGTTGGCGTCACCGGACGACAGGTCGTCCGCGCTCACGTCCACGACATCTTCCATGATCACGCCGTCCACGACCCACAGGGGCTTGGAGGAACCGTAGATGGAGGTGGCGCCGCGGACGCGGATCTTCGGGGCGGTACCGAACGTACCGGAGACGTTCTGCACGGACACGCCGGCCGCACGTCCCTCGAGGGAGCGGGAGATATCCGCCATACCGCTGATGTTCGCTTCCTTGGCATCCACTTTCACGGCGGAACCGGTGTTCATGCGGCGGTCCACCGTGTACATACCGTTCACGACCGCACCTTCCAGCACTTCGGCATCGTCCTCGAGGACAATCTTCATGTTGGGTGTGATCGCGACACGGGCATCTTTCGCGCCCATGAAGGACGCGATGACGTACTGGGCGCTTTCGGGAACGTTCTTGATCTCGAAGTTACCGTCCAGGTCCGTGATGCCGCCGAGTTTCGTGCCCTCGACGGACACGTAGCAGCCCGGGACCGGGTTCCCGTCCGCGGCGGAGGTCACATTGCCCTTGACCGTGCGGTTCTGGGCCAATGCGACCAACGCCGTGAACGTGAGCGCCAGTAGCGTGAGAATATATCTCAATTTATTCATAAACAATTCAATAGGGTATAAGCGAGAGGCTTAGAACTTAACGGCTTTCTCGAAGAGGTTTCCGCTCTTGCGGGCGGCGGACTGGGGAGTGTTCTGCATGGCAGCCGGCTTTGCAGCCTTGCTGACCGGGCTGACTTCCAGGTTGTTGAGCGCTTTCGTGCGGCCGACATACAGGGCGCCGTTGCCCTTGATGCTGGTGGTGGCGGCGCCAGGGTTCGGATTCACGGAAGAAGAGGCGGCCTTGGTCATCGTCGTCGGCATCATGATCACCTTGGGATCATCGCTTACATTGTATAACTGGCCGGTAGTCGTGTCTTCAGCAATCATCAGCATCTGAACGATGTTCTCATGGTAGGTCGTACTGCCATAGACAGCGTCGAATTCAGCGCCCACCAGGCTGGCGCTGGTGCCTGCTTCGTTCAGGGTAGCCGTCGCAAGCAATCCGTCGTTATTCGGGTCGCCATCCACGAGGTATCCTTCGCCATCGTCGTCCTTGCCGAACAGGGAGATCACATACGGATTCTGCTGGGCGATGGTCTGGAAGTGGAATTCCATCTTTCCGTCCTTGAAAAGCGTCTCGAAGTCATAGCCGGGCTCGAGACCGGAGACGGTGTAGGTCCTGTTCACGATATTCTCGCTGACCGTCAGCGTGACATCTCCCACCGTCCAGGAGCCCAGCCACTTGGTATAGTTGGGATCCGCCTCCTGCGAATTCTTGGAGAGCGTTCCGGGCATCTTGGTGGAATTCGAGTAGTTGAGGACCAAACCTTCGTCTCCCTGGACATGGCCGATGTATGCCAATCCCTCCAGCGGGCCATAATCATCGTTGCTGGGAACGATTTCAACGTCGCCGTTCTTGCAGAAATTGCCGGTCAGGATGAGCGGGTCAAGCATATACGAGGCATTGTCATTGTGCTTGCCGGCCGAGTTGTACCAGACGGCGGTCAGGTGGTCGACGATGTGGTAACCGGAATAGTCGAACTCGCCCAGCGCCTGGCAGGAGAGGGTGAACGTGCCGTTCTCGGCATCGTACATGGCCTCCGGGTACACACCGCCCATCGGCTCGGTCTTGCTGATGCCTTCGATGGTGTAGGTACTGCCATTCACTTTCTCCTTGATGGTCCAGACCTCGGAGCCGCTGGCGGAGGTGTAGGTCCATTCGCCCAGGAAGTCTTCGTAGGCAGCCTTCGTGTACGGGCTCTCTTTCTCGAAGGTGGTCACGGCATATTTGCCGCTGAGGCGGCCTTCCGAATCCAGACCCACGGCGAGGATATAGAACTTGCCGTAGCCGAAGTCCTTGTAGGACTCTTCCGCGGATTCACTGTGCGCGAACACGTTGAAGATGACATCATACGCATAGCCGCGGACATAATTGTAGTAGAACAGATTATAGAGGAGATCATCGGAAGCTTTGTAAGCAGCCTGGGCGATGAAATCATTCAGGCTGGGATACTCGGCGACAGCCTCCTCCTTGAAGATGGCAAGCGTGTAGTAACTGCCTTCGGTCGGATTGGCCACCTCATTGCCGATCACCTCAGGATAGCCGGCCTCCTGGGACGTCATGCCGCCATAGTACGGCTTCCAGCCCGTCTCTTCGGTGAACACGGTCTCGTGGATGTCGGTCAGGACCGTGATGATGTCCTCCTTTTCGCCATACTTGTAGTCAACGGCCTTGACCCAGCCGCTCATCGCGACGAACTTGCCCACCAGGGCGCTCAGGTCCTGCGTCGGATCCTCGATCACGAACTGCTGGGGCTCTTCGAGACCGGTCACGTAGTACACGCCTTCCTTCTCGGATACATAGCCGTTGTTGGCCGTGTAGAAGAACGTGAAACCGTTGGAGCCCAAGCCATAGTAGTTATAGAAATCGGTATTGTTCACCTGGGCCGGCTCAGCTTCGGCGTTCACTTTCACCTCGGTGGGCTCGATGAAGCCGAGACCCAGGTCGTCCGTCTTCTTGGTACCGGTGATGTCGATCACGGTGCCCGGAGTGCCGGTATAGCCAGCCACGTAGGAGACGGCTTTTCCGTCCGTGATGATGGTGCTGGCCTTGGAGGCGGCGACGACGGTCACGGCATTCACGAGGACAGCCTTGTCGTCCGGGAGGGCGACGACGGAAGCGAGGTCGGTAGCGACTTCGGGATTGGCATACTGGAGGATTTCGATCTCCTTGACGGAGTTGCCGCCTTCATCGAGCACCTCGAGGGTGGCGGTCCGGTAGGCTCCGGTCTCGTTCTTGGCGACGGTGACGGCCAGGGAGTCCACATGGACGCGGGTGGCGGGAGCGACGGTGATCCATTCCTTGGCAGCCGTGGGGATATAGACCTCATAGGCCATGTTGGTCCGGACGGTGAGCGGAAGTTCGCCGCCTTCCCATTCGATGTCATGGGTCTCGATGATGGCCTCGAGGACGCCGCCCTCGAACTTGAGGGTGCGGATGTCGGTCTTGCCCTTGTGGTTGGCAGCGTACACGGTGACTTTGGCGCTCTCGCTTTCGGTTGCGGTCACTTTCAGGACACCGGAGGCGTTGTCGGTGGGAACGACCTCGGCCGTCCAGTCGCCGACGATGCCGATCACGTCCACGTCGGTCTGGTCCGTGGCGTTGACGCCGGAGATGGTGTACGGGAAGGAAGCGGTGCTGCCTGCCTTGACGCCGTTGTTCTCGGCGATCGTGAAGGTGAGGGTGAAGGCCTTCTCCTTGGGGATCTGGACCTCGGTCGCACCGACCACGAGGACGATATAGTCATCGGTTTCCTTGTCCGGGTCGAGGTAGGCGGAGTAGTCGGTGTCGCTGGTCAGGCCGAGGGTCTTCCAGGTCTCGCCGTTGTCATAGGAGACGACCCAGTGACCGTCGAGGATTCCGAACAGGGGAGTGATGCCGTCCACGCCGTCCACGCCGTCGACACCGTCGACACCGTCGGTACCGTCCTTGCCGTCGTTGCCGGTGACAGGGATGGGATTGCCGGCGTCATCCTTGAGGATGTCGCCGTTCACGGTCCAGACGTAGACGCCGTCTACGAGGGTGATGCCGATAACCGGGGTATTGCCGTCGACACCGTCGATACCGTCGACACCGTCGATGCCGTCCACACCGTCACGGCCGGCCTTGCCGTCCTTGCCGTTGCGGAGCGTGGCGGTCGTACCGTCGGAGAAGGAGATTACGTAACCGCTCTCGGTTTCCACCACGGCGGTGACGGTAATGTTGTTCTGGATAGCGCGGACGAGTTCCCGCAGTGAGGGGATGTCCTTCTCATTGAGCTGCTTGAGAGCATCTTCGAGATTGCTGACTCGGTTTTCGATGCCGTCCAGGCGAGAGTTGACCTCATTGAGGTCGCTCTGCTTGGCGCATCCGATCACGGCGAGCACGGAAAGCGTCACCGCGATGATCGACTTGACAGATTTTCTCATAAGTTGAAAGATTAATAAAAAATATAATATATTGTCTTTTTGACTTTGGGGCATGAAATTGCAAAGTTAGAAAAATTTTTGAAAAAGCCATAAAAAAACGCCAAATCGATTGGATTTGACGCAAATACGCTGGAATGGAGGATGGAAGAGACACTTAGGCGATGACGCCGCTGCCCAGCATCTCGTCCCCGTCGTACCAGACGGCGAACTGACCGGCGGAAATACCCCGCTGGGGCGTGTCGAAAAGGATGAAAAGCCCGTTGTCCCGCCTCAGGAGCGTGGCGCCCTGGAGGGGCTGGCGGTAGCGGATGCGGACACGGTAGCGGCGCATCTCCCCGACGCCCATGGCGAGGTCCTCCCGGATCCAGTGGATTTCGGACGGGTCGATGCGGAGGCAGAAGCGGCTGAGCCCCTTGTGGTCATGCCCTTCGCCCACATAGACGGTATTGGTCTCCGTGTCCGTATCGATGACGAAGACCGGTTCCGCATGCCCGCCTACGCCCAGGCCTTTCCGCTGGCCGATGGTATAGAACTGCGCCCCCTCGTGGCTCCCGACGATCGCCCCGTAGGGATTGGCCTTGAGGCGCGTTTTCTTGATATGCTTCTTGCCGCTGCGGTAGGTCTCGTACTCGAAACGGATTTCATAGTGAAGCGGCGTCGCGAGCCGGGCGAGGTCCCCGTCGGATACCGCGGCCAGTTTCTCCGGATCGTACGGGCTGGTACCCAGTGGTTTACCGTCACTCGTCAGTACCTTTTCCTCCGGGGCGTACCGGACGGTCCGGTCCAGGGAGACACCTTCGACAAGGATGCCGTCCAACAGGGACTGCTGCCACCGGTACAGCGCGTCGTCGGCATACCAGGCGTCGAAGACTTCGATGATGTCGCCCTCGACGGAGGCGAGTTTCTGCTTCAGGAACGTGGGGAGGTCCACTTTCCCGACGAAACAGATTCCTTGCGAATCCTTCTTCTCGGCCGACGGCAGGTCCGCTTCCTTGGCGATGCGCCGTACCTCCGGCTTGACGATGTCCCCGATGGGAAAAAGGGCTTTGGAGAGTTGCGCCTGGGTCAATTGGCACAGGAAATACGTCTGGTCCTTGTTGGGGTCCGTCCCTTCCAGGATGCGGCAGGTGCCGTCCGGGAGGACTTCCTTCCGGCAGTAATGGCCGGTGGCGACATAGTCGGCCCCGTATTTTTCCGCGATGCGGAGGAAGGCGTCGAACTTGATCTCCCGGTTGCACAGGACGTCCGGATTGGGCGTCCGCCCCTTCGCATACTCGTCGAACATGTAGTCCACGACCCGCTGGCGGTACTCCCGGGACAGGTCCACGAAGTAGAACGGAATGCCGATCTTCCGGGCGACCATCTCCGCGACGAAGCGGTCCTCCTCCCATTCGCAGTCCCCGTGGAGGGTGGCGTCGGCCTCGTGCCAGTTCTGCATGAACATGGCAAAGACGTCGTAGCCCTGCTCCTTGAGGAGGAGGGCGGCCACCGAGGAGTCCACGCCGCCGGAGAGGCCCACGCAGACTTTGATTTTACGGTTTTCCGGGTCGAAGGATGCCATAACTTCCGTTTTTCAACCGCAAAAGTAATGATTTTGGAAAATTATTCCTATTTTTGAATGCTATGACTGAAAAACGGATTACCATCGACTACGTGGCATACGCTTCGGCCGACGAGATGGAACCCCGGGACCGGGAACTCGTCGCGGCCGCCCTGGAAGCCCGCCAAGGGTCCTATTCGCCCTATTCGAAGTTCCGGGTGGGGGCAGCGCTCCGCCTCGCGGACGGAACGGTCCTGAAAGGGGCCAACCAGGAGAACATCGCCTATCCTTCCGGCCTGTGCGCGGAAAGGACGGTCATGTTCTATGCCGGCGCCAATTATCCCGGCATTCCCTTCGACACCCTCGCCGTCGCCGGCGGGAACGGAGACGAAGTCTGTGAAATGCCCGCCGCTCCCTGCGGCGCCTGCCGCCAGGTGATGGCGGAGTACCAGAAACTGTACGGGCAGCCCTTGAAGATCATCCTCATCGGCACGCAGACCATCTACAAGTTCTCCCGGGTGGACGACATCCTGCCCCTGATCTTCGACAGTCTGAAGGTGGAATAGGGTCCGTTTTTTTGGAAATCACCGATTTTTGCCTAACTTTGCATCGGGAAAGTCTTACACGACCAGCTCCCTCTGAACTCCCCCAGGGCAGGAATGCAGCAAGGGTAGGAGGTCGTAGCGGTGCGATGTAAGTCGCTTTCCCTTTTTTTGTTATGATAGCCGTATATACCATTACCTCCAGTCTCCACGACGAGAATTCCGTTTCGCGCATCTCCGACAGTTTCCTCAAAGGGATCTTCCCCGAGGGGGATTTCGAGTACAAGGGTTCTGATTTCCGGGATTTCGGGACCCATGCGCTGGACCTCATCTATGTCCGCACCGGCGGGGCGGAGGGCATCTTCAAGCACCTGCTGCCGGAAATGCTGGCAAGGGGCATCGACCGGTATTACCTCCTGACTTCCGGCAAGAGCAATTCGCTGGCGGCTTCGCTGGAAATCCTTTCCTACCTGCGCCAGCAGGGGCTCAAGGGAGAGGTTCTGCACGGAAGTGAAACCTATCTGCAGGAACGGGTCCATGCCATCGTCCAGGTGCAGGAAGCCCGCCTCCGGCTCCGGGACAAGCGCATCGGCGTCATCGGCCAGCCTTCCGACTGGCTCATCGCCTCCCACGCCGATCCGATGGCCGTCCTGGACAGACTCGGCGTCCGGATGGTGGAGATCCCCATGGAGGAGCTCCTGGTTGAAATCGGCAAGGCGCAGGGCGAACCCGCGCCGGACGGACAGGAAATGCAGCGGAAGGTCCGGGATGCCTATCCCGGTGCGGTCAAGATCTATAACGCCCTGAAGGTCCTGGTGGAGAGATACCGCCTGGACGCCTTCACGCTCCGGTGCTTCGACCTCCTCACCGCGGTGGGGAATACCGGCTGCCTGGCCCTGGCCTGCTTCAATTCGGAAGGCATCCCCGCCAGTTGCGAAGGGGACGTTCCCGCCCTTCTGTCGATGATGATTGCAAACGCCCTCACCGGCATCAGCGGCTTCCAGGCCAATCCCGCCCGCATCGACACGGAAACGGGCGAAATGCTCTTCGCCCACTGCACGATTCCCTTCAACATGGTGGAAAACTGGTCGTTCGACACGCATTTCGAATCCGGCATCGGCGTGGGGATCCACGGCATCTTCCCGGAAGGCCCGGTCACCGTATTCAAGGTTTCCGGCGACCTCAAGCGGCATTTCGCGGCCGAAGGGGAACTCGTCGGCAACCAGTATGAACAGGATCTTTGCCGCACCCAAGTCAACCTGCAACTGTCACCGGAAGATGCCCGTTACTTCCTGACCGATCCCATCGGCAACCATCACATCATCATCCCCGGCCACTGCAAGGCCTTGCTGGAAGAACTCCTATAGGAGGGGAAACATCCGCTTGAAATAGGGCCGGAAGGGGTCGTCCACGGTGACGCTGGCCCGGCTTACGGAGCAGACGGCGAAATAGCCCAGGACCTGGTCTCCGCGCAGGTTCGTGGGTACGTTCGCCGGTTGCGGCGTGAACAGCGGGATGGACACCGAATTCATGGTAAGGGCCACGAGGAAATCGTAGAAGCCCTTGTCCAGCGTCCAGACCTCCTGCGTGAGCACATCGCCCGCTTCCAGATACTTGAAGCAGTCGCCATACTGTTTCCGGAGCAGTTCGGACTGGAGGAGGCCGGTGATCGGGAATCCGGAGACGTCGGCGTTGTTGAAGAATTTGTCGTCGGCGACGACGGCCATCGAGAAGGGCGGATAGAGCCCGTTCACGGCATGGGTGAGGAGGAAATAACTGCTGATCTCCTTCTCATAGCCCCAGACGGCCAGGGTCCAGAGACTGTCGGAATCCATCGTCTTTCCGCCGGCGAAGGCGTAGTCCACGGCATCCAGCCGGAAACCGTTCTCCGGCATCGTCGCCTCGGCTTCGTACTCGTCTCCTTCGGGGAGCCGGATATGGAGTTTGTAGTCGACGCCTTCCTCGCAGGCATATCCTTCCGGGGCCTCGTAGATGCCGGGTTCTTTCTCGCTGAAAACCACGTCGTTCACCTGGACGGAGGCACCGCTGACCATGGGCTGTGCCTCCTGATGGAAATAAGAGATGGTCCGTGAGAGGGTAATCCGCTGCGGGTCCTCTTTCCGGTCGGTCAGGACCGCTTCGACCGAGAGATACTCGTGGTAGTCCGACCGGGACTGGAGGTCCACCTTTTCCGTACACGCGGCAAGGAGGAGCAGGAGCGCGAGGGGAGTCAGATACTTTTTCATCGGTCAGAACTGGATGTTGCAGGACAGGGACGGGATGATGGTAAAGAGGTAGATCTTCGCCGACTGGGCCTCCTCGTCTTCGCGGTTGTAGGTGAAGGCGATGGACCAGGCGTTGTGCCGGGAATAGGCGTTGTACAGCGAGAGGTTCCATTCGGAAGCCCAGCGCTTCCCGGCGGCCCTCCGCTTGGTGCGGTAGGTGAGCGAGAGGTCCATTCGGTGGTAGTCCGGGAGCCGATCCTCGTTGCGGGAGGAATAGACGGGAATCCACCGGTCCATGTAGTTGAACCGGCCTACGGGATAGGTCGTGGGGGCGCCGCTGTAGAACACCCATTCGGTGGAGGCGGACCACCGCTTGGAGAAATCGTAACTGAGGACGAAGTTCACGGCGTGCTCATGGTTGAGCGGCGAAGGGTAGGGATCCCCGCCGTTCAGTTCCGGGATATGGTACCACGCCCGGGACCAGGTATAGGCCAGCCAGCCGCTCCAGCGGGCGAAATCATACTTGAGCATCAGTTCGGTGCCGTAGGAACGGGAGGTTCCGAAGCGGAGGAGCCCCTCGCGGTCGGGATCGGCCAGGACCAGTCCGGGATTGTCCACGAAGTCCATCGTGTTCCGGTTGTCTTTGTAGAATCCTTCGAGGGAGAGTTGCAGGGCCTGGTCCAGGAAGAGGGCGTTCACGCCCAGGGAATACTGGTCGGAGCGCTGCGGCTTCACGTTGGGGGAGGCGGTGAACCAGGCGTCCACGGGGCTTCCCGTGATACTGATGCGGGATTGCTGGAGATACTGGAAGGACCGGACGAAGGCCGCCTTGAAAGAGAGGTCGTCAGTCACGGGGAAGGAGGCGGAAATGCGGGGCTCCAGGCCGGAATAGGTCCGGATGGCCTTGCCTTTGCCGATGTCTTCCGTCCTGGTCAGTCCGTGTGTCACGGGGTCGAAATATTTCTGTTCCGTCGGACCCAGGGTGGTGAAGGTGGAGAACCGGAATCCGTAACGGAGGGTCGCCGGCCCGATCTTCTGCTCGTTCTGGAGATAGACCGACGGCTGGAAGGCGTAGTTCTCCGGGAGTTTCACCGCCTGGATGATGGACTCCTCGTTCCGGGGCGTCGTGTCGCCCGGGACGACCCCGAAGTACGCGGCCTGGAGGCCCGCCTTGAGGGTGTTGGACCCGTTGAGGTACCAGGTCCATCCGGCCTTCACGCCGCTCTCCCGGATTTGCTGCCGGGTGTCGAAGTCGGCATGGTCCATCTCCGTGCCGATGTCATTGCGGTACAGGGAGTTATAGAGGATGAGGTCCGAGGTGAGACTGGGACCGTACACATGGTTCCAGCGGAGGGACTGGGTATGGTTCGCGAACCCGAAGACCATCTCGCTGAGGTTGAATTCCTGCATGCTGAATCCGAACACGTCCTTCCCGCTGAAGGCGGAGAGGTACACCCGGTCCTTCTCGCCGGCGATCCAGCTCAGTTTCCCGTTGAGGTCGTAGAAGTACATCTGGGTCTTGTCCGGGAGCTTGGCACCGATAAACGGCAGCAGGAGGTCCATGTAGGTCCGCCGTCCCGCCAGCATGAAGGACAGTTTTTCGGGGACGATGGGCCCTTCCAGGAAGAGTTTGGACGTGATCAGGCCGATGGAGGCGTTTCCGCCGAAGGAACGGTTGTTCCCGTCCTTGGTGGAAATGTCCAGCACCGAGGACAGGCGTCCGCCGTAGGAAGCGGGGAAGTCGCCCTTGTACAGGTCCGCGCCACGGATGGCGTCGCCGTTGAACATGGACAGGAAACCGAGGAAATGGCCGCAGTTATACACCGGCGCCCCGTCCACGAGGATGAGGTTCTGGTCGATGCCGCCGCCCCGCACGCTGAACCCGGTGGATCCTTCGCTCGGCGTCTGCACGCCCGGCATCATCTGGATGACCCGGATGATGTCGGCCTCGCCCATCAGGGTGGGCATCTTCTGCACGAGTCCGGCGTCCACGCGCTCCAGGCCCATCTGGGGCAGTTTGATCTCCTCCCGTTTGGAGCGGGAAAATACGGTTGCGGCATCCAGTTCGTTCCGGTCCTGCTGCAGGTGGAAATCCAACTTGACACTCTGACGGAGATCCATCGGATGCTCGTCCGTAACGTATCCGAAATAGGAACAGAAAACCGTGTGCTTCCCGGCCGGGACGCTCAGCGAGTAGAAGCCCACGCCGTCGGCCGCGACGCCCGTCTTGCGGTCTTCCAGGAAAACGACGGCCTGGGGCAGGGGCTCTCCGGTCTCCGCGTCCCGGACATAGCCGGAAAGGGTGACCCTGCGCCCTTGGGCGAAGGCGGAAAGGCCCAGCAGCAGCATCGCCGCTACCGCTGTAAGTCGCTTGTTAAAAGTCATTTCTGGATCAGCGCCTTGGCGGCGGACTGCCCGGCCAGGTAGCCAGTGGAGAAGGCGAGCTGGAGGTTGTAGCCGCCCGTGTCGGCGTCCATGTCCAGCACCTCGCCGCAGAAGTAGAGCCCGGGCTGTTTCTTGGACTCCAGGGTCTTCGCGACGACCTCGCCGGTGGAGATGCCGCCGGCGGTGATGACGCTGCGCTCGAAGCCCACGAAACCGGCGATGTCCAGTTTCCAGTCCTTCATCGCGGCGGCGAGCGTGTCCACGCTCACTTTCGGGTTCGTCTTCAGGAATGCGAGGGTCAGTTCCCAGGGCATCAGTTTTCCGAGCATGATGCGGAACAGGCGCTGGAAACTCTGTCCCTTGGAGCGGTCATCGTGGATGACGTCCTCCCACTTCTGATGCACGTCTTCGTTGAGTTTATCCAGTTCCACGGCCGGCTTGAGGTCGATGGAAACGGCTACCTTCTGCCCGTTGTTCAGGGCATTCACGGCCTTGCGGCTCACCATGAAGCCGAGCGGGCCTTCCAGGCCGCCGTCGGTGAACTCGATGTCGCCGAACTCGCTCTGGGCTTCCTCACCGTTGATATAGAGGGTCAGTTGGACGTTCTCCAGATTGTTCCCGTTGAACAGTTCGCCCAGTTCGGAGAGCGGCTTGATGCGCTCGATGTGCTTCTCGAACTTGGGATACCAGGCAGGCAGGGGAGCGATCTTGCGCTCCTTCACCTTCCCATAGACGGTGCGACCGCGGAACGCTTCCCGGATCTCGCCCGCGAGGGCGCTCTGCTCGGTCTTGTAGCCCTCCGGAACGAGGGCGGTGAGGGACGGATAGCAGGCCTCCACGGTGTGGCCCAGTTCCTCGGCCCACATGTAGCCGTCGCCGGTGGAACCGGTGCCCGGATAGGACAGGCCGCCGGTGGCGATGATGAGTTTCGGGCAGGTGTATTCCTCCGTCTCGATCTTGGTCTCGGTCTTGAACTGGGGTTTCTTCCGGGGATCGTCACTCGGGATGCGGCGCTCCTTGACAATGGTCTTCACCGTATCCAAGCTGAAGCCTCTCGGCGTCTTGTCCACAGTCTTGACCTCGCAGCCGGTGACCACTTTCACCCCGGCGAGGGTGCAGGCCCGCAGGAGCGTGTCCACGACGTCACCCGCCATGTGGCTCTCCGGGAAAGCGCGGTCGCCGCGCTCCACGACACTCTTCAGGCCGTTGGCTTTCAGAAGGTCGATCAGTTTTTCGGGGGGAAGGTTGTGCCAGGCCGGGCTGACGAAATTGGTGTCGGTGCGCACGTGGTCCGAGAAATCGCCCCACTCCTTGACGTTCGTGAAGTTGCAGCGGCCCTTGCCGGTGATCATCACCTTGCGGCCGGCCTTGGGCATCTTCTCCAGCACGGTGACCGTCCCTCCGTTTTCCGTCTGGGCCAATACCTCCGCAGCGCCCAGTGCCGCAACCAGTCCGGAGGCCCCGCCTCCGATCACAATGACGTCAGATTTCATAGAGTTCTCTAAAATTTCCGCAAAAATACGATAATTTTGCGTATTTCTTTCACCGTCCTGCGCGGATTCCCGAAAAAAACCGTACCTTAGGCCATCTAACCACTTAATTATACAACAATAAATGAAGATCACCTCAGCCGATGCCCTCGAGGGCATCCGACGGTCGGCCGCCGAGGCCCTGGCCGTTCGGGAGGAGGGAGACCGCTCCGTTTCGCAGGAAGCCTGCGGATTGGACAAAGGCACCCCGCACCTGCAGGTCCTGTGCTGCGGAGGCACGGGCTGCAAGGCCTCCGAAAGTGCGAAAATTGTGGAAAACTTCAGGCAATCCCTCCGGGAACACGGCATCGCCGACAAGGTGGACGTCCTGGTTCCGGGCTGTTTCGGATTCTGCGAGAAAGGACCCATCGTCAAGATCATCCCCGACAGTACGTTCTACACCTCGGTCCGGCCGGATGACGTGGAGGAGATCGTCACCTCCCACATCATCGGCGGCAGCAAGGTGGAGCGCCTGTTGTACCAGGATCCGTCCTCCGGGCAGCATATCTCCGATTCCAAGCACATGGAATTCTACCGGAAGCAGCTCCGGATCGCCCTCAGGAACTGCGGTTTCATCGATCCGGAAAACATCCTGGAATACATCGCCCGTGACGGCTACAAAGCCCTGGCGGACAGTCTGAAACGGGACAGCCTGGAGGTCCTCTCGGACATCAAGGCGTCCGGTCTCCGCGGCCGCGGCGGCGCCGGTTTCCCGACCGGCGTGAAATGGGAGATCGCCCGCAAGTTCGACGCCCCCGACAAGTATGTCGTGTGCAATGCCGACGAGGGCGACCCGGGCGCGTTCATGGACCGTTCCATCATGGAAGGCGACCCGAATTCCGTCATCGAAGCGATGATGATCTGCGGTTACTGCATCAACGCGCACCATGGCCTGATCTATATCCGGGCGGAGTATCCGCTCGCCGTCCACCGGCTCCAGGTCGCCATCGCCCAGGCCCGGGAATACGGCCTGCTGGGGAAGGATATCCTGGGCTCCGGCTTCGATTTCGACATCGAGATCCGTTACGGAGCGGGCGCCTTCGTCTGCGGCGAGGAAACGGCGCTGATCCATTCCATGGAAGGAAAGCGCGGCGAGCCGACGCTCAAGCCGCCGTTCCCGGCGGAGGCCGGCTATTTCGGCAGGCCCACCAACGTGAACAACGTGGAAACGCTCGCCAACGTGCCGGTCATCCTCACCCGGGGACCGCAGTGGTTCGCCTCCATCGGCACGGAGAAGTCCAAGGGCACAAAGGTATTCGCGCTCGCGGGCAAAATCAATAACGTGGGACTCATCGAAGTCCCGATGGGCACGACCCTCCGCGAGATCATCTACGACATCGGCGGCGGGGTCAAGAACGGCAAGAAGTTCAAGGCCGTCCAGACGGGCGGTCCGTCCGGCGGCTGCCTCACTGAGAAGCACCTGGACATCCCCATCGACTACGAAAGCCTGGCGGCGGCCGGGTCCATGATGGGCTCCGGCGGCATGATCGTCATGGACGAGGACGACTGCATGGTGTCCGTGGCGAAGTTCTTCCTGGAGTTCACCGTGGGCGAGTCCTGCGGCAAGTGCACACCGTGCCGCATCGGCAACAAGCGGATGCTGGAGATCCTGGACCGCATCACCGAAGGCCGTGGGAAGATGGAGGACATCGACAAACTCGAGAATCTCGCGAAAGTCATCAAGGACACCGCCCTGTGCGGCCTGGGGCAGACTTCCCCGAATCCGGTGCTGTCCACCCTCGCGAACTTCCGCGAAGAGTATGTGGAGCATGTGAGGGACCATGTGTGCCGGGCACGGAAGTGCAAGGCCCTCCTGACTTATTCCATCGACCCGGTCCTGTGCAAGGGCTGCAGCCTGTGTGCGCGGAACTGCCCGGCGGAAGCCATCGCCGGCGAGGTCCGGAAGCCTTTCGTCATCAATCCCGAAAAGTGCATCCGCTGCGGCATGTGCCTGTCCCGCTGTAAGTTCGGTGCCATCCACGTAATCTAGGAACGCCCTATGGAAAACCTGATCAACCTGACAATCGACAACCGGCCCGTCTCCGTTCCCAAGGGAACCACCGTCCTGGACGCGGCCGCTTCCGTGGGGATCGACATTCCCGCCCTGTGTCATCTGAATCTCAAGGGAACCTGTGTCCGGAACGCCCCTGCCTCCTGCCGCATCTGCGTGGTGGAAGTGCAGGGCCGGCGCAACCTGGCCCCTTCCTGCGCCACGCAGGTCATGGAAGGCATGGTCGTCAAGACCAATTCCGCCCGCGTGATCCGCGCCCGCAAGACCGTCGCGGAACTCATCCTCTCCGACCATCCGAACGACTGCCTCACCTGTCCCAAGTGCGGCGACTGCGAGTTGCAGGCGCTCGTCACACGGTTCAACATCCGGGAGATGCCCTTCCAGGGCGAGCAGTCCACCCGGAAGAAGGAGCATACGGTGTCCATCACCCGCAACATGGACAAGTGCATCCTGTGCCGCCGCTGCGAGAGCGTGTGCAACAACGTGCAGACGGTAGGCGTGCTGGGCGCCGTGCGCCGTGGATTCGACACCACGATCGCCCCGACTTTCGACCGGATGTTCAAGGATACGGACTGCACCTACTGCGGCCAGTGCGTCGCCGTGTGTCCGACCGGCGCCCTGACCGAACGGGACAATACGGACCGGCTCCTGGACGACCTCTGCGACCCCGACAAGGTCGTGATCGCCCAGCCCGCTCCGGCGGTGCGCGTCGCCCTCGGCGAGGAGTTCGGCTACGCGCCCGGGACCATCGTCACCGGGAAACTTGCGACCTCGCTCCGGCGCCTGGGCTTCGATTATGTCTTTGATACGGACTTCGGTGCGGACCTCACGATCATGGAAGAGGGCTCCGAGATCCTGGCCCGGCTCAAGGCCTTCCTCGGCGGGGACAAGTCGGTGAAACTTCCGATCATGACCTCCTGCTGTCCGGCCTGGGTCAACTTCTACGAGCACAACTACCCGGACCTCCTGGACTATCCGTCCACGGCCAAATCCCCGGCGCAGATGTTCGGCGCCATCGCCAAGACCTACTGGGCGCAGAAGATGGGTATCCCGCGCGAGAAACTGGTGGTCGTGTCCGTCATGCCGTGCCTGGCCAAGAAGTTCGAGTGCGAGCGCGAGGAATTCAAGGTGGACGGCAACCCGGATGTGGACTACAGCATCTCCACCCGGGAACTGGCGCGCCTGATCAAACGCTCCAACATCGATTTCCGCAGTTTGGAGGATACCGATTTCGACAAGCCGCTGGGCGAGAGTTCCGGGGCTGCGGCCATTTTCGGCGCCACCGGCGGCGTGATGGAAGCGGCGCTCCGCACTGTGTATGAGGTATATACGGGCATAACCCTCCCGCGTCTGGAATTCACCGAGGTACGCGGTCTGGATGGCATCAAGGAGGCGACCGTCGACCTGGCCGGCTTCCCGCTCAAGGTCTGCGTCGCCCATACGCTGGGCAACGCCCGGTACCTGATGGACAAACTCCGCGCCGGCGAGCTGGATTATCATGTGGTGGAGGTCATGGCATGCCCCGCCGGCTGTATCGACGGCGGCGGACAGCCTTACCACCACGGCGACGTGGAGGTCATCAAGGCCCGCGCGAAGGCCATCTATGCCGAGGATGCCGGAAAGCCCATCCGCAAGAGCCACGAGAATCCGGATATTCAAAAACTGTATCAGGAATTCCTGGGCGAACCCCTGGGCGAGCGTTCGCACCACCTGCTCCACACCCGTTATTTCGATAAATCCGTCAAGTAGCCATGAGTGAACTGAAAATATCCTGCGAGGCCATCCGCGAAGTGGAGGCCGTCTGCGAAACGTTCCATAACGATCCGGGCGAACTGATCGCCATCCTCCATGCCGTCCAGAACAAACTGGGCTACCTGCCGGAAGAAGTGCAGCGCGTGATTGCCCGGAAATTGGGCATCCCGGCGTCGAAAGTGTACGGGGTCGTGACCTTCTATTCTTTCTTCTCGATGACGCCGAAGGGCCGGAATCCCGTCTCCGTGTGCCTCGGAACCGCCTGTTATGTACGCGGTTCCGACAAGGTGCTCGAGGAGTTCAAGCGCGTGCTGGGCATCGAGGTGGGGGAGACCACGCCCGACGGACGTTTCTCCCTGGACTGCCTCCGCTGTGTCGGCGCCTGCGGCCTTGCCCCGGTGGCCACCATCGGTGAGAAGGTCTATGGCCGCCTGAATCCCTCCGACATCAAGAAGATCGTGGCCGAGTTCGAGGACTAGGGCAGGACCACCCGCTCCAGCATCCCCTGCAACTTCGCCAGGGCAATCCCGTAATTGGTGATGGGCACTCCCGCAAGGAGTGCCTTTCTTATGCGTGACCGGACAAGATGGGCCGTGGCGACACAGGCCCCGCAATGGATGATGAGGGCGTACGGGGACAGGTCCTCCGGAAAGTCGTTTCCGGCGGCGATTTCCACCCGGACATCGGCCCGCTTCCGGAGCAGGGCGGGAATCTTGACTCTCCCGATGTCCTCCGTGTCGGGTACGTGCGTGCAGGCCTCGGCAATGAGGACGCGGTCGCCAGGCTGGAGTCTGTCGATGGCGCCGGCCCCTTCCACGAAGGTCCGGATGTCCCCTTTCTGCGCAGCCAACAGGATGGAGAAGGAGGTGAGGGGCATGTCGGCGGGGATGGCTGCGTTCACCTGCCTGAAAACCTGCGAATCCGTGATGACCAGGGCCGGGCGGCACTCCAGGGCCTTTTCCAGTGTGTCGGGCGTGCAGCAGCAAGGGATGCATCCCCGGTCCAGCAGTTCCCGGATCACCTGCACCTGCGGCAGGATGAGCCGTCCCTTCGGCGCCTCGCTGTCCTGGGGCATCACGAGGACGACTTTGTCGCCGGGCCGGACGAGATTTCCGGTCAGGAAACGTTTCTCCTCCCGGGGAAGCACCTGGACAATCCGTTGCAAGGTCGTTTCCACCCCGGCCGGAGATTCTGTCACGACCACCGGTATCCCGGCCCGCCCGAGCATTTCTTCCCAGACGGCATCGGCCGGATGCCCGGACCGGAGCAGGACGGCCACGTCCGTGCTGTCCAGGACGGAGCGGGTCAGCCGCTCCCGTTCGGCGCCGAGCGTCCCTTCGTCCCCGTATCCCGCCGTATCCACCAGCACCGCCGGGCCGATCCCATAAGGCAGTTCGATCCGCTTCCGGACGGGATCGGTGGTCGTTCCCGGTTTTTCACTGACCAGGGAGACCTCCTGGCCGGCGATGGCGTTGACCAGGGTGGACTTGCCACTGTTGGTGGCTCCGAAAAAGGCGATGTGCAGCGGGTCCATGGGCCTAGAATCTGAAATCGTGGGCACCCGCGCCGATCTCGGCCAGGTGACGGCGGGTAATCTCCCGGATCCGGCCTTCGGGGATGTCGGTGAGGCATTCCTCGATGAGCCTTTCCCCTTTGATGCGGGTCTCCGGCGAGGCGAAGTCCACGAGGTACTCCTTGAGCGTCATCAGGGCGTTGGGGGTGCAGCAAAGACTGATTTTCCCGCTCTTGCACAGGGACATGAACCGGTCGCCGGTACGCCCTTCCCGGTAGCAGGCGGTGCAGAAACTGGGAATGTGCCGGTTGTCCAGCAGCCAGCCGACGACCTCGTCCAGCGGCCGGGTGTCCGAGACATCGAACTGGGCCGTTTCGTCGTGCCGTTCCACGCTGGTATAGCCGCCCACGCTGGTCCGCGAGCCTCCGCTGATCTGCGAAATGCCGCAGTCCAGGAGCTGTTCCCGCATCCGGACGGACTCCCGAGTGGAGATGATCATGCCCGTGTAGGGAACCGCGACGCGGAGGACGGCGACGAGTTTCCGGAAAACCGCATCCGGAAGGGCGTCGGGGAAGTCTTCCGTGTCAATGTCGTCGGCAGGGCAGATGCGCGGTACGCTGATCGTGTGCGGCCCCACGCCGAAGCGGGCTTCCAGGTGCTCAGCGTGCATCAGGAGGGCGGTGAGTTCATAGCGGTAGCCGCCGAGGCCGAACAGGACGCCGATTCCCACGTCGTCGCAGCCGCCTTCCTGCGCCCGGTCCATCGCCTCGGTGTGCCATTCGTAATTGCTCTTGGGACCGCTGGGGTGCAGTTTCAGGTACTGTTCCCGGTTATAGGTCTCCTGGAAGAGGATATATGTGCCGATGCCCGCCGCCTTCAGTTTCCGGTAAGATTCCACGTCCGTCGCGGCAATGTTGACATTGACCCGACGGATGGAATTGCCGCCTTCCCGGACGGCGTAGATGGTCCGGATGGATTCCAGGACGTATTCCAGCGGACTGTTCCGCGGGTCTTCGCCGGTTTCTAGGGCCAGGCGCTTGTGGCCGGTGCGGATGAGGGCGCGGACTTCGTCTTCGATCTCTTTCTGGCTGAGCTTCTTCCGGGGGATGGTCCGGTTCTTGGCATGGAAGGGACAATAGACGCAGCCGTTGATGCAGTAGTTGGACAGGTACAGGGGGGCGAACAGCACGATGCGGTTGCCGTAGAACCGGTGCTTGATCTCCCGGGCGAGCGTGTAAAGGCGCGCTTCCATCACCGGGTCGTCGCAGTCCATCAGGATGGCGGCTTCCCGATGCGTGAGGCCTTTGCAAAGGGCCGCCTTTTCCAAGATGGCCTGCACGCGTGCAGGGTTCCGGCTTTCCCGGGCGGCTTCTTCCAGGCTTTCCAGCACTTCGCCGTGGTCGATGAATTCCCCGGCGTGGGTCGATAGGGGGTTGTACATGGTATCAGTTTTCGCTGTAATCTCCGCGGTTGCGGTTGATGCCGTAGCCGATGGCGGTGAGTTCTTGTTCGATGATAGGTAGTTCTTCGTGGCTTTTGCCCTCGTACAGGGCGTAGTCGGCCCGGCGGGAGGCCGGTGTGAAGGAGGGCATGATGACATTGGCACCGGCAAGGATCCCGGCCTGCCGGCCCCCTTCTAGGAGGGTGGAGAGGGCGGTGGTCGATGGAATCAGGAGGTTCGGAAACATCAGCCGCAGGATGGAATAGAGGCGCAGGGTCATGTCGGCGCTGCCGGCGGGCTGGTCTGCGAAGGGCGTGTCCTTTGCCGGGATGAACGGGCCGATGCCCACCATCTGCGGCCGGACGCTTTCGATGAACCGGATGTCCCGGATGAGGTCTTCCGGGGTCTGGAACGGGCTCCCGACCATCATGCCCACGCCTGTCTGGAAACCCAGCGCCTTGAGGTCCCGGATGCATCGGATGCGCGATTCCAGGCGCATCCCGGCCGGGTGCAGCCGTGCGTAATGCTCCGGCGATGCGGTCTCGTGGCGGAGGAGATACCGGTCCGCCCCGCTGTCTTTCAGGAGTCTGTATGTATCGTAGGGGAGTTCGCCGAGGGACAGGGTGATCGCCGCCTCGGGCCAGGATGCGCGGATTTCGGCGACGGTGCCGGCCAGTTCCAGGGCGGCCGGCGGATTCTCCCCTCCCTGCAGGACGAAGGTCCTGAGACCCTGCGTCCAGGCCTTTTCGCAGGCGGAGAGGATTTCCCCGCGGGTGAGGGTGTATCGGTGTACGCTGCGGTTGCTTTTCCGGATTCCGCAATACAGGCAGTCATTCCGGCACACGTTGCTCCACTCGATGAGCGCCCGGAGGTACACCTTCTTCCCGAACCGTTCTTCCGCCACCGCCCGGGCCTGCGCGTGCAGTTCTTGTACCGTCTCCCCATCGGGACTCTCCAGCAGCGCCCTCAGTCCCTCGTCCCCGAGAGACCGCTGCCGTGCCAGTGTGTCCACAAGTTCCTGCATATCTTTGATACAAAGATAGCGAATGGTCGGCGGTAAACAAAAAAAGCAGGCGTTTTCTGCCTGCTTTCAGAGCCACTCAGGAGGCTCGAACTCCCGACCTGCGCGTTACGAATGCGCTGCTCTACCGACTGAGCTAAAGTGGCTTGGACCGATTTCGATGAATCGGGACTGCAAATATAAGAAAAATATTTGGATTCCAAACAATTTTTCGCTTATCACTCGCCAAGTAGGCGTTTGATCCGCTCCATTCTCGCGAGCGCCTTCCGGGACGGAGGAAGCGGCAGGTACCGGCCGGCGTTCGCTTCCTGGAAACTGGCGGCGAATATTCCGGGATCGGAACAAGCCTCGATGCGGACGGTGATTACGCTGAAATACAGGCGGTCCGAGAAATCAGCGGCCAGGAATCCGGAGGCGGATTCTTCGATTTCGCCTTCCGTGAGGAGGTTCCGGACTTTCGAGATCGCATCCTCCAGGTTAACTGCCCGGAAAAGGACGGTACCGCTGTCCATAAGTTTGACTTTGTCCGAATGGATCATACTGCGTTGTTTTTGCAAAAATACGCAGTTTTGCGTAATTTTGAAATCGCTATGAAACCAGGCAGGCTCATCTTCCTTTTCGTTTGCTGTCTTATCTCGTCCTGCGCTCACCGGCCCCGTCCGGACGGCGGAACGGGGATGGAATATGCGCAGTGGTTCGACATCGAGGGGAACAGGGCTGTGATCCATTCTCCGTATGGAGTTCCGGACGATACTTTGACGTTTACCGGCCCTCTTCGCAGCATCGTGTGCATGTCTTCGTCCTATATCGGTTTCCTGGATGCGCTGGGCTGTGATTCGGTTGTGACGGCCGTGTCCGGACTGGACTATGTGGCTGATCCGGAGGTCCGCAGTCATGCCGTCGATGTGGGGTACGATGCGGCGCTGGACTATGAGACCATCCTGAAAGTAAAACCGGACCTGCTCATTACGTACGCCGTATCCGCTGCTGAACCGCCCTATCTGCAGAAACTCCGCGAACTGGGCGTCCGGACGGCGGTCATTCACGAACATCTGGAAGGCCATCCGCTGGCCCGGGCGGAATATATCAAACTCTTCGGGCTGATGACCGGGAGGTCGCAGGAAGCCGATTCGTTGTTTTCCGCCATCCGCGACCGGTATCAGGCCATGGTGAAAAAAACGGACAGCCCCCGGAAAATCCTCATCAACATCCCCTATGCCGACCAGTGGTACATTCCCGGCGGCGACAACTACATGACCCGACTGATCCGGGATGCCGGCGGAGAGGTGCTCGGCGCCGTTCCCGGTCAGGTCCAATCCTCCGTCATCTCCGTGGAGAAAGCCTTCGAGTACGCACAGGAAGCCGATTTCTGGCTTAATCCTGGCTGGTGCCAGACGAAGGAACAACTCAGGAGCGTGCATCCTTTGTTTGCGGATTTCCCGGTCATCGACAAATCCGTTTGGAACAATACGAAACAGGCCACCCCGGGCGGCGGGAATGCTTTCTGGGAAACCGGTCCGGTCTGTCCGGACATGATACTGAAAGACCTCCGTGCCATACTGGATGGCCAGGAGGTCCCGATGACTTATTATTTTCCGTTGAAATAGATCAGAACAGCTTCCCGCTGCCCCATTTGCTCTTGAGGCCGGCAAGCTCGTCGGCCGTGGCGGGGCGGTTCAGGGCTTCCTTCCTTTCTTTCTGGAACTGCTGCTTGAGGCGGGCAAACTGCCGCTTGGTGTCCAGGGTGAAGTCGCCGTTTTCGATCCAGGCGAAGTAGGAGGGCTCGCTTTCCCAGACTTCCCGGGCAGTGCGGCCCTTGTGCTTTCCGAAACTGATGGTCGCCTCGCCGTCGTCGTTCAGATACAGGCGGCCGGCGAAGTCCACGTTGCGGGCGCGGGCACCGATCTTGGAGAGCGCATCGACATCGTTCTTAAGTACTTCCTGCTGATTCTCAGTCGGTTCCTTGTAGCGGTCCAACTGGGCTTTCAGCACTTCATAGGTAGCGACGGTGTCGGCCTCCGCCGTGTGGGCGTTCTCGAAATCCTTGCCGCCGCAGTAGAAGCGGTAGGCGGCGCGGAGGTTCCGGGGTTCCATGTGGTGGTAGATGTTCTGCACGTCCACCATCTTGCTTTCGTGGAGGTCGATCCCTTCGATACAGGCGAGCATTTCGGCCGCCTTGTCGTGGGCCTTCGGGTCGGAAAGGCGGCTGTTGCAATATTCCCGGACGCGCTCGATCTCCTCCGCGAGGAGCGGAAGGTCGAACTTCGTGGAGTTGAAGCCGGCGAGGTCACTGTCCTTGAGCCAGGCGGCGACCTCCGGAAGCACCTCGATGAACTTGGGGCAGTCCACCAGGTCCTCGTCCTTTACGCCGTTTACCTCCGATGCGCTCGGATTGATGGGGATGACACGCCGGTTCCGGTAGTCCCAGGGCTTGATCTTCCAGGTCTTGATGTTCACCTCACCGCCCGGCATCGCTTTCACGAAACTCAGTTCGATGATGCCGTCGGTGGCGATATTGAGGCCGGTGCTCTCGATGTCAAAAAAGAGCAGCGGCCTCGTAAGATTCAGTTCCATAGATGTTTACGAAATCATGATAGGCATCAGGATGCCGCAGATCTTCTCGGTCTCGGCCTCTTCCTCGGCAGGGAGGATAAGGGCGGCGCGGCGGGCGTCCGCGAACTTGATCACGACGCTGTTGCATCCCATGTTGGAAAGGATTTCCGTGAGGAAGGTGCTCTTGAAGCCGATGGTGAGTTCATCCCCGGCGTAGTCGCACACGATCTTCTCGTAGGCGGCGAGGGCGAAGCCCAGGTCCTGCGCCGACACTTCCAACTGTCCCTCCTTGAGGGTGAGTTTGATATGGTTGGACGCCTTGTTGGAGCACACGGCCACGCGGCGGACGGTGTTCAGCAGGAGCGTCCGGTCGATCTTCAGGACGTTGGCGTTGTTCTGCGGGATGACGTCGCGGTACTTCGGATATTTGCCCACGACCAGGCGGCAGATCAGCGTCGTGCCGCCGAAGGTGAACTGTGCGGAGTTGGTGTCGAACTTGATCTCCACGGTCTCCACGTCCTTGCCGATGATGCTGCGGAGGACGTTCGCCGGCTTCTTGTGCAGGATGAAGGAAGCCTTCTCGGCGGCCTTCACGTCCGTCGTGGTGTAGCAGATGAGTTTGTGGGAATCCGAGGCCACGAGGGTGGTGGAAGCGGTGTCGATGTCGAAGAAGATACCGTTCATCGCGGGACGGATCTCGTCGTCGGCCGTGGCATAGACGGTGCCCTGGATGCCTTCCACGAGGCGGGCGGCGGGGAATTCCACCGTCTGCGCGTCCTCGCCGGTGCCCTTGATCTCGGGATAGTCGTCAGCCGGGAAGTAGGGTAGCACGGAGTTGCCGCTGGCCCAGGCGCACTCGAACGAACTGTCGCTGACGGTGCGGATGCGGACCGGCTGGTCCGGGAGCTCCTTCAGCAGGTCGATCATGTGGCGGGCGGGGACGGCGATGCTGCCGTCTTCCTCGGCGCCCTCCACTTCGATCGAGGTGCGGAGCGTCAGTTCAGAATCCGAAGCCGTGACTTCGAGTTTGCCGTCCTTGAGGACGAACAGGAAGTTCTCGAGGATCGGAAGGGGGGACTTGGACGGAATGGCCTTGGAGACGTCCAGGAGGCCCTTGAGCAAGTCGGTGCTGGAAATGTTCAGTTTCATATCGCGTTCATTTTGTTCCTGTGGTTCAGAAAAGGCCCCGGAGGGCCCGTCAATTGACAAATATAAGAATTTTCTCGCGAAATGGCATAAAACTTGAAATTTTTAGCGCGGCAAATAAACTGTGTACTATATGAAAAAAGGATTTTTAACCATTTTGCTGTCCGTCCTCGCGGGAGGATTGACGGCCTATGGCGTCGTGAAGGCCAATGAAAAGACCCTGGACCCCGTGAAAGTCGTGGGAGAGAATGGAAGCGTCGAATACCGGACTGTCAATCTGGCAGATTCCGACTATCCCGATTTCACCTATGCCGCCGAATCCGCCGTGGAGGCGGTCGTCTATGTGGAAGTGACCGTCCAGTCCCGTGCCCAGTCCATGAACATCGACCCGTTCTTCCGTTATTTCTTCGGCGATGAATGGGGCTTCGGCCAGCCGCAGTCCCGGGAGCAGAAGGGTAGCGGTTCCGGTGTCATCATCCGTCCTGACGGCTATATCGTGACGAACAACCACGTCGTGGCCGGCGCCACCAAGATTTCCGTCACCCTGAACGACAACCAGCAGTACGACGCCACCGTCGTGGGCACCGACCCGGCGACGGACGTCGCGATCATCAAGGTGGATGCGCAGAACCTTCCGACCATCCCGATGGGCGACAGCGACCAGCTCCGCCTGGGCGAGTGGGTCCTTGCGATCGGCTCCCCGCTGGGCGCCCAACTCCGCAGTACCATCACCGCCGGCATCGTCTCCGCCAAGGGCCGCTCAATGCCCGACGGCAGCGGTGAATTCAAGATCGAATCCTTCATCCAGACCGATGCGGCCGTGAATCCCGGCAACTCCGGCGGCGCCCTCGTGAACAAGAAGGGCGAACTGGTGGGCATCAACACCGCCATTGTCTCCCAGACCGGTTCCTATTCCGGTTATTCCTTCGCCGTCCCGGTGAACATCGTCAAGCGCGTCGCCTCCGACCTGATCGATTTCGGCGCCGTCAAGCGTGCCGTCCTGGGCATCACCATGCAGCCGGTTTCCACCCTTGATAAAAAAATTCAAGAAGATTTGAAACTTAATTCGATGAACGGCGTATATATAGTTGAGGTTTCGAAGGGAGGAGCCGCCGAAGCGGCCGGCCTGAAGCAGGGAGACGTCATCATCGCCATCGGCGGACAGAAGGTCACGGACGGTGCCTCCGTCCAGGAGAAGGTCAACAGCTACCACCCCGGCGACAAGGCCGTTGTCACCTATATCCGTGAAGGAAAGGAGAATACGGTCGAGGTTACCTTCCATGCCGCCGCCACGCAGAACGGCGAGACGGATGTGGACGGATCGGTTGCCTTCTACGGCGCCCGCCTGAAGGCGCTCACGGCCGAGGAACTCAAGGCGATGGGCCTGCGTTCCGGCGTGAAGATCGTTTCCGTGGGCCAGGGCAAGATGGCCGAGGCCGGTGCCCAGAGCGGTTCCGTGATCCTGTACGTGAACGACGAGCCCGTTTCGAAACCCGAAGACGTGATTGCGAAGGCGAAGAAAGCCCAGCGCGGTATCTACATCGAGGGTGTCGATGAGAACGGAAAGGCTTTCTATTTCGGCTTCGGCAAGTAAGGGATTGCCGATCCAAGTGACTTACGGTCAGTTCCTTACTTGAGGAATTGACCGTAATTTTTATTATAGACCGATAGATGAGACAGCTGAAGATTACCAAGTCCATCACCAACCGCGAGAGTGCATCCCTGGACAAATACCTCCAGGAGATCGGCCGCGAGGAACTGGTGACCCCGGAAGAGGAAGTGGAACTCGCCCAGCGGATCCGCAAGGGCGATCCCGTGGCCCTCGAGAAACTGACCCGCGCGAACCTGCGGTTCGTGGTATCCGTTGCGAAACAGTACCAGAACCAGGGCCTGAGCCTGCCCGACCTGATCAACGAGGGCAACCTGGGCCTGATCAAGGCCGCCGAGAAGTTCGACGAGACCCGCGGTTTCAAATTCATCTCCTACGCCGTGTGGTGGATCCGCCAGAGCATCCTGCAGGCCCTCGCCGAGCAGAGCCGCATCGTCCGCCTTCCGCTGAACCAGGTGGGCTCCCTGAACAAGATCAACAAGGCCCTCTCCAAGTTCGAGCAGGAGAACGAGCGCCAGCCTTCCAACGAGGAACTGTCCGAAATGATCGACGTTCCCAAGGACAAGATTTCCGACACGCTCCGCGTGAGCGGCCGCCACGTCTCCGTGGACGCCCCGTTCGTGGAAGGGGAGGACAACAGCCTCCTGGACGTGCTGCCCAACGACGATTCCCCGATGGCCGACAAGGGCCTCGTGAACGAGTCCCTGAACACCGAGATCGAGCGCGCCCTCTCCACCCTGACCGACCGCGAGCGCGAGATCGTCAAGTCCTTCTTCGGCATCGGCTGCCAGGAAATGACCCTCGAGGAGATCGGCGAGCGCTTCGGCCTCACCCGCGAGCGTGTCCGCCAGATCAAGGAGAAGGCCATCCGCCGTCTCAAGAGCCCGTCCCGCAGCAAACTTCTCAAAGGTTATCTGGGATAGGCCATGGCTCCGGAACTGTTTATCCAGAAGAAGGCCGCCGAGGCCATCAAGGCCCTGTACGGGGCCGACGTACAAGAGAATATCCTGCAGGTTTCCGTGACCCGGAAAGAGTTCGAGGGGGATTATACCCTCGTGACCTTCCCGCTCCTCAAGATTACGCACAGCGCCCCCGATGCGACGGGGAACGCCATCGGTGCGTGGCTCGTGGAGAATGTCCCGGAGATTGCCGCGTATAACTCCGTGAAGGGTTTCCTGAACCTTTCCTTCTCGCCGGTATATTGGGACGAGACCCTTGCCGAAATCGCTTCCAACGACGCTTTCGGCCAACTTCCCGCTACCGGCAAGCGCATCATGGTGGAGTTCTCCTCCCCGAACACCAACAAGCCCCTGCACCTGGGCCATATCCGCAACAACCTCCTGGGTGACAGCGTGTCGCGCCTCCTCAAGGCCTGCGGCAACGAGGTTATCAAGTCCACGATCGTGAACGACCGCGGCGTCCATATCTGCAAGTCCATGCTGGCCTGGCAGAAGGAGTTCCAGGGCAAGACCCCGGAATCCACCGGCATCAAGGGAGACCACCTCGTGGGCGACTGCTACGTGGCCTTCGACAAGATGTACAAGGCCGAGGTGAAGAAACTGATGGAGGAGGGTATGTCCGAGGACGAGGCCAAGAAGGCCGCCCCTTGCCTGAAGGAGGCCCACGAAATGCTCGTGAAGTGGGAGCAGAACGATCCCGACGTCCGGGCGCTCTGGTCCATGATGAACGGCTGGGTGTATGCCGGTTTCGACGAGACCTATGCCGCCCTGGGCATCACCTTCGACCAGGTGGACCATGAGTCCGAGACCTACCTTCTGGGCAAGGAACTGGTCCAGAAGGGATTGGACGAGGGCGTTTTCTTCCGCGAGGCCGACGGCTCCGTCTGGTGCGACCTCACGGGCGACGGCCTGGACCGCAAGCTCGTCCTTCGCGGCGACGGCACCTCCGTCTATATCACCCAGGACCTGGGCACGGCCGAGCGCCGGTTCGCCAAGTACGACCTGGATTCCCACGTGTATGTCGTGGGCAATGAGCAGGACTACCATTTCCAGGTCCTCAAGCTCATCCTGAAGAAACTCGGTTTCGGCTGGGCCGACCAGATCTACCACCTCTCCTACGGCATGGTGGAACTCCCGGAAGGCAAGATGAAGTCCCGCGAGGGAACGGTGGTCGATGCCGACGACCTCATCCAGAGCATGTACGAGGAGGCGAAGAAGACCTCCGAGGAGAGCGGCAAACTCGCCGACATCTCCGACGAGGAGAAGGAGCGGCTGTATCACATGATCGGCCTCGGCGCCCTGAAGTACTTCATCATCAAGGTGGATCCCAAGAAGACGATGCTCTTCAACCCGAAGGAATCCATCGATTTCAACGGTAACACCGGCCCCTTCATCCAGTACACGCACGCGCGTATCTGCTCCATCCTCCGCAAGGCGACGGTGGCGTTCGGTCCGGAAGACATCACGACTTCCCTGGAGCCGTCCGCGAAGGAAATCCGCCTCATCAAACTCCTGGGCCTGTTCCCGGCCAAGGTCGCCGAAGCCGGTGCCGCTCTGAGCCCGGCCGTCATCGCGAACTATGCCTATGACCTGGCGAAGGAGTTCAACCAGTACTACCACGACACCCCGATCCTCCGCGAGGAGGACCCGGCCCTGCTGAAGTTCCGCCTGGAACTCATCTCGGTCATGGCGCGCACGCTGCGCACCGCCATGGGTATCCTGGGCATCGAACTTCCGGAGCGGATGTAACAAAAACGGGCAAAACACCATCGTTTTGCCCGTTTTACGTTCATATAGATAGAAAATCGGGCAGAGACCTCAGTCTTTGCCCGATTTCCTGTTTGCGGAAGTGCCTAGCTGATGAACTGGGCCTTGAGCATCTCGATCTTCCGGGGGGCGTCGTCGCCCTTGGCGCCGAAGTAGAACTTGATCTTGGGCTCGGTGCCGGAAGGACGGACGGAGACCACGTCGCCGGCCTCGTTGAAGAACTGGAGGACGTTGGACTTGGGAAGTCCGGTCTTCTCGGGCTCGTTGTAGTCGATGACCTTGGCGAGCGGGCTGCCGGCGATTTCCTTCGGCGGGCAGGCACGGTAGTCGGCCATGATCTTCTGGATTTCCTCGGCGCCGGTCTTGCCCTTGCGGACGATATAGACCATCTTCTCCACGTACAGGCCGTACTCTTTGTACACCTTCTGGAGGAGCTGCCACAGGGTCATCCCCTGGTCGGCGGCCCAGGCGGCGCACTCGGCCACGGCGCAGCCGGCGACCTGCGCGCACTTGTCGCGCACGAAGGAGCCGAGGTTGAAGCCGTAGCTCTCCTCGCCGCCGCAGATGAACACGGATTTGCCTTCCTGCTGCTTCTGGACTTCGGCGATGTACTTGAAGCCGGTGAGGACGTTGTAGCACTTCACGCCGAAGCTTTCGCAGATGGCGGCGATCAGTTCGGAAGTGACGATGGTCTTCACGCAGTACTGGTTGCCGTTCAGTTTGCCAAGTTCCTTCCAGCGGGTGAGGATGTAATAGGTGAGGAAACTCCAGGTCTGGTTGCCGGTGAGCTGGACCATCTTGCCTTCGTCGTTGCGGACGGCGATGCCCAGGCGGTCGGCGTCCGGGTCGGTGGCGAGGACGAGGTCCGCACCGGTCTCGTCGGCCTTCTCGAGGGCCATCTTCATCGCGGCCGGCTCCTCGGGGTTCGGGGAGACGACGGTCGGGAAGTTGCCGTCGTTCACGTCTTGCTCGGGGACGTGGATGATGTTCTTGAACCCGAGGCGGGAAAGGGCCTCCGGCATGAGTTTGACACCGCAGCCGTGCAGCGGGGTATAGACGATCTTGAGGTCGGCGTGGCGGGCGACGGACTCGGGGGAGAGCATCAGCGAAAGCTGGTCCCGCAGGTAGCATTCATCGACCTCGGCTCCCATCACTTCGATGCCGCCCTGAACGGTGCCTTCCACGGGCTGGAAGCGCACGTCGGCCGGGTCTTCGATCTTCGCGACCTCGGCGACGATGTCCTTGTCCACGGGGGCCGTGATCTGGCCGCCGTCGCTCCAGAAGACCTTGTAGCCGTTGTATTCCTTGGGGTTGTGGCTGGCGGTGACCATGATGCCGGCGGTGGCGCCCTTGAAGCGGATGGCGTAGCTCAGCTCCGGGGTGGGACGCAGGGCGTCGAACAGGTACACGTGGATGCCGTTGTTGGAAAGGACGTCGGCGGAAATCTCGGCGAACAGGCGGGAATTGTTGCGGCTGTCGTGCGAGATGCACACGCTGGCGGCGCCTTCCACATGCTCCTTGATGTAGTTCGCGAGGCCCTGGGTGGCCATGCCCACCGTGTACTTGTTCATCCGGTTGGTGCCCACGCCCATGATGCCGCGGAGGCCGCCGGTGCCGAATTCGAGGTTCCGGTAGAATGCGTCTTCCAGGCCCGCGGGGTCGGTTTCCTGCAGTTTCTTGACTTCTGCCTTGGTTTCGGCGTCGAAGTTCCCTTCGAGCCAACTCTTGACCACTTCCTTGTAATCTTTCATATCGATGTTTTTAGTGTTATAGTCTATCATGCAAATGTAAGGATAATTGTGTATTTTTGCAATGGAAATGACCTTTGCCGATTTCATATTGCAGCACGACTCCGACGACCCGGTCCGGCTCCTCCTGTCGCGGGACAAGTACCCGGATATCGACATCGACCTGGCCGTCACGACCCTGGAAGTGCGGCGCAAGCTTCGGACGAAGGTCCCCGAGTGGTACGCCGTCCAGTCGCTGATATACCCTTTCAGATTGTCCGGCGAACAGTGCAGTTCTTCTGAAACTGCAAGGTATAAGGCATCACTTGCCTTGGGTTTACGGCTGGAGGGTATACCACCGGAAACCGTCGCTGCGCGACCCCTCCCACCGCAAGCGGCGGGCCCCTCCCAACGATTTGAGGGGGCTCTGCCCCCTATTATCCCCCGCGGCTCCCGGCCTATAAGTCCTGCGGACTCGGCCTCCGCCGGGCGCTCTGATGAGCGCCGGGACCCTTCGTCACTGCGGATTGCTGATTTGACAGGGGGAATGGGGGTGGATAGTTGGGCGTTCGCGGAGGTGGCGGAGGAGGTGCTGTATAACGAGATGCAGGAGGGGTTGGCGAAGGCGACGGAACGGAATTTCAAGGAGTTGGGGGTGGAGAATGTAAGGTTCCGGAACTGTAGGGTGGAGCCCGGAAAGGTGGAGGAGGTGCTGGACGGGTTCCGGCCCGATGTCATTTTCCTGGATCCGGCGCGGCGGGCGGAGGACGGACGGAAGGTGTTCCTTATCGAGGATTGCCAGCCGGATGTCCTGACGCTGCTTCCGGAACTGTTCGCGGCGAGCCGTCTCGTGCTGCTCAAACTTTCGCCGATGGCGGATATCACGATGGCCTGCAAGCGGCTCCCGCACGTACGGGAGGTGCATGTCGTGGCTGCAGGAGGGGAGTGCAAGGAACTCCTTTTCCTCCTGGACCGGGAATGGAACGGAAGTCCTTCGACTTTCGTGGTCGAGGGCTGCTCTGTCATGGAGATTCCCGGTCAAGCCGGGAATGACGAAACCGCCCCTGTCATTCCGTGCAAAGCCGCCGCTGTCATTCCGAGCGGAGCGAAGGAATCTGTTGTCATTTCGACCGGAGCGAAGCGGAGTGGAGAAATCTGTCTTTTCGAGCCGGGCAAAGCCCTCCTCAAGGCCGGGGCCTTCGACCTGCCTTGCGAACGGTATGGCCTTACCAAACTAGGAAGACATACGCATCTTTTTGTCGGTGAGTCGGTTCCGGAGGAACTGCGGCCTTTCGGAAAAACCTTCGAGGTGCTGGAAGTGCTGCCGCTGAACAACCGGACGTTGAAGGAAGCGGGAAAGCGGTATCCGCAGGCGGAGGTGACAGCGCGGAATATCTCGATGACCTCCGACTTGCTCCGGAAGAAGTCGGGCTGCACATCGGGCGGTGACGTTCACCTGTTCGGAACGCGGGTGGATGCGGCCGTCGATCCGGGTAACTACCTGTTCATCACTAAACGACAGACATATGGAAACGATTGAAAGAATCTCTCATTTCGAGCAGCTGCTCGACACGGTGGCACCTGTCCTGAAGGACCTGGAAACGGCCCTGGACCGCTTCGACGACATTCAGGAGGCCGTGCAGGAACTGTCGGCCTATTATGGTAGCGAGAGTTGGCATGCGGACCTCGCGGAGGACGAGGCAGGCAACCTGCCGGCGGACTTGAAACGCGGCGTCTTGTCCGAGGATGGCATCTATGATGTCCTCAGCGACCACTACGCCCTGACCGTCCGCCTGCTGGACACGGTCTCCGCCATTCTGAAGAACCGGTAGGATATGAAACGGACGGATACCCCCTTCTGGAAGTGGCTCCTGCTGTTTATCGGGGGATGTCTGCTTTTTACTTTCGTTTACGGATTCTCGTCGCTCCCGTCGGTCCTGGGCGAAGAGTACGGAATGCCGCTCTGGCTTCAGGCGTTCATGTGCGTTGCCACGTCGGCCTTCGTGCTCGTGATGTACGCTCTATGGTGGAAATGGACCGAAAAACGGCGCGCGGCGGACCTTCCGATGCGCCGGCTGGCGGCCGATACGGGGCTGGGTTTCGGAATCGGCCTCCTCTTCTTCATCGTGGTGACGGGCGTCATCGCCCTGCTGGGCGGATACCGGGTCGGAAGTGTCCATTGGGATTGGAACAGCTTGATCAGCAGCCTGTTCATGTTTCTGGTCGTCGCGATCGGAGAGGAAGTCCTGTTCCGGGGAATCGTTTTCCGGATGATCGATGACCGATGGGGAACGCTCGTCGCCCTCGTCGTGTCGGCACTGATTTTCGGCTTCGTCCATATCACCAACGACAATGCCACCGTCTGGTCCTCCCTGGCCATCGCCGTCGAGGCGGGACTCCTGCTGGGCGCTGCCTACAAGTGGTCCGGCACCCTTTGGCTGCCCATCGGTATCCACTGGTCCTGGAACTACTTCCAGGGCCCGGTTTTCGGGTTCGCCGTTTCGGGGAATGACACAACTTCGCTGATCCAGCCCGTGATCCAGGGCTCCGATTGGCTTACCGGCGGCTCCTTCGGCGCCGAGGCCTCGATTCCTGCCTTTGTCCTGGGACTGGCCTTGGCTATCGTTTTCCTGCTGTTCCGAAAGCGTCCCGCTTAACTCCCGTACAATCAGGACTGTACGTAAAACTCCCTGGTACATTTGCACCAGGGAGTTATTTGCTTTTCGTTGAATGTCAATTACTTAGCCGGGACGGCTTTTCCCGTGGATTCCTCGATGTACTGCCGGCACCAGTC